>NZ_PSRR01000343.1 GCF_004296405.1 Bradyrhizobium sp. Leo170
TCTGATAGCAGCCTGCTGCGTTTTCCCCACCCACAACAATAGCGCGTAAATATGGGCAGAGAAATGAAATGGTGCGTTGCAGCGATCGAGCGATCATGGACGGCCGGCGCCGAAAGGAACTTCCATCGACGCCAACAAAGCGGAGAACATCGGCTATTTTATCGCCGCCGCCCGGAACGTATAGATCAAAAACACCACCGTACCGGCCAGCAGGGCAGCGGCCATGAACATCATCACTGCCGGCAATCCGTAGAGCGCCGCCACCGCGCCGGTTATGGACTGCATCAGCGCCGCGCCGAGGAAGAAGGAGAGATTGATCGCCGAAAGCGCTTTGCCGGCGCTCTGGGCGTCAACGAGCTGCCTGGTCATGCCGTAGAGCAGCGGCTGCGCCGACACGGCAAGACCGATCAGGACGAACAGGACCAGATCATATTGCGGCGGCATGACGGCGACGCCGAACAGACCAGATACCGGGTAACCCGGAGCTCCCAGGGCCAGCAGGAGAAGCAGCAGCGCCGATGCGAAATGGGTCGCCGCAACCACGGTGCGCCGGTGGCCGAGCCTGCGATCGACCATGCCGATGCAGACCGGCCCGACGATCAGGGCCAGCGTGAACAGTCCGAGTTGGTTGCCGGCTTCGATGCGCGTGAGCCCCTTGACCTCCATCAGCCACGGCCCGCCCCACAATCCCCTCAGCACCAGCGACGCCGCCAGCGAGACCAGCGACAAGGCGACGAGGCCCCGGAGCGGGCGGGACAGGCCAAGGCGCAAGACTTCCATCATTTGCGAAAGCGGCGACGAATCGTCCTTGTGCTCGGCCGGCTGTTTCGGCACCAGCGCGAACACCGCGAGCAGCACCGCGACGCCGCCAACGGCCGATATCCAGAACCCCGCCCGCCAGCCAAAACGGTCGACCACGAAGGCCAACGGGCTCGACGACAGCAGCATGCCGATGTTGCCGATCGACAGGATCGCACCCGACCACAGGCCAAACCGCATCGGGGAAAGCTGTTTCGCAGCCAGCGTCATCGGGCACATCAGCATGCCTGATGTCGCGATCCCCAGCATGAGCTGGCCAACGAGGAAGCTCCCCGGTCCGGTCGCGAACGCGGATGCCACCGCCCCGAAGATGGTTCCAACGAGCAGGCTGAGCGAGACCGGGCGAACGCCGAAGCGATCCATCGCGGCGCCGACGGGAACCTGCGATGCGGCAAAGGCGAATGGTAGATCGAGGTCAGACTCGCGAGCGTCTGCGGCGGCGTCGCGAAATCGGCGGCCATCAGGTCGAGGCTGATGGCCGGGATCGTCCGCAGCAGGGTCGATAGCATATGGCCGCAAGCCAAGGCCAACAGAGCAAAAATCAGCGTGCGGGTACTGGACCCCGCATCTTCTTTGGTAACGCCGCCCACGAATCATCTCGTCTCCGAGGAATTTCGGGACGGCGTATCACCAATAGGCCGGGAACGCCAATCTGTGCCTAGGTATTAGGCAGCTCAGTGCTTGTGGAACACCAACGTCCGCACTTCGATGCTTTCGCGAGGCTCGGCATCAGTCGGGGTTGTGGGGTCGATGAAGGCCGTATGCGGCGCGAAGCGCGTGCGGCCGTCGGTTGCGGAATCGTAGCACTTGAGCAGCAGCGCTTCGTCCGGCGTCATCTCCGGGAAATAGAACCAGCGATGGTTCGCGTTATATTTCACCGAATAGGTCTCGCCCTGGCGGTTCGGATAGATCAGGTCGGAGGCGATCAGATCGCCCGGCGCCACCGACTGGCCGTCGGCCATCGCCAGCGGCGCATCGCGCAGCGGCCCGCGGATCGGCCGCCACAGGTTGATCACCTGCACGCGGCCCTTGACGAGTTCATTGGCCTCATCCGGCAGATGTTCGAACACACGGTTGCGGCCGGACAGATCAGTCTGGTCGACATGAACCCGCGTCGCCGGCTGTCGCGGCGTGCCGTCACGCACATCAGGTGCGCCCTCGACGCGCTTGCGCACAGTGTGGTCGAAGATGACGACGCGATCGGCCTTCAACGTCGCCTTCAGGAAGGCTTCGACGGCGGGATAGTAGACGCGCCTGATTTCGTTATCGTCGTAATAGTTCCTCACCGCGGTCGGATGCTTGACCAGCGCGAAGCCTTCGCGGTCGAGCGAAAACTGGTTGGCGATCAGACGGCCGTCGAAGATCGGAACGTTGTGGGGTTCGAGGAGCGCCGTCGACTTGGGCTCGCCGGGTGGCGGATCAAAGGCGTAGGTACGTGGCTTGCCCGCTACCGGGGCGAGATAGTTGAGCTCGGCAGTGACGAAGGGAAGCGACTCGATTTTGGTTTCATGCAGGCCCATGGTGGTCTCCCGGACTCCATTGTTCGTTCTGCTTCATTTTGGCCGGGTGAACCGCCCCGGCAAGGGAGTCCAAGAAATAGCAACGTTGACATTCTTGCGAGGATGAAACGTGAAAAATCCTTTCGGCGCTCTCAACTCGCCAAGCGGATTATTTCCGCTGATCACACTTTTGGGAGGTGCGGCCCACGCGTCATTGCGAGCCACCGCTCTCTCCCCGTCATTGCGAGCGCAGCTAAGCAATCCATTTCTCGGCTTGTGGAGGCATGGATTGCTTCGCTTCGCTCGCAATGACGGTTGGGGCGAGCGGTCGAGGTCGAACACTGACGCGGGCTCACAAGCCCGTGCCCTTGCCGATCGCCGTCGCGAACGAGCGGTCGACGATCTCAGCGGCGTTGAGCTGCTGCTTGATCAAGCCCCAGCGGTGATAGAGATCGATGGTCTTCTGCTCGTCGCTCACGACGCCGTCATCGATCGGGGTGATCTGGATCTTGGCCCGCACGAGCCAGTTCAGCGGCACCGAGGTCGGGATGTTCATCAGCTTGCCCCAGGTTTCGGCATAGCCGGCCACATTGTTCTGCGAGCATGCCCGTGCCGCGGCGAGACGCCGGACGAAATCCTGCAATTGCTCGTGCTTGTCCTTGATCGCGTTTGGCGTTGCGACCTGAAAGCCGAGGCCGGGCGTGATACCCTCCGCGGTGATTACACGGCGCGACTTGAACAGCACCTCTTCCTGGCTGACATAGGGCTCCCAGGTCGACCAGGCATCGACCGATCCTTGCGTGTAGGCGACCTTGGCGTCCGACGGCGCGAGGAAGACGATCTGGACGTCGCTCGCCTGCCAGCCCCTGGATTCGAGCGCGGCCAGGATCAACTGGAGACCGATCGAGCCGCGGCCGGTCGCGATCTTCTTGCCGCGTAAATCGTCAAAACTCTTGATCGCGGATTTCTCGGGCACCACGATCGCGAGCCCTTCGCGCGACTGCCGGACGGCAGCGATCGCCTTCACCGGCACGCCTGCCGCGGCGGCAAAGGTGAAGGGCGCATCGCCGACAAGGCCGGTATCGATCGCGCCGGCGCTGAGCGCTTCCAACAGCGGCGCGGCTGCCGCGAACTCCTTCCACTCGATCTTGTAGGGCACATCCTTGAGCACGCCGGCGGCTTCCATCACCGCCTGCGAATTGCCCTTTTGATCGCCGACGCGCAGCGTGGTTTGCGCGGACGCGATGCTCGCGCCGCCGAGCGCGAGCAGAATAGCGAGAGCGAACCGGATCATTCGGCGGCAATCCCACGCGTCGCATCGCGCGCGGCGATCAGCTTGCGCGTCAGCGGAATCAGCTCGCGGCCATAGTCGATCGCATCGATCAGCGGATCGAAGCCGCGGATCAGGAAGTGACTGACGCCGAGGTCGTAATAATCGCCGAACACTTCGGCGACCTGCTCGGGCGTGCCGACCAGCGCGGTGGTGTTGCTGTTGGCGCCGGTCAGCTTGGCGATCTCGGTCCACAGCCGCTTGTCGATGCGCGTGCCCTTGTCGGCAAGCGCAAGCAGCCGCTTCGCGCCCGCGGTGGCATGACCATCCGCCGGCTTGCGGTAGCCGGTCTGATCCTGCAACTCGGTGGCACGCTCGAGGATCGCCTCTGCCTTTGCCCATGCCTTCTCCTCGGTGTCGGCGAGGATCGGCCGCACCGAGAGGCTGAAGCGCGGCGCCGGCCGGCCATGCCTGGCGGCAGCAGTGCGCACGCGCGCGGTGACGTCGCGCACCTGCGCATAAGATTCGCCCCACAGCGCGAAGGTGTCGGCGTGCTTGCCCGCGACCTCGACCGCGGCATCCGAGCCGCCGCCGACGAAGGTGTAGATGCCGCCCTTCTGATGCGGCTTGATCTGCGAAAAGCCCCGCTCGACCTGGTAGTACTTGCCGCGATAATCGAACGGCTTCTCACTGGTCCATTCCAGACGGACGATGTCGAGGAATTCGCTGGTGCGCGCGTAGCGCTCGTCCTTGTCGTCGAGCGTATTGCCGTCCTGGCGCAGTTCGGTGGCGTTGCCGCCGGTGATGACGTGCAGCGAGACGCGGTCGGGGTAGAACTGGTCGAGCGTGGCAAGCTGGCGCGCCAATAGCGTCGGCGCCGTGAAGCCCGGCCGCTGCGCAATCATCACTTTCAACTTCCTGGTGATGCCGAGCACGTGCTGGGCGACCTGCAGCGCATCCGGCGTCGTCGAGTGAAACGCGAGCAGCGCGCGGTCGAAGCCGGCAAGCTCATGCGCCTTGGCCACCGTCTCGATATAGGGCGGATCGAGCACAGGACCGGAGCGGACGATGGTCTCCGACGCATTGTTGGTGGTGATGAAGCCGATGAACTCGACTGACATGGGGAAGCTCCGATCTTGTTGGCTGTTGTTCAGATGCCTAGCGCCAGGCGTCCGGCGGCGATGCGGGTGGAGTCATCCTGCGGGGTGTGGACGCGGCCGCACAGCACATCGCGAAAATGCCGCTCCAGCGGATTGTGTCGCGACAGACCGTGATTGCTGGCAAGTGACAGCGCGTCCTCCACCACGGCGACGGCATTGTTGGTCACCGTCAGCTTGACGATATTGGACTCGGTCGCACTGAGCGGCAAGCCGGCATCGAACTCACCGGCAAAACTGTCGATCAGGCGGGCATTAACGACAAGCCGCGCCTCGATGCCGCCAAGGATTTCCTGGGCTCGCGGCAATGTTGCGAGCGGGGCGCCGAGATTGGCCGGAACACGTTCGCGCAGGAACTTGATCAGCCAGTCGCGCGCGGCGCGAGCGACGCCATCATAGATCGCGGCCACGAAGATGGCATGGACGGTCGCCTGGGTGACATCAGGCGCGGTCCACTCCTCCGGCTTGCGGACGTCAACCTCGTAATCGAGCGGGAACACGACGTCCTCGAAGATCACGTCGTGACTGCCGCTGGCGCGCAGGCCGAGGTGGTTCCAGGTTTCTTCGATCCTCGTTCCGGGCAAGCCCGCGGGCACCAGGAACTGGCCGACGCGGGTTTCCGGCTCGTCGGTCTTGGCCCACACCAGATACCATTTCAGGATCGGCGCGCCGGTCGAATAGATCTTGCGGCCGCTCAGCCGCCGGCCGGTATCGGTGCGGCGCGCAATCGTCGCCGGCAATCCACCTCGCGCAGGCGATCCCAGTTCGGGTTCGACACGCAGCGCGTTGATCAACGCGACGCCTTCGACCGTCTCCTTGGCAAGCTTGCGCGACAGACGTGTGGGCCAGCGCGGGCTGCGCGCCATCACCAGATGGTTGATGTAATGCATCGACAGCACCAGCGCGGTCGACGGATCGGCCTTGCCTATGATGGTAAGGATGCGCGCAGCGTCGCGCGCACCCGCCCCTGCCCCGCCAAGCGCGGCCGGGACGGTCAGCGCGAGCAGACCCGCTTTCGCGAGGTCCGCGAAATTCTCGAACGGAAAGCTGGCATCGCGGTCGTGCGCCGCCGCCCGCTCGGCGATGCCCTCGGCAAGCTGCAAGGCGCGCGCGACATGGTCCGGCGCTTCGGACGGCAGCCGCTCTTTCGCCGCCGTCGTCACCATGTCGCGTCGAGCCCAAGCAGGCCGAGAATCTGCCGGCGCAGATCGGCGAGATAGGGATCACCGCGATGACGCGGATACGGCCGATCCACCCTGATGTCGGCCTTGACGCGCGCTGGGCGGTCGCTGAGCACGATGACGCGGTTGGCAAGGAACAGCGCCTCCTCCGCATCATGCGTGACGAGCAGCGTGGTGAAGCCCTTGCGCTGCCAGAGCGAGACGATCTCGGCCTGCATGGTGATCCGCGTCAGCGAATCCAATTTGCCGAGCGGCTCGTCAAGGATGAGCACTTTCGGATCGTTAACCAGCGCACGCGCGAGCGCGACGCGCTGCGCCATGCCGCCGGAAAGCTGGTGCGGATAGGCTTTCCTGAAGGCGGAGAGACCGACCAGATCGATCGCCGCGTCGACACGCTGGCGCTGGCTTTTCAGGATGCCCTGCGCCTCCAGCCCGAGCGCGACATTGTCCCAGACCGAGCGCCAGGGAAACAGCGTCGGGTCCTGAAACACGACAACGCGCGACGGGTGCGGGCCTGCGATGCGGACCTCGTCTTCGCGCAGCACGCCGCTGCGCGGCTTCTCTAGTCCTGCGACCAGCCGGAGCAGCGTGGATTTGCCGCAGCCGGACGGGCCGAGCAGCGCGACGAATTCGCCGGGCTCGATCGCAAGGGTGACGTCATCCAAGACTGGAAGCTCGGCGCCGTCGATATCGAAGGCGTGATTGACGTGCTCGATATCGAGCGCGGCGCCGACCGCGGGAGTGGTGACGGCCTCAGCCAATGCAGCGGCTACCATTTGACGACGCCCTTCTGCCAGACCAGCAGCCGGTCTCGCGTCTTGAACAGTAGCGTGATCGCACCGGAGCAGAGGAGCGACATCACGATCAGCGCGGCATACATGTTGGCGTAGGCCGCCCATCCCTGCGCCCACTGCAGATACCAGCCAAGGCCGGCCTTGACACCGATCATCTCGGCGACGACCAGCACGGCGAACGAAGCCCCGAGCCCCATGAAAAGGCCGACGAAGACATGCGGCAGCGCCGCGGGGATCGCCACTTTCAGCACCAGGAACGACGGCTTTGCTCCCAGCGTCCGCGCGACGTCGTAATAGGCGTTCGGCACGCTGGCAACGCCCGACCAGGTCAGGACCGTCACCGGGAAGCCGGTCGCAAGCGCGATCAGGAAGGTGCTCGCGCTCCAGCTCGAGGGGAAGGTGAAAAACGCAATCGGCAGCCAGGCGGTCGCGGGTAGCGGACCGATGAAGCGCAGCACCGGATGCACCCAATAGCCGACCTTCTGCGACCAGCCGATCGATACGCCGGTCAGGAAGCCGATGGCGGCCCCGATGACATAGCCGCCAAGCTGCAGCTTCACGGACGCAATGACGCTGTCGAGCAACTTTGGCAGATCATCGGTATAGACTTCCAGGATCGACTGCGGCGGCGGGAAGAACGGCAGCGGCAGCCAGCCGAATTTTGCGGTGGCGATCTCCCACAACGTGAAGAATATCCCGAGCGCCAGCAGCCACGGCGCGCGCCGGCGCAGCGCCACCCCGGCGCCGCCGAGGAAATCGGCGCCAAGCGTGCCAAGCACCGCAAGCGCTGCGATCACGAACGCGCCGATCGCAAGCCCGTGCGTTCGCGACCAGTCACCAAGATCTTCCCAATAGAGGCAGGACGCACCGAACGCCAACCACACGACGCCGGCGGCAAGGCCGGCGCTATAGCCGCCGCTGCGGAGTCTTTCGAGCCAGGCCGGGCCGGCACCTGCTGCCGCCTGTCCGGCTGCGGCCGATGCGTCAGACACTGAATACGTCGACATAGATCCGTTCCGCGAATTTCGCCGTATCGGTGCTCTGCTTGAACACCGAGACGGTCTTCAGATCGTCGGCATAACCCTTCAGCTCGCGCTTCAGGACTTCGCCAACAGGGTGATGGTGATGGGTGTGATAGCGCACCATCGCCTCGAGATCGGCGAGCGAAGCTGCCTTCGGCGCATAGGGCTGGAACGACTTCGCGGCCTTCTCCGGATTCTGCGAGGTGAACATCGCGGCGTCGAGCAGCGCCTGGGTGATCGCGCGTGCGACATGCGGCTCGTTGCGCACGAGAGAGCCGCGGAGACCGACGATGCAGCAGGTCTTGTCGCGATACTCGCCGTCGAGATTGGAGGCGACTTCCTTGTACTGGCTGTCCTTGAGCCAGAGATAGGCAAGCGGATCGGAGGCCAGGAAGGCTTGCACCTCGCCCTTCTCGACCGCGACATTGAGGAGGTTGCCGGGATAGGCGCGCCAGTCGACGTCCTTGTTCGGATCAAAGCCCTGCTTGGCAAGCTGGATCGAGAAGAAGTTCTTGTCGGGGCCGGCAAGATCGCCGACAGCGACGATCTTGCCCTTGAGGTCGGCGAGCTTGTCGACGCCGGAGCCTACGCGGGTCAGCACGCGCATGCAGCCGCCATGAGTGCCGGCGGCGATCTTGACGTCAAAGCCCTGCTCCAGCGGCTTGAGCCAGCGCAAGGCCATGCCGAGCCCGGCATCGCTCTTGCCGGTGGCGATCGCCTCCAGCAACTGGTCGGTCGAGCCGCTGTAATTGACGAGCTCAATGTCGAGGTTCTGCTTCTGGAAGAAGCCGTAGTCGATCGCGACCGGCAGCGGCGCCAGGCACACCGCGCCCGCATTCCATGACAGCTTCAATTTGCGCGGCGCACCGGTCAGCGGCGGCACATCGGATGCCGTCTTGCAGATGGGAAACTCGGAGAAGTCGATCGCCGGTACCACACCACGCGCGGAAAACGCTTGCGCACCAAAGGCCCCGATCGGCGCGGCAAAAGCTGCGGCCGCACCGGCGCGCAACAGCGTCCGCCGATCCATCGCCAATCTATTCTTCTTCTCTTCAATCGACATCTTCACCCCTGCATTCGACGTGGCTCCGCCGTTCGCGCGAGCCACTCGGCGCGCACGCATTTCGTTCAGAGCTATTGCTGTAAAAAGGCGGATTTCTCCGGCGCCATTCGCACTCAAAGCAACGCACAAATGATGCGGTGCGATCGTGTCATCGTCAATGAAATGGAATTTCGAATGTTGCGCGGGCGAAAGGGATTATCTCCACGATCCCAGCGGCAGACGATGAAACGATTTCGTCGTGACACGATTGTCGACAGCCTGCGCGCTACCCCCCAATCGCATAGGGATTTAGCCGTCTTGCAACGGCGCGCGTAGCGCTTTCTCCGCGGAGGAAACCAACGAGACGTTTTTTGTCGCGCGCCTCGCTAATTCAGATTTCCGTTTCGTTGACTGCGAGAGCTCCGCTCATACACTCGATGGAAAGCCCACGCGTTCTCTACGCAATGGGCGAGCGAAATTAAAAAAGGAGACATGAGCAGACCCACTCGCCTTCGCTCTGTTACGCGCAAGCTATCGAGTCTGAACTAGCTGGGAGTGTCACCTCCCCTTGAAAAGGGGAGGTCGGTTTGCGCTGCAAGCGCAAACCGGGTGGGGATTCTCTCTCCACGAACGCCAGCGCCCGTG
>NZ_PSRR01000344.1 GCF_004296405.1 Bradyrhizobium sp. Leo170
TCAGATCACTTCGTGACCGCGCGTGTAGGATGCTGCTTACACAAAAGCTCCCGGTTGCCACTAAACGCCAGCTTGAATACGCCATTCAAAGACGATGAAAACAACTTGATGATCAATCACGATAAGCATCAAGAATCGTTTGGCCACTTCGTCGGCGCTGCGCACGATGCTTGTGGAGCGTTCAAATCCCAGAGAGTTGCCAATGACCAAAAGGCAGCTCAGAGCAGCTGACTAGCAATTCAAAGAAGTTGCTCTGCCTGCGAATTCGGGAACCGCCGCCGCTTCTAATTTATTTCTGCTCGCGCGCCGCAACGAGAGCACACCCGCGCGTGCCGGGTGCTCCCGTTGCAGCGTCGCCTTGGCCCCGGTGCATGCCGGTATGAGAAGTCAAGCTGCACCCGGCGTGACTTCTGCTAGCCGGTCCCCGGGCCTAAATTGAGCCGGTCGAAGTACCAAGAAGGATCGTCCCCAGATGAATCCGTTTCGATGTATTCTTCGCCCGAATATTCCTCGACACTTCCTTCGTTTTCCTCATCGCTACTCTCAGCTTTGGAGAGATATAGGCGAGGCTTGTCCACCCGCTGCCATTTTCCCTCCTCGTTCAGCGTCCACTTGTCGGGATGCTGCCTAGGGTCAAGCACATATTCATTGTCATCTTCATTGTCACCAACGCGAACAAAACCCATCTGCTCTAGACGGGGCTTCACCTCATCCGTGGCAGGACGCGACATGACCAACGCCCGCTTACCGTCAAGCCGAAGTTGGTGTTCCAGCAGAACATCGCCTGCGTTCTCAACGAGCGGATGAGTAACCCGGAGATCGACAACGGACGAGACGTGTTTCCGCCCAGGAAAGTGCTGCTCCCACGCCTCTCCTCCCATGCGACGTCGACCTTCGGTTTTTAGAAGCCCGACACTCTTGTCACCCAATTGATAGCTGAAATATCGCGCCTGGTCCGAATCCTGTACGGTGGATCCGGCTCTGGCGACCATCGCTGTGCGCTCAGCTTTTTCGGAAACGAAATCCGAGTACTCTTGCGGATTATTGGCCATGTGCTTGATGTCGTTACCATAGAAATTTCTCAGTTCTTGCCTGAACGACTCCCTGTCGATCTCATCGATGGGAGGTTCTGAAACGAGGGAGTACGGCCGTGCCACCCCCGAGGAGGAACCAGGGGCCGTGTCTGCAAGCGTTTCGGTAAACCTCCCGCCATCTGCTGACAGCTCCGATTCATCGGCTTGGCTCGCGCTTGGAAATTGGCTGGAAGAACCAGTGATTCTGTTATACACGACGTTTGGTCTCCTATCGCAAAAGTTGCACCGTACTGGCCTGCTCGAGTCCTGTGGACAGTGATAGGCGCGCGAGCTGACAATAAGCTGACGCACAGAGGGGGCGCGGTGCTCACGCTTTGCAAGGCGAGGGGCAGCGCATTTTCCCCGCGGCTGGCCTTTTCTACGGCTATGCTTATTCCGCTTCGCGGCTAAGGTGCCATACCTTGTTACGCGAGCGAGCCGAGATCTCGGGTTCTTTAGAAGAATTACAGCCCTACCCTTGATATTGCCGCGGCCCACCATCACAACACCGTTTCACAGCTTTCCGGGCTCGATGATGCGGCCCTCGCTTGCTGATTTCAAGGCGATGCAGAACTTGCCGGCCGCGGACTTTGGTGGGGTAGCTAGGTTGAGCCACGGCTTTATCGTGGTTTCATTCGGTTGCAGCGGCGTCCGCCCGGCTGTTCAGACGATGCAAGCGCGCATCTTTAAGGAGGTCCGACGTGTAACCTCTATTCCGTTACGACCAACCAGTCGGCCATCGCCCTGACGGTTTCGCGTGATCGATCGCTATGTCGGCGACCTGCCGGCGATGACAGGCGCATTAGCCGGTGATCCGGCATCGGTCGCAACACGGATACCCGGCTTGAGATCGTGCTGAACACCTGTGGCGTCCGACGTTCACGGAGCGCACATTCTGATACGCAGGGCCTCGTTCAACTCGATCGCCAATCGTCCTCCACGAGACATCCCGTGTCGCCCGCTCCGTCAGCAGTCTCGCGGAACACCTCGCATCAGAAGTAGGAGCCGACTGGTCGGGTTGACCCCGCTTGGAGCATCTTTGGCGGCCGAGATCCGGGACATCCTCGAACACCTTGAGGCGGCCATGACGGCCCCAAGGGGACAACAGCCGGAATAGCCAATGTCAGCACGACCGACTCGTTCGCCACGAGAAGGCATTAGTCGCCAGCGGCCTTCAGGCCCGACTCAGTACATCTTTTGTGTGGTGACTGTCGATAAATGCCGCCCGTTGGGAGGATTCCTGTAACGATTGGCGAGGCTTTGGAACAATGACCCCATCTGGTCTGATGGAACAGTAAATTCTCCATAGTTAGGGTCGAAGAGCGTGGTTGTTCCATTCGACGCCGACGTCGCAACTGTGTGTGCGCCGCCTTCGGCGAAATACAAACTCAGCAAATACTTCGATCCGTCGCCGGTAATTTTGTCCAGCACGCGCGAGAACCTCGAGGGCTCGCCGAATCCGTATTTGTTCTCTCTTCCGGACGGTGCCAGGCCCGCTTCCCGCAAAATGGTGTTTTGTGCCTCAAGGTCGGCCTGAGAAGCTCCTGCTCCCTCACTTCGCAACCGATCCTTGAGGTCCTGATACTGCTGCTGCCGCTCAGCCGCTGAGTGGTGCCCTTCTGATTCCGGTATGAGCGCATCCATTCGGGCTGACGGGCTGCTGCTCAGATTGCGGAGCCACTCCGCAGTCAGCCCAACGCAGATGCCGTCTACATTCGCCTGAGGCAATTCGACCGTCCTGTATTCAAACAGCGGCCTGGGTGGAGGGGATGTAGTGGAGCTGGAAGAGGTTGAACTGTGAAAATCTGCATCCGAGGTATGTGGCTTACTGGCGCAGAGCCCCATTTTGTCGGGCAACTCCCAGGCGAATGAAGACGTTTCGAGCTCCACGATACGAGGTTGGGAAACGAGCGAGTACGGCTGTGTTGGCGCCAATGACAAACCAGCATGGGGATCCGGCGCCGCTCGGGACGGCAGGCCCGCAAGTGTTTCGGTAAAGCTGTCGCTGTCCACCGACTGCCTCGGTTCGTCAGCTTGGCTGGCGCGTGTGGATGAGCCACTAATTCGATTATCCATGGCGGTTCGCGTTCCCTTCGACGTAAGTCTCTCCCGAGTGCGTCGGGCTGCTTAGGCGGTGCTGCGAATGTTACTCAGACAAGCTGATCACAAGCTGACGGGCGCAGGTGTTACGCAGAGCACGAGGAAGGGCCCTGCGAGCAGCGCCATATAACCCAAGATCCGTGATCATGACGCGCAGGGCATGTCACTCTTCTTCAGCAGTTTACACAGCAGGCGTTTGGCCGCTTTACGATCCCGGCTCTCGACCAGAACATCATCCATCTCCGTCCGGGCACGTCGGCTTCACCACCTCCCTCGCCCTCGTGATCGCGTGGGCGCATCTCTTTTGATTTTCGATTGGCAAGGCAATTGTCAGGTCACCGGCATTGCCGTCTTAAGGACACGAGACCTCCGACGCCACGTTAGTACTTGCGCTCGGCACCACCGGCTCGCGCGCGGGGCGATTTTGGCGCTCATCACGAGTTTCTCCTTCCATTCGTTATGGCTCAAAGATGGAATGGACGTATTCGCCCAGCTCAAACGCGTTAGGCTGCCGCCTCGTGACACGTCAACACCGTCAAGCCGCTGATCACGAAAGTCGCCGAGATCGATGCCGCAGGTGGGCCGTGAATTCCCTATCCGCCGGAACACGATTCTGCATCTAATGGTCGCCGACTTAGCCCAGTCGGGGAGTACGCGTCAGGAGCATCGTCCAGTGAATCTGGGCAGCACGGTATATTCCGGAAACCGCCGATTAGATGTTATCGCTTCCACTCTTCGGCGGAGCGATATGAAATCGAACTCGCTCCGACCACGGCTGGCATCACCTTCTCACATCTTATGTTCGACAGGCCTGCCGCGCAGGATGCTTCATCATACTCACCGGGTCAACACCGAGCGATAGCAAGAGCGATCGCGAACGCTAGCGCAGCATCGCTGTTGGCCGGTGCTGTATTCAGGAAACTCCCGGACCGCCATGAGCTTGCGCAGCCACTCAACTGCCACAGCGTTCATGTTCGCCAGCTGCCAGCGGATTTGCAAAATGCGCGCTGGCGATGCGGACCGTTCAGTAGGGAACGGTGAATTGTCTAGGTAGTCCAAGTCGGCTGGGCCGGAGTGCTTCCGCCCAACCAAGTTGGCTCAGCCACCACAGATCTCAGGCCTGACGTGTAAGCCTAACGAACCCTCCTTCCTTTAGCTCGGCGTTATAAAGCTTGCCGTCGAGCGAAATGGTTGTTGGGTGGTCTGCGGTTGGCATGAGCCCCTGTTCACGCAGCTTTTCAATAAGCGCCAGGGGGGCCCATTGCTCCGGGAGAGGCGTACGATGGCGTCGGGTCTCAACGAAGAACGCTCCGAAATCTGGCGCCCCCGTCGACCCGACTCGCAGCATTTGAGCTTCCGGTGGGTTATCGACTAAATAGGTCATGATCTTCTTGAGTCCACTCGTAGGCGCTTGGGGACCCTGGAGGCCCAGCACCGTCGATCCGATTGTCCATACAGCTCTCCTATTGGTTGGAACATGGGTTCAAAACCGCCAGAGCTTTCGCTGGATTCGTCACCAGTTGACGCATGGGCGGCATCCGTGGTCAAGAAACCACGTTCTCATGTTAAGGAGCTTAGCTTTCAGGAAACTGACGAGTTTCGGCCGGACACAGTTGTACCCGCGCCCAAGTTCCCAACTCAAATGCGATGCCGCCAAGCCCACCCTCGTTGAGGGCCTTTTTCGTTTCGCTCCCTTTACTAGCTTCAAACCGGGCCCGTTGGCCGCCCCGCCTGCGTTGGACAAAGATTTCGTTTTGGGGGGCGATCTGATTCTGTAGACTGATGCTGAGACACCAAGGCTCCGGGCGGATTTCCTGTCCATCTTCTGGACTCCGGGAATGATATCCCATGCCATTAGCCCAGCAATAGAGCAGCGCGAGTTTTCGGCGATGTTGGATAGGTTTTTCTCGCCGACTTCATTGGCGTTATTGTCTCACCACGTTTCTTCTTCCTTTATCTGTCAGGCCCTGCGCCACATCTCGCTTCGGGCTCGCTCCCCGATCATTCTCGAGTGTGTCCCTCTGACGTTTGCGCCATTGTTCGTCTTGTTTCTTCCGAGCCTGGTGCTGCTTGAGTGCCCTCTCAGCGGCTTCGGGGAATTGATCTGCTCCTGTTCGGCAGAGGTGGTTTGGACCGGTCGAGCCCAGGTCTATAAGATCAACTGCTCACGCCCGCTCAGGCCAATGACTCGGATGGTGGCCAGCACTGACGCATACACGAGTAGATGGAATTGGCCGAACCGTCGCCTTGGCTACTTTGTTTCGGGTAAGGTCGCGCTGCCCCGCAGTTATCCTCGTCCTCAGTTTCGTTGTTGGCCTACATAACCGGTGCGATCGGTGGTGCGGAGGCCGAGCGCGTACTGTCGTCAGCTAGGGTTCCTATTGGGCTCCTCTTGGGTTGCGCGGCACGACGCTCAGCATCCCAACTTTGCCGACAGGAGAGCGAATCTGATGCATGGCCGATGCCCTGGCTCATCCAGCCAATCCACAACCGCTAGTCAGGCTGATGAATGGAGGCCGTGAGGAGATAGCCAAGCTTTGCGGAAACCGTTCGCGGCGCGGGATTATTATGGCATTTCGTCCTCGGCAACGGAGCTGCCGTACTCGCTCGTTTCCCGAGCCTCCATCGAGGAGATCGACAGGTCTGCATTTAGGAGAGAAGCGAGGGCCCTTTATGCCGATGAAATCAAGTAGTCGCCGCTAATCCACCGGAATACTCGGATTTCGTATCCAAAAAGGCTACGCGCCCCGCTCAGCTTGCTGAGGATTGCGGCACTACCAGAGATACCGAGCAAGCGCGATATTTCAGCTACCAATTAGGGTCTGTACCTAATTAGCGAGCTCTGATTCCCTCGCGCCGAGTTGAATCGGTACGGGGACTTCGATGCGCAACGGACTGTTCTGACCCAACGACAAGCAGTGGGCTCAGATCGAGCCGCATCTGCCAACGAACCAGCCGGGGCCGGCGCGCGATGGCGACGACGCATCATCAGCGGATCATTCACATGCTTCAGCGTGGCGCACGCTGGCGCGACTGCCCGCGCGACTATGGCCCTTACACGACGATCTCCATCGTTTCCATCGCTGGGCCAAGCGCGGCCATTGGCGGGCGATCTTTGAAGCGCTCGCCCTGCTGCTACAAGGACGGAATGACTTTGTCCATCGATTCCACCTCGATCAAAGCGCATCGCTCGGCGAGCAGCGGAAAATGCGGCAGCTTGAACAGGCGATCGGCCGCTCGCGCTGTGGCACGCGCTGAGCGACCCCGATTGCAAACCTTGGGCACGTCAGCTTTTCGAAAGCTTGTCCGAATAGCAATCCCGTTGCGATGAGAATCAATCACTACAATGTGCCCTCCGGCGAGCGGAGTCTGCACAAGCAGCGCGATGCGCTGGCGGGCGCCGCTCGCGCGGATACGACCGCTTTTACGGCCGCTTTAGCAGCCGAGGGACCAGCCTCTTTCGCTTTTGACAAGCGGCGGGGTGAGCAAGTCAGGCTGTACACAGCAATCAGCAATAGCGGCAATGTCCAACTCGTTTCTTTGTTTTCTAATGCCCATCAACGCAACAAGGTGGGAAGTATGAACGTGGCGCCGCGGCGCGACACTTTGCGAATTCTCACCATAGAGAGTCTCGACTGGTCGAGGTACAAAGGAGTCGGGGCGGCTATGCTGGACATTGCCGATCGGATTAGGGATTCAGCGGGCCTTTCCAGTCTATCCCTTATTTCTCAAGACGAGGGAGCTTCAGAATTTTTCTACAAGAAGGGATTCCGATTTACGGAGGAGGGCAGAAATGCGGAATCACATTTCCGATTCACGGTACGTTCCAGGCGACGACGTCATCCTTATCGGCGATATGGAGCGCCCGGCTTAGGGTACTCTGGCGGCAGCACTGGCCAGCCCGCCCTGCCGGGCTGGCATTTTATCAGGAGTAGCGACTGTAACCGCGAAGCGGCCGCTGGGATGCGGCCCTTTTCTGCTCTAAGGGTCTGTACCTAATCAGCTGGTTCTGATTCCCTGGCACCGAGTTGATTCGGCATGGCGGACTTCGATGCGCAAAGGACTGTTCTGGCTCAACGACAAGCAGTGGGTTCAGATAGAGAGAGCCGCGTCTGTCAACGAACCAGACGGGCCCCGCGCGCGAAGACGATCGACGGATCATCAGCGGTATCGTTCACACGCTCAGTGCGGCGCACGCTGGCGCGATTGCCCGCCTGACTATGGTCCCTACACGACGATCTACAATCGTTTCAATTGCTGGGCCAAGCGCGGCCATTGGAAGGCGGTCTTTGAAACGCTCGCCCGCTGCGGCAAGGACGGCGCGACTTTGTCCATCGACTCCACCTCGATCAAAGCGCATCGCTCCGCGAGCGGCGGAAAAGGAGAACATGAATAGGCGATCGGCCGCTCGGGCGGTGGGCGGACGACGAAAATCTACGCGCTGGACGACCCTGATTGCAAACCTTGCGCATTTCATCTTACTCCGAGACAAGACGCAGATATTGCCGCGCGGCCGGCCCTTTTGAAACTCGCACCCCCATGACTACCCTCATTGGGGACAAAGGCCACGACGGCTTTCGCGCCGAAATCGTCAATCGCGGCGTGAAGCCCGTCATTCCAAACAAATCCAACGGTGATCCTCCAGAGCTTCGGCAAACGCGTCTACAAAGGGCGCAATGTTATCGAGCGCTGTTTCTGCCGACTCAAGGATTTCAGGGGCGTTGCAACTCGCTACGACAAACTTGCCAGAAACTTCTTGGCTGCAGTCTACCTCGCCGCCATCGTCGCCTAATGGATCAGTCTGAACCTGGGAAAGCAGAGTCACGCTCTGCTGCCCAGCGGTGACCGCTTCCTGCAAATCCATCCAGATTAAATCGATCTGGTTCAGGTTCGCTTTGCTCCAGTAGTCATGGAGCCATCGGGTTTGTGCTAGATGGGGCGAACCGAATTCCAATCCTATTCGGCAAGATGCCTTGTTCGGCGCATTGAACCAAAGAGGTTCCCATTCCTTCGCATTTTAATATCCATTGCTTGGATGGAAATCGATCCTGCCATTTCGGTTATTGATCGTGATCTCGATGCGCCCCTCCCTATCCAGCAGGCAGGCCGTACATCGACTTGCCTAGCGGCGGGAAGCTGTTGGTTGCGAACTTCTGTTGGTTGCGAACTTCTGGTGATTGCGAGCTTCTGGTCACCGGATCGCGCGCCGGTGGTGCGCGAACAGATGCATGATCACATTGGTCATTGCGCATTCCAGTATTCGTCTATTTGCCACATTGCGAATTCGCTCGGTTCAATGCCCAGCAATAGCCGGCGAGAGCTCTTCCCGTCCTGGCAAAGATCTAAGTGCATGATCGCCCTGACACGCAACAAGGTTGAGAAATAGTAAGCTACGCCGCCGAACTTGATTTGCCAACGAGCCATAGACCTGCGTGGTACAGCTTTGCCTTTGCTTTTGCAGGCCTGCAACCTGGCGCTACGTGAGATTCGAGCTCGTGAGCTATATGCGCAACTGCGACGTACGCTGATTGTGATCGCAGTCGTGGGGTGTCTTGGCCGCCGGACACGATAGTTTCGCGTCTAAGGTCCAGTCAACCACGCGAGCTGCAGTAGGCCGATTGGGCCGTGGATCTACTCGCATACCAGGCACCCACCTGTTCTTCTGCTGCTCGATAGGTGACGAAGCCGCGGCCTGGCCCAATCGTCCTAGCAACCCGCGGACGCGACTGACATATCGACCCGAGGGCGGTAGTGCTTCTCTCCGCCTCCCCAGAACTGGCGAGCTCTCAATCGGAAATCCGTGATGCTGTAGACCTGGACCCATGGGCAAAGAAGCGTGAGCGTAGCACGGTTCGGCCCTGCGCTTATGTCACAGGTGCTTCACTGGTGGACTTGCGAAGTTAGCCGCGCAGCGGTTCCCCAGCCCTGCATGTCGGCCGCCCAGGTGTCGCGGACACACATTTCAGTGTGTGGACGGAATACAAGACACTTAGATGCAACTTCGGCAGTTGAGGTGCATCGCTCAACGACGCCTATGCACGTCCGCCTGAATGAGACCGGAAGGAGCGTGCCGACGAACATGCCCCGAGCGCGCGACTGTATTGACACCCGTGGGCGTCCTTCTCAACGGTGAATGCGACGGAGCTTCAGGGGCGTTCCCTTATGAAGGGATCCGCGGCGGTACTTTAACGCGATTGGGGCACGCCGTGCACTTTGACTGGCTGA
>NZ_PSRR01000345.1 GCF_004296405.1 Bradyrhizobium sp. Leo170
GGGGCGGCCCGCTTCCGTTTCTCTTATCGTTCCTGGGCGGCGCCATTTTCACGCCCTTCGGCGAGGAAATCCTGTTCAGGGGCGTCGTTGCGAATGCGCTTAACCGCTACGGTGCGTTTGCCGGCGTCGTTCTCAGCTCAATTATATTCGGCCTCGCGCACGGCGTGAGCGTGATCCTGCCCGTCGCGATCATGGTCGGTGTTCTTTCCGCGATTCTCTTCCGTGCAACGGGTTCGCTTTGGCCCAGCGTCGTCCTGCACTGCGTCTATAACGGAGCCAATAGCTTCGCCTCGGCGTTGGGCTTCGCACCTATGCAGTAGATCGCCATAAAATGCAGTCCGATCTGCTGAACGACCGCCAGATAGGCGCGATAGCGAAGGTCTTCAGGCGGCGGAGGATGCTTTCCGTCGCAATTCAACCTGTCCCGCGCCCGTCACTGCTGGTCTTGCACATCCGGATCCAGTCGCGCCTGGAACAGCCTGCGCCGGTTGTCATAAGACAGCCCTTTACTACTTGGGTGGGTAGGGCTCGATGTCCGCAGACCAATAATGCCTGGCGATGCTCTGACTGTTTCGGATGACGTGGTAGGCAATATCCGGATCGCCTCCTTCAAAAGTGTCCGGATCTGCACCGCACATCAGGCAATACATTCGCTGATGAACGACGCCTGCAAAATATTCCAGCACCGGCGTGGCGTCTTCCTGATCGATTGCTCGCATGTCTTCGGTGGCCTGTTTGACCGCCTCTTCCAAAGCCAGAGAGACCGCAGCAGCCAACGCCGTGTCCGCACGTTTGATTACGTCGACGGCCTTTCTTTCAGCCAGCGTAAGAACAGGGCAACTTTTTGTCACTACTAACCTCCGTGAACTTTGATGGTTTCAGTGGAGCAACTCCTCTCCAATGCGCAGCGTAATCAAAGTCTTCCGTAAGGCTGGTCGAGGAGCGGGACGACGAAGTCGTTGTGCCGGCCACTACATCACGGCATCGGAGCAGCACAGCGATTGGCCTGAGTTTCTTTCAGAACTTGAATCTCACGTAGGCCGAGCCATATTGGACGTCGCGACCGGGTATCGCGCTCGCGGTCAGAAACGGTCCAACGAAAAAGTAGGCATAGGCCAGCGAAACGTCTACGTGCCGGGTGGCTCGCCAAACGATCGACGCCGAAAGCTGGTCTCCGATGTAGCGCTCGCGGCTCTCCTGTCCCGTCCGAAGCAAATTGCCGGCTAACCCGTAGACGCCGTCGTGTAGACTATTTCTCCAGAATAGGTCGTAGCCAATTCCCAGCTGAATTGAGTCCGATAGATTGGCCTTGAACGTGGCGCCCAGCGCCAACAGATTGGGAGCGCCGTTCAAGCCGATTGCAGCTTGACCGAAGTAGATTCCAGTGGGGAATAGAGCGCTAAACGTTCCGAATGTACCGCTTGCCGGGCCGCCGTCACCGCTCGTCGCCGCCGCTTTCAGACTCACGCGGGGCGCGAAAGGTATGGACTTGAAGGTGTAGCCCGTTTCTGTGGCGAAAGAATAGGCGCTTAACGGAAGACCCGCAAAACTGCCGGCCTGATATGTCAATTCCCAATCGTAATCCCAATTTCCCTTCGACCCGAAAGCCCGCGCGCCGAATGTATGACGCTGCTGGTCTCCCGTGCCGCGATCAAAGGTAGCTTGGCGATTGTTGATGCCCAGATAATACAGATCGAGGCCGCCACCCATCGAAGAGACCGCCTTAGTCGCGTAGAGGCCCCAAAACGTCGTGCGCGTGTCCGACGGATCGTCGAACACGGACGGTCGGTTCAGTACCGGTCGGGTGACGAGCGCGGTTGCGTGCCAACCGCCGACATCCAAGACAGCCGAGACTCCATCGAATGCCCGCCGGACGTTCGGTCCATCGCGCACGTCCACGAATCTACCAGAGCCGAATCGAAACTCCTGCCGCCCAAGGCGGACCGTAATATCCGCGCTAGAGAAAGCCGGTACGTCGAACTGGGCAAACGCCTGTTCCAGCCACAGTTGAGCCTCATCCACCGGGCGGGGCCCGCCGTTGCGTCCATTTACTGTCGCGCTGGAAAGTTGCCCGAAGAGCCGGATCCCGTCTCCTAGATGCCAATCCGAGTAAGTTGAAATGCGCTGAAGGAGGTAACCGTCGCGATCTTGTGGTCCCACCCCCCAATTGGCGTTCCTAAATACCTCGTACCACTCCCGAACTTCACCGCCCAAGGTTAGATACTGGTCTTCTTGAGGACTCAAAGAAATGAACTTGATGGGGTCTAAGAAATCGCGTTTGCACCCGGGATCACGAAGATAGCTGTAGTCTTCATCCTGACGCAGCAGCGCATAGGGCGGCGGCGAGGGGCAGATCGAATCCGCCCATGCGCTAGAGGAGATCATGCTCAGGGCAAACATCCAAACCCACTTCGACAGGGTCCGCGATTCTTTCTGAGTTCTCACGCTTCCGGCGTAGCTGGTACCGCTAGGCTTTCCGCGGATCACTACGCGAAGCTCGTCAGTGGTTACGAGCCGGGCATCGCGCCGCGAACCAGCTCCCATCAGCGGCTCCTCGTTGCGGGCGCATATCGAAGCAGCCGGTCCCTAGCTGAAGAGATCGCCCGCTTCACCTTCGGGCACTGTGGCATCGAGATCGTCATTGTCCGCCTTTCCCAATCTCGATGAGATCAGGCGATCCCGAATCGACTCGGCTCTTCCGAGAGCGCCCGCCATGACGCCCCGCTTGCTTGCCGCATATCGCTTTGGGACCATCCTCGCTTGATGGAGCAGTATTCCCACCGGGTAAGGGCGTCGGCGCGATTCTCGGAGGAGCCCGAAATATTGACGTCGCACCGCGCGGATCACTTCGCGGCCGTCTTGGCGGCAATTTCCGCCGGTCGCAAAGAATTGCTGCGGATGTATCGAGACGACCAAATCCACGACAGCGTGCTCCATGCAATCGAGCAGGAACTCGATCTGGAGGAGATCACGGTAAAGCGGTTCGTATGACTTAAGTCCGCTATCGGTAGAATTGACCGTGTGCCTCGGAAACCACGGCACACGGGAAGACGCTCAAGGCATCGATGAACTCCCAGATAGGCGTTTGCCAACCGATCATCCGACAGGAACGCCTCCCATTCTCCGGCGCCAATCTCGTGAACGATCCGGCCGGGGGCTATAAGTGCGCCCGGTCTGTGATCTCGGAGGCTATGTCGACGTTCTGTTCGACGAGGAGCAAGCCCATTCCTCTTTGTCTCAACTTTCGAGTAGTCCAGTGGATGGCTCGTCCATGATTAATTAGTGGGCTTGGTCGCAAGAGAAGCGCGCGCGATCGCAACTATCTGTTGTTATCCGCCGCCGCTTAGCAATTCCACGCGCTGCGACCGCCGGTCCGCGACGACGGGGAATAGCTCATAGACGTCGTCGAACGTGAACGCGATCCCTATGCCGTTGGCCGCCCGCCCGTATCGTTCGGCTATGACCAAATTGTCCTCGACCCGAAAGCTCGCCGAATAGATTGCGGTTTTCCAGCACACTCTATGGCGAGCACTTGCGCTGAGTGTCTGCGCGAGACGTTTAGTCATCTTCCAATGACAGCGCCAGTTTCACGCGATCGCACCCCCATCCGCGGTTAGGATAGCGCCCGTAATTATGCTCGCAGCGGGGCTGGCGAGAAATACCACGGCGTTCGCGACTTCGGGCGGCTCACCGAAGCGCCCCAAAGACGACAAGTTGCGCTGAAACTCGGCACCAGGGCCGTCCGCCGGATTTGCATCCGTATTGGTCGATCCGGGCTGTACAAGATTCACAGTGATACCTTTCGGTCCGAGCTCGCGCGAAAGACCGCGGGTGAAGGAAGTAAGCGCCGCCTTCGACATCGCATAGGCAGTCACGCCAGCGAACGGGACTCGCTCTCCCAGCCCCGAACCGATCGAGATGATGCGCCCTCCCTCGCCGAGATGAGGAATAGCTGCCTTCGCGAACAGCACCGGCGCTCGTACATTGACATCCATCAGGGTTTGGAATTCCGCAACGTCGATATCGGCAATCATGCCGTTGTGTCCGATAGCTGCGCTATTGACGAGGATGTCGAGCCCTCCGAGCGCCGATACGGCTTCTCTCACGGAGCGCAGGATGGCTCCCGGGTGAGCGCTGTCGGCTTCAATCGCGATCACACGACGCCCGGCGCTTCTGATCGAATCGGCGACCTTTTGCGCTTTCTCGGTCGAGTGCTGGTAGGTGAATGCGACGTCGGCGCCGTTCTCGGCCAGCGCCAACGCGATGGCCGCCCCAATGCCCCGCGACGCGCCTGTCACCAATGCACGCTTTCCACTTAAATCAATCATAAGCTGCCCCTTCTGGTACCGTCATTCGAGCACCCGAGCGGCTCACGTAAAGATTACGAGAGGCGCCTGAAGCCCCATCTCGCGCAATCTGGTGCTCGAGTGGACATTTCGTAGCAGCGAGAAGTGTCAAACTGTGTCGCAGCGAGAGGAACGCCGACCGATACGTCGGTTGTGATAAGGTCATCGCGTCTGAAGCGAATGTCGCTTCGTCTCCGAAGCCGAAGCTGCGACCTCATCTGACTGACATCATCTGTGTCAGCGGGCCGTTCGGCCGCAGCGTGAACGCGGATAGTCCGTACGCGCGCAAGTCGCAATTCATCAGACTGCTATCACGCGATCGCCTGACGTTCCTGAAGTCGGCGATCGGTTGGCGCATTCGGCTATGTGCTATCGTCTAGTGCAAGTCACCGGCTCGTTCCCGATTCTGCGACACAGTGTATCGCTGCAACTAACTACCGTCGAATGAACGTCAATGGTACTGCCCGTTTAGGCATCGTCATAAGGGCATGTGTCGTCCAACAAGCCAATTTGCGACAACGGCATGCGAGGACTTGGATGGCGCTTTTTAGCGCATGGGAGCGGACTGAGCGCGCACCGAGCACGTTGACGAGTTGGCTCATCGCCGTGAGTTGCGAGCCGGCAAACGGTAGACGTCGATGCTCGCCATCCTGCCTCATGCGATGAGGAACTTGCTATGACGACTACCGTCTAGCGAGGCCGATCGACCTTAAAAATATCCGAATGGGGTAAAATGATCAGAGGAATATTAATCGCGTTTGTGACGATTCTTCCGTTCTCCGCGATTCAGGCGCAATCGACGCAAAATGATCCTGGCGCTGACTTGATCGTTTTTAACGCAAAGATCTTCACCGGCAACCGTGCGCAGCCCGAGGCTTCGGCTTTGGCCGTCAAGAAAGGCCGCATCTATTCCGTCGGCTCCGACGGAGATATTCTCGGCCTAAAGCAGTCCGAGACCAAGGTGATTGATGCGCGCAGCCGCAGGCTCATCCCCGGCATCGTCGATGCTCATATTCATGTCCTCAACGACATGGCCTATAACTACAATGTACGATGGGATGGCACGCCGACGCTGCGTCGGGCATTGGCGATGCTGAGCGAGCAGGCCGAACGCACGCCGGAGGGCCGATGGGTTAAAGTGATTGGAGGCTGGTCCCCCTACCAATTTGAGGAGAACCGCTTTCCTACGATAGACGAATTGCACAAGGCCGTCCCCAATCGGCCCTTGATAGTACAGTATGCCTACAATCGCGCCTTTTTGAACAAGCGGGCGATGGAGGTTCTTGGTATGGGCACCGATCGGTTTCCCAAGGTGCCGGGCACCGAATTCGAAAAGGACAGCCGCGGACAATACACCGGCGTGGTCCACGGCAACACTTGGTTGTTTCTCGCATTGGAGACCATGGTGCCGCAGCCCACGTTCGACGAAGAAGTGAGTTCGTTGATCTATAGCATCCGCGGTCTGAACCGGTTCGGCGTGACCTCGATCATCGATAACGGCGGTAGATGGGAATACCCCAAAGCTCAGGCAAGGGTAGACATGCTTGCACGAGACAACCGTCTCAATGTGCGCATGCCCTTTGTGGATTTGCAACTCGGCAAAGGCGGGCCGGTAAACATGGTGGATCTGGAACTCGAGGCGATCACGAAAACAGCCCCGATAAGCCCAGGAGAAAACCTGCACCCCACCCTGGCACATGGCCATGAATATCGAGGGGCTGGGGAGGTTCTGAACGGAGAAGTGCACGATCATGAGAACTTCGATCGTCCGGCGGTCATCATCGAGCCGGAGAAGATGCGGCGCTTCGTCGAGCAGGACGTGAGGAAGCTGGTAGAGCGGCGCATCCCGTTCCGCATGCACACCACCTACAACGAGAACATCTCCCCCTTTCTCGACGCTCTGGAGAAGGTGAACGAAACAATCCCGCTTGCTGGCTTGCGATGGAGTCTCGAACACGCCGAGACCATTAGTCCGGAGAACATTGATCGGGTGAAAAAGCTGGGTGGCGGCATCGCCCTGGACCACAAAATGGCGCTGCACGCCGATGGCTTCATAAAGACCCATAGTCGCGAGGAGGCTTTGAGTAGCCGCAGGCGCTTGTTGAGCGTGTTGTTCGATAGCGGCGCGTCCTTCGAGCAGGAAAACGCGTACCGGCGATGGCCGGTCAGCTTCTGAACGCTGCGCAGAATTGCGCGTGCCTGCCGTGACAAAGGCACGACATGGTCCCAACCGGTCTTCATCTTGGCGGCTGGAATAGTCCAGCGTTCGGCATCCCAATCGACCTCGCTCCACTCCATCTCGTTGACCATGCCGGGGCGGGGAATGGTCAGCGCATCGAAGCGCAAGGCAAGGCCGACAACGTCACCGAACCGCGCTCGCGTCCACGGTGCGCTGATGAGCTTGAAGACGTGCGTCACGTCGCGTGGTTCGGTGACGCCCGGACGCGGCGTCGAAATGTTGGCAATCATCTGCCCATTCAGATTGCGGAATGGATTGTAGCCGTCGCCTTCGACATCGGCATAGTTGCAGATTTGTTCACCGATGCTGCGCACGCGGTCGCGGGTTTCCAGCTTTCCCTCGGCTTCGTAGGAACGCATGAAAGCGAGCACGTCCGGACGCTTGATGTCCTGCCTGCACAGCATGCCAAAGCGTTTCTTGACGTAGCCGACGCGCAGCTCAAGCACCTCGATGGTCTTGGGGTCGCGCCCCGCAACGATCCTGCCGCGTTTGACTTTCTCCACCTTCTTCTTCGCGAGCCACTCGTCGGCCCATTGCCCGAAAGGCCGGGCGGCGGCCTGCCTGTGCTTGTCGAGCTGCTTCTCGATGCTCGGGTCTTTGCCTTCCTTGAGCAGGTCTTTGGCCTTGTCGCGCTCGCGCCGCGCGTCGGCGAGCGAGAACGTGCCATCCTTGCCGTTACCGTAGGGGCCGATGGAGTAGGTTTTCTGGCGGCCGTGGAAGCGGTAGTCCATCCGCCAGAGCTTGGAGGCAGCGTTGCCGGGCCTGCTCACGTCCGGCGTGACGAAGAGATAGAGCCAGCCGCCGGTCACGTCGGAAATCTTGGCGGGACTCCACGCGCCATTGTCGCATTTCGGTCGGGCGGCGCGGCAGTCGACGTCGGTCTTGATCTGCTTGGGATTGGCGCACGCGCCGTCGTTCTTGCCGGCCATCTGCTCAATTCCTTCATTCGGAAAAGCGAAAGTCGCCGTGAACGTTTGTTCTCCCGATACCAGCAAAAATACCAGCAAATCGGGCGGCTGGGATCGGAGGAGAACAAACGGTGACGAACAGGAATGTACGCGGAAGTGCCTATTTTTCAAGGGTTTCCGGGCACTGAGCGGACGGTTGCGAACGCTTTGGAACGGGCTTGAACAGCCTGGTTGGTGCCCCTGGCCGGAATCGAACCAGCACTCCTTGCGGAACTCGATTTTGAGTCGAGCGCGTCTACCAGTTCCGCCACAGGGGCATTCGCCCCATCAGCCCGGAGGGCTGGCGTCGCGAAGCGGGCGGAATATAGCGGGCGGGGTGGCGGGGTCAACCCGCGCGGTTTTGATCCGAAGGCGGCTCGACAGTGGCGGGTCCAAGGGATACCACCTTGGTATTGCAGGAGCTTTAGCCGTGACGCTCGCGACCGCCAATCCGCTGTCCACACGCAATACCGCCAGTCCGGCCTTCACGGCGTCGGCGGCCGTGGCCGTCATCGCGGCGGCGACGCTGGCGGGGGCCTGGTTCTTCCAGCTTGTGCTGGAGATCCTGCCCTGTCCGCTCTGCCTCGAGCAGCGTTACGCCTATTATCTCGCGGTCCCGCTCGGGGCGCTGGTGGCGTTCGTCGCCGCGAAGGGGGCGCCGCGGCCGCTACTGCTCGCGGGGCTGGCAGTTCTTGCGCTGGCCGCGCTCGTCAATGCCGGGCTTGGCGCCTACCACGCCGGCGTCGAATGGGGCTTTTGGCAGGGGCCGACTGATTGCACCGGGCCGGTCGGCAATCTCGGCAGCGCCGGCACGCTGCTGCAGCGGCTGGATACGGTGAAGGTCATCCGCTGCGACGAGGTGCAGTGGCGCTTCCTCGGCCTCTCGCTCGCCGGCTACAACGTGCTGATCTCGCTGCTGATGGCCGCCATCGCCGCCTGGGGCTTTTCGCGGACGGCACGCGCCTGAGACATCGCCCTCCGGCGTGAGAAGGCGCCCCCTATTAACTACCCACGTGGTCCCCATAGAATGACGGCTGCGCCGATCAGACATATGGAAGCGCCTGTAATGTCCCAGCGATCGGGACGTGCGTTCTCGACCGCCCAGAGCCACACAAGCGACGCGACGATATAGATGCCGCCATAGGTGGCATAGGCGCGTCCCGCCGCCTCGGTCTCGACGAGCGTCAGCAGGTAAGCGAACATGATGAGCGAGAGCAGGCCCGGAAACAGCCACCAGACAGGCTTGCCTAGACGCAACCAGCCCCAGAACGCAAAGCAACCGGCGATTTCAGCGATCGCGGCGCCAACATAGACGGCAGCAGTTCTCATAAGGGATCAGCTCTCACAACTCCCGCCGTCATTCAAGGCGGCGGGTCAAATCGCCGCTGTCCAAACGCGCAGTGCGGGCCCGGACCCGACTGCGTGATCCTCGATGATTTGTCGAAAGGGCAAGAAGAAACGGCTTGCACTTCAGAAGTCCAGTGCTCGAAGCGTAGCCCGTGTTCCTAAGCGCAATGCGGAAGTGCGAGCGCGCTGCGGCGATCGCCAACCTCTCTTCGTCATTCCGGGGCGTCCGAAGGACGAGCCCGGAATCTATTCGTCCATTTGCGCGAGCGGCGAAATGGATTCCGGGCTCATCGCTTCGCGATGCCCCGGAATGACGGAAGAAAATTCGCGAGCGATTCCAAGGTGATTTGGGTCGTCCAGCCCTCACGCGGAAAATAAACCGCTTAACCCGTCGGGCAAATCAGTGATTTAACTCCGCGCGTTTCGGCGCGAATGAGGGGTGGGT
>NZ_PSRR01000346.1 GCF_004296405.1 Bradyrhizobium sp. Leo170
CTCACCGTCGGCCCGCAAAGCGCCGGTGCGGAGCCCGGCCCGGCCTGCTATGGCCAAGGCGGCCAACAGCCCACGGTAACTGACGCCGATCTGGCGCTCGGATATCTCAATCCGGATTATTTTCTGGGTGGGCGCATGCGTCTCGATCTTGATGCGGCGATGCGAGCCCTTCGTGCTCTGGGTGAGCGCCTGACGCTTTCCGCCGAGGCGGTCGCCAAGGGCATCTTCAATGTTGTCAACGAGGCGATGGCGGGGGCTGCCAGGGTTCACATTGCCGAAAAGGCGCAAGATCCGCGCAACTTCACCTTGGTGGCCACCGGAGGCGCGGGGCCCGTTCACGCGGTGGAAATTGCGCGCAAGCTGCGCGTTCCAAGGGTTCTCTTTCCTATCGCCGTGGGCACGGGGTCATGTCTCGGCTTTCTGGCTGCGCCGGTGCGAGTCGATCGGTCCTGGTCACGGTCGACGCGAATAGACGCCGTCGATTGGGCCGAGCTGGCGAGAGTGCTTGCCGGCCTGAAGGCGGATGCCGAGGCCGAATTGAGCGCGGCGGCGCCGCGTGATGCTGAGGTTGATTGGCAACTGCTGGTCGAGATGCGCTATGCGGGCCAGGGCGCAAATCTCACGGTCGCATTCCCTTTCCGGAATCCGGACGCAGCTTTCGGTGCCGATCTCACGGACGCGTTTCAGCGCAAGTATCAGGAGAACTATGGCGGGCTGTTGCCGTCGGGTACGCCCGAAACCGTCACGTGGCGCGTCGTGGGCGCGACCCGTCAGGATGTCAGGCATTTCGGTTGGCCAAGCAACCAAGATCGCGGAGGCGCGGCCCGCCCCAAGGCTCGCAGAGTCATCTTCAGGACCGAGACAGACACCTTCGAGGAGGTGCCGGTCTACGAAAGATACGCCGTGCCGGCGGGCTGCTGCCTGGAAGGACCGCTGATTCTGGAGGAAGAGGAATCGACCATCGTCGTTCCAATGGCGGCTCGCGTGGAGATTCTCGAGAATCTTAGTGTTCTCGTTCATTTGGAGGTTCGGCCATGAACGGCATCGATCCGATTTCGCTCGAAATTCTGTGGACTCGCTTGGTCAGCCTCGTGGATGAGGCCGCGGCGACTCTGGTGCGCACATCGTTCTCAACGATCGTACGAGAGTCCAACGACTATGCCGTGGTGCTGCTTGATCGCGATTGCCAATTGCTCGCTCAGTCGAGCCAGAGCATTCCTTCTTTTATTTGCACGCTGCCGGCTACGGTTCGCCATTTCCTGAAAGTCTTTCCGCGGGAGAAGCTGCGTCCCGGTGACGTCATGATCACAAACGATCCCTGGCTCGGCACCGGGCATCTTCCCGATATCAACGTCGCGGTGCCGATCTTCCGAGGTGAGGAGCTTGTGGGCTTTTCCGGCACGGCGGCCCATGCACCCGACATCGGCGGACGTTTGCGTTCGCCGAGCACCGCAGAGCTTTTCGAAGAGGGGCTGCGCATTCCGCCGACAAAGCTGGTCGATGGTGGCGTCGTCAACGAGACGCTGGTCGAAATCATCCGCAACAATGTGCGTGTACCCGATCAGGTCATGGGCGACCTGTGGGCGCAGGTTGCAGCGAACAAGATGCTGGCAAGGCGGCTGCTCGACACGCTCGAAGATACCGGTTGCGAGCTGACATCGGTCGGAAGCGAAATGCAGCTCCGCGCTGAAGGCGCGATGCGTGACGCAATTCGTGCTCTGCCGAACGGAACCTATGAAAATGAAATCAGCGTCGATGGCTTCGTCGAGCCGGTGGTGATTCGCTGTCGCATCGATGTCGGTGACGAGGCCGTGAGCGTCGACTATGCCGGTTCATCGCTGCAACTGCCGAAGGCGATCAACGTCGTTCCGATCTACACGTTTGCGTATACGGCCTACTCTCTCAAATGCGTGCTGGCGCCGACCGTGCCCAACAACGATGGCTCGTTCCGGCCCATTGCTGCCTCGGCTCCGCTGGGGTCGATCCTCAATCCGCGCTTCCCCGCAGCGGTCAGCGCACGGGCGATGACAGGGCACCTCATTCCGCCAGCCGTCATGGGCGCGCTCGCGCCTGTCATGCCCGACAAGGTGCGGGCCGCATCTGGCTCGCCCCTGTGGTGCGTTCATTTATCAGGACAGCATCAAGGCCAGCGCTTCACGTCCACTTTTTTCCTCAACGGAGGGCAGGGCGCCGGTGCGAACGGGGCTGGTCTGCCGACCCTGAGTTTTCCGAGCAATCTTTCCAACACGCCGATCGAGGTCATCGAATCGCAGGCTCCGGTGCGCGTCCAGCGTCGTGCGCTGAGACGAGGCACCGGCGGCCACGGGCTGCATTGCGGCGGTGACGGGCAGGTGTTCGAACTCCTCTTGCTCGCCGATAGTCCGGTCACCGTGTCTTTCATGGCGGATCGGCTCAGGACTCCCGCTCCCGGATTGCAGGGAGGCGGACCTGGAGCAACAGGGCGGGTTCTTCTCGACGGAGCGCCAGTGGATCCCCGCGAGATCCTGATCGTCCAGCCCGGTGCCCGGCTGACGCTCGAGACGCCAGGAGGCGGGGGCTTCGGCGCGGCACCCATCTAGGAACTATCACAACAACATGTTGGAAACCCAAGGCAGGACGAAATGAAGATAGGCACGTGGACAGCAATCGGTGCGGCGTTGCTCTCTTTGTGGGCGGGAGCGATCCAGGCGGAAGAATGGACGCCGAAGAAACCGATCGAAATTGTCGTGGGATTCGCTCCAGGTGGAGGTAGCGATCAAGCCGCCCGAATCATCGCTGCGGCTGCGCAGGAAGGCTTTCCGGTCCCCTTGGTCGTCACGAACAAGCCTGGTGCCGCGGGCGTTCTCGCCGCGCAGCAGGTCGCGCGGTCGAAGCCCGACGGATACACGTTGCTGGTGGCCGGTGGCTCGGAGACGACGTCGGTTCCGGCCCATCGCGAAGTGCCGTACGATCCCGACAAAGATTTCACGTCCATCATTCGCCTGACCAACAATCCTTTCTTCTTCATCGTCGCCGCCAATTCACCGTTCAAGACGATAGAGGACGTCATCGCCGCGGCCAAAGCCAAGCCAGGTGACATTTCTCAGGCCAATACTGGCCTCGGCGGTCTGACGCATTCTGCCGGAGTCCTCCTTGAGCGTGCCGCGGGCGTGAAACTCAAGCACGTTCCGTATCAGGGCGGTTCGCCGGCTATTCAGGCGTTGATCGCCGGCCAGATCGACATTGCCCTGGGAGCGACCGAGGAAATCGAAGGCCAGGTGCAGGCGAACACGATCCGTGTCCTTGCCAGCACTGGTGCGGAGCGCTCCAGCCATTATCCCGACGTGCCGACCTTGAAGGAAAAGGGATACGACGTAGTGTGCACCAACATGAAGGGTCTTGTTGGTCCGGCCGGGCTGCCGCCCGACGTCGTCAAATATCTTCACGACAGGTTCCGTCAGGCGATGGACCGCGATACCTGGCGCAAATTTGCCGAACGGGTCGGCGAGCCCTCCAACTATCGGAATGCAGCGGAGTTTGCATCAGCTCAGCAGGAGCAACTCTCGCGCATCAAGGCGGCGCTTAGACAGTGAGCCGTTTGTCCGGATGCGGTGCGTGCTTGCCTCGCGCCGCCGGTCAGCGCTGACATCCTTATCGAAAGGATCGAGATGAACCGGGACGTGATTGCAGGATTGCTGGTGCTCGCAATCGGCATAGTGACGCTGTTGCTTGTCGCACGATTGCCTGCTGATGCGGGAGGGACGGCCGGCGCCGCTTACTTGCCCGGGCTCATTGCCTATGGAGTACTCGCGACAGGCGCCTTCATTGGCGCGCAAGGTTTGAGAGCGCCGGTGAAAATGACGGCCTGGTCATGGCGTCCTCTCAGCGCGCTGATACTCGGCGTGCTGACCTTCGGCCTTCTGATCGAGCATGCCGGACTAGTCCTCGCCAGCGGCTGTTGCGCTTTCATTGGATCGCTCGCTGCTCCGTTTCCCGGCTGGAAGCAACGCTGCGCCACCATCATTATCATCTGCGCTCTGGCCGTCTTGATCTTCAAATATCTCCTCGGACTCAATATCAGCGTGTGGCCGACATGGATCTCCTGAACAATCTCATCTACGGGATGAGCGTCGCGGTCAGTCTGCAGAATCTCGGCTTTTGTTTCCTTGGCGCCCTGTTGGGGACACTGATCGGTGTCCTTCCTGGCATCGGGCCACTGGCCACTTTCGCGATCCTGCTCCCGATCTCGTTTTACCTGCCGCCGGTCGGCGCGATCATCATGCTCGCCGGCGTCTACTACGGCGCTCAGTACGGCGGCTCGATCACGTCGATCCTCGTCAACATTCCCGGCGAGGCATCGACCGTCGTCACCTGTCTTGATGGTCACCAGATGGCGCTGCAAGGGCGAGCGGGTGCCGCGTTGGCCACAGCCGCACTCGGCTCGTTCTTTGCCGGTTGCGTTGTTACGGTGTTCATCGCCATCGCGGGGCCGACGCTGGTCAAGCTGGCGCTTCTGTTCGGGCCGGAGGAATACGTCGCGCTGCTGGCGCTTGGCCTCGTCTCAGGGGTGCTGTTGTCCGGAGGCTCGATTGCGAAAGCCATCGCCATGGTGCTGATAGGGATCTTGCTCAGTCTGGTCGGGATGGACGTCAATTCGGGCGTCGAACGTTTCACCTTTGGAATGTTCGAACTCTCGGATGGGCTTGGCTTCACAGCAGTCTCGATCGGTCTGTTTGGAATCGCCGAGATTGCCAGCAGTCTGGAGGATACCGACGGCAAGGGACGCAATATTGCGAAGATTACGAGCCTCTGGCCGACCCGCGACGACTTCAGGCGGTCGTGGGCGCCTGTCCTGCGCGGCACTGCTCTCGGAACGCTGCTTGGAATCTTGCCGGGCGGCGGTGGGACGATCGCGGCATTTGGTGCCTATAGCCTGGAGCGCAAAGTCTCGCGACGACCAGGAATGTTCGGGCGCGGCGCGGTCGAAGGCGTCGCCGGTCCGGAGTCGGCCAACAATGCAGCGTCTCAGGCCAATTTCATTCCCATGCTGAGCCTGGGCATCCCGCCAAATGCCCTGATGGCGCTCATGATGGGTGCGATGATCACGCATGGCATCGCTCCGGGGCCGCAGGTCATGATACGTCAGCCGGACCTCTTCTGGGGACTGATCGCCAGCATGTGGATCGGAAACTTGATCCTGGTGATCCTGAATCTTCCCTTGATCGGAATATGGGTCTCTCTGCTTCGCATCAAGTATGTCTTCCTGTTTCCCGGCATCCTCGTGCTGGCGGCAATCGGAGCATTCGCGGAGAGCAATCAAGTCTTTGACATCTATGTGCTGACCGGGTTCGCAGTCCTTGGATACGCGCTCAAGAAGCTGGATTTTCCTGTGGCGCCGTTGTTGCTGGGGCTCGTGCTGGGCAAGCAGCTCGACGAACAATTGCGCCGTGCGCTGCTGCTCTCGGATGGAGATTGGATGACGTTCATCCGGCATCCGATTGCACTCGGGTTAATGACCTTTACTGCCGTGCTTGTGGTGTTGATCGCGCTTCCCTCACTGCGCCGCTCTCGAGACGAAGCGCTTCAGGGTGAGGAAGGGGCTTCGTCAACTGCTTCCAACGTTCCAGCAGCGTAGCGCTACCGCCAAGGAGAGAGCGGGACATGCAGATAGCTAGCTCGTCGCCCCTGGAAGCATCGGATGAGATTTTCCGGAAGGTGTCATACCGATTGATACCTTTCATCCTGCTGCTGTACTTCGTCTGCTACATCGACCGGGTAAACATTGGCTTTGCGAAGTTACAGTTTCTCGGCGACCTCCATCTGACTGACGCGCACTACGGACTGGCAGCCGGACTGTTCTATGTCACCTACAGTCTGTTCGATATTCCCAGCAACCTGATGCTTGCGCGGGTGGGCGTCCGCAGGACTCTATTCCGCATCATGATCTTGTGGGGAGTTGTCAGCGCAGCGCAGATGTTCATCCGCAACGCATCTGATCTCTACATCCTGCGCCTGCTGTTCGGGGCCGCGGAAGCCGGCTTCATTCCGGGAATCATGCTGTATCTCACCTTCTGGTTCCCGGCTCGCTTTCGGGCTCGCATCACCGGTCTATTCTTCCTTGGCGTTCCCTTGTCCGGCATTATCGGTGCCCCGCTGTCCGGCATGATAATGCAGGGCATGAACGACGTGTTCGGCATGCGGGGATGGCAATGGCTGTTCCTGCTTTTCGCCATTCCAGCCATTTTCCTCGGCATCATCGCATATTTCTATCTCGACGATGACCCAAAGAGTGCCAGATGGCTAAGCGAGCGCGAAAAGCAGCTTCTCACGGACGAGCTGAAGTCGGATGAAGCCGTCGGCAACCGGCGATATACCGGCAGTTTTGCTGAAGCAATGCGGGATCCTCGCATCTATGTGATGGCGCTCTTGAACTTTGCGGCCAACACGGCGTCCAACACAGCGACCTTCTGGACCCCCAGCGTCCTGAAGAATGTCGGGTTTGACAGTTTTGATGGAATCGGGTGGGTCACCGGCGGCATTTCTATTGCGGCGGCCGCAGGGATGCTTCTGATCGCGCGTAGTTCCGACGCTTTCATGGAGCGGCGCTGGCATTTCGCTGGTTGTGCGTTGATGACCGCCGGGGCTTATCTGCTGCTGCCTCTCGCTTCTGCGAGCATGCTGGGGACCGTTCTGCTGATGGCCGTCGCCGCCATTGGAGGCGTCTCGTTACTGGCGATCTATTGGACCATCCCGACTTCGTATCTGCAAGGAAGAGGGGCTGCCGGAGCGATCGGCTTTGTCAGCATGGTCGGGGCCGTCGGCAGTGCGGTTTCTCCGTCGCTGATTGGATGGCTCCGCGAAACGACTGGAAGCCTTTACGTGGGCCTTGGATCAACTGCCATAATTGTGCTTGCGGGCGCGGGCCTGGTCCTGCAGATGATTTCAAAGGATGATCTCGCCAGAATCGGATCCACGGGTGACTAAAGCGGAGCGTTGTGGGATCGAGAGCGAACCACAGACGTCAGGACCATGAGCAACATGCGCGATACCACACTGACCAGGGTGCAAAGCGACGTTGTCGCCAAGATCATCGACTATATCAGACGTGAAAAGTTACCCGTCGATTCTCGGCTGACGGAAAGCCAGCTTGCTGAGGAGGTCGGTGTCTCACGCTCTCCGATCCGAGCTGCGCTCCAGTTGCTGACCGAAAAGGGGATCGTGATCTCGGCCGCGAACAAGGGGCACTATCTCGCGCGCGATGGCGGCACCTTGGACGTCATCGATCTGCCTATTTCGCCGCCGCCCGATGTGTCGTTGTACGACCGGATTGCCATGGATCGCATGCACGACAGAGTTCCAGAGCAGTTCACCGAAGCAAGCTTCATGAGACGGTACGATGTCTCGCGCGCTCAGCTCGTCCGCACTCTCACGAAGATGTCCCAGGATGGCCTGGTCAGACGAAGCACCGGCCATGGCTGGATATTCATGCCGAGCCTTAATTCCGCGGAGGCTTATGCTGCCAGCTATCGCTTCCGTATCATCGTAGAGCCGGCAGGATTGATGGAGGCGACCTTTCTGCTGGACAGGCCGACAATGGAGCGGTGCCGCGAGGCGCACGAGCAGATGCTAATCCGTGCGAAGAGCGGGAAACTCAGCGGCAGAGAAATATTCGATACCAACGCCAAGTTCCACGAAATGCTTGCCATCATGTCGGGAAACCGGTTCATTGCGCAAGCGGTCGAACAACAGAACAGGCTTCGTCAACTCAGCGAATACTACGTCTACGATGACGAGGATCGTATCCAGACGTTGGTGCGCGAACATTGCGAGATTATGGATGCTCTCTTGGCGCGCGACCAGATTTGGGCAGCCACGCTCCTCCGTCGACATCTGGAGATCGCCAGCCGTTTGGTGCCGCCTTTTGCCAAATCGAACAGCGAGCGCACCGCCTAGAGGAGGAAGTGATCGCGTCGACGTATAAGCGAGAGCCCTTCACGAGAAGCTGGGTTTGCCTCGGATTGCACTGAGAATGCCGAAACGGACGGAGTTGGGAAAATGTTACGTCTGACGATCGAGGGAGGCGTTGCTCGGCTCACATTCGAAAATCCATCCAGGCTGAATGCCATCAACCAAGACATGTGGCGCGCCTTTCCAAAGCTTCTGGCGCAGGTGCAGGATGACGCCGGCGTCCGTGTCCTGCTGCTTGAGGGCGCGGGCGATCGCAGCTTCTGTTCCGGCAATGATATCAGCGAGTTCGACAAGGTTCGTGCCGATCCTGTCGCTGCAGCCGCTTACAACGCCCTGCAGCGCGACGTCGCTACTCAGTTTCGCGCGCTTACCAAGCCGAGCATTGCTGCGATCAACGGCTATTGCCTTGGAGCTGGCTTTGAGCTGGCTCTGATGTGCGATATGAGGGTCTGCACGAAGAACGCGCAGTTTGGAGTACCTGCGGTAAGGCTCGGTCTGCCCTATCGGCTTGAAGATATAGCAACCATCCTCAATGTGGTCGGGCTGGCTCAGGCACGCGAGATAGTGTTGTTAGGACGACGCTACGGAGGCGAGGATGCGCTTCGCCTTGGGTTGGTAAACTGGCTGGCCGATAGCGTCGGAGCGATGGCAATTATCGTGGACGCGGCGATAGCAGATTTGCTGTCTGGTGCACCGCTTAGTCTGGCGGCCGCGCGGATCGCATTCCAGGAACTTGCTCGGCGCGACCGACCGGCGGATATCGAACGTGCTCAGCGAGCGGCGGATCGATGTTACGCCAGTCAGGATTATGCGGAGGGTCGGATGGCTCAGCGAGAGAAGCGCAAGCCAGTCTTTCGCGGAAACTAGAGCGTTTTCGAGCGAAGTGGGCACCGGTTCGCGTGAAGAAAACGCGTCAAAACAGGAATCTAAAGCTTCGGTTCTGATTCAATCAGAATCGAAAATGCTTGAGCCTGTTGCGATCGAGTCGATGTCTGGCGCAATGGGAAGATGTCCTGCGTAATCGTGTATTCGCCTGGCCAGTTTTCCACCAATCGCAAGAATGGGGTGTTGTGCGCCCCGTCACCACCGATTGTGGCGCTGGCGACCCGGAAGGTTGGCCTTTCACGTTTTGGACGTCTTTTCGCAGAGATCGGTATTGCGCCTCCCCGCAACCAAATTCGGGGTGTGTATCGAAAACCTAAACGCGGACGTAGTGGTGGTGAAGTCCGCCCAGGATGGCGAGTGAATTGATCAGACCGGTTCGCTGAACCGGGCGGCAGACCGGCGT
>NZ_PSRR01000347.1 GCF_004296405.1 Bradyrhizobium sp. Leo170
GAAACATCCATTGCACCCACCTGTAGTAGCGGGGTTCATGGTCGGACAGAATCCGTCGGCGGTCGTGGCTAAACCCGAGCCGCGAAAACACCCGCAGCATCTTGTCGATATTGCGCTGGACGAGCAGGGCCGGGTGGCTGCCGCTGTCGCGTGCTGCGTTCTCATTGGGCAGGCCGAACGCATCGAAGCCTGTTGTGTACAACACGTTGTGCCCGGTCATCCGACGAAAGCGCGCGATGACGTCGCCGATCGTGTAGTTCCGCAGATGGCCCAAGTGCAGCGAGCCGCTGGCAAACGGAGGCAATTCGACGATGAACCATTTTGTTCGGCCAGGCAATGGATCGGACTCGAAGATGCCGGCGGCCCGCCATTTTGCCTGGGCCCCTCGTTCGGCGGCTGTGTGATCTCGTCTCGCGTCACCCAGCCGTGACTGCATCGCGCGACCCGCCCAACAGCGTGACCCAAACCAGCTTTAAAAGATTGGTCTAGGGTTGTAGCAAATATGGAAATCAGTTACAAGTGGTGAACATGATTGAGTTGTGAGAGCTGTCTGGCGCCCGCTGTAATTGTATTCGGCAATAGTGGAATGGTGGAGACGGAGAGCTCCTATTGCGGCGGCTCGATGCGCCACTCCCAAATGAGTGGGTCTCCGTCCATAAGGACTACACCCGAATTCTCCAAGTCTGCGCGAATACGGTCCGCTTCCGCAAAGTTTTTCTCCGCCCGCGCCTTCCGTCGTGCCTCTACGCCGGCTTCAACGTCGGATTTCGTCAACCCGGCATAGGCCGGTCGAACTCGTAAGTCTTTGCGGGACAGTTCGCCAAGGTGAAGGCCCAGTGCTTCGTCCATCTTGCGTACAATCCGCAACCGCGCGGGCGCAGAAATCCTTTTGTCTTCAAGCGCCTGTTGCAGGACTGGGATGGCGCGGGGAGTCATCAGATCGTCAGCGATCTCCAGGGTGAATTGCTTGAGTAGGTCATTCTCGCGAGCGGTTGGCGTGGAGGGTGTTGTGGCTTGCGCGGCTTCCCGGAGTCCTTCGATCGTCTTTACCAGCCGCTTCAGTCGCGCAAGCGCCGCATCCAAGTTTGGGAACGAAAACTCCAGCGGGCTGCGGTAGTGGGCTTGCAGACACATGAGCCGGAACGCGGCCGGATGATAGCCGCGCCCCAGGAGATCTTCGAGCAGCAAGGCACCTCCTGTGGACTTCGAGAGCTTTCCGCTGCGATCAATCAGGAAGTTGTTGTGCATCCACACCGTCGCACCGGAATCCCTAGTTCCAGTATAGGCCTGATTCTGCGCAATTTCGTTTGGGTGGTGGATCTCGGGGTGATCGATTCCCCCCCGTGTGAATGTCAAAGTGTTCGCCAAGGTATTTCATGCTCATGACAGAGCATTCGAGATGCCAGCCAGGCGCGCCAGGCCCCCAGGGGCTGCTCCATTCCATCTGGCGTTTCTCGTTGGGTTTCGAACGGCGCCAAATTGCGAAATCGCCGGGATGACGTTTCCCCGCGACTTCCTCGATTCTCCCCTCGCCATGGCGCTTTTCCGAGCCCGCGAGGCGTCCGTAGTTCGGAACGGTCGACGTATCAAAGTAAAGCCCGCTTTCCAGCAAGTAGCAATTTCCGGGAGCGATCTTCTCGGCGAACGCGATCATGTCCGTCACATGTTGCGAGGCCAACGACCAGCGGGTCGGAGGCATGACGTTCAAGCGCTCCAGGTCGCGCCAGAAGGCCTCGGTGTAGAACCGCGCGATTTCATAGGCGGAACGCCCCTCCTTCGCGGACGCCTTCTCTAGCTTGTCCTCGCCGGTGTCAGCGTCGGATGTGAGATGGCCTACGTCGGTAATATTGATGATATGCGTGACCTTAAGACCCGCAAATTTCAAGGCGCGGCTAAGCGTATCGGTGAAAATGTAGGCGCGCATATTGCCAATATGCTGGAAGCTGTAAACGGTCGGACCACAGCTGTAGACCCGCGCTGTTCCTGGATGGAGCGGTCGAAATGTTTCGACCGTTCTCGTCATGCTATTGAAAAGTCGGAGCCTGGGGATCGTCCCTTCGGGCGGATCACTCGTCATCCAATGCTTCCTTACATGACATCACATGACATCAGTTTACTATCGAAAATTCACGGTCCAAGAAACCGCAACGTTTTCACGATAAATAATCCCATCATTCAGGTACATAAATGCTGTCCAAACGATTGTGCTCGCGCAATGCATGTTGACGCGCAGAATAGAGCGTCTCTATCAATGGTCGCGGTCATGGATACCACAATTAAAAGTTGACACCGGAGCGTTCAATGTTACTGTAATTTTCTACCCAGGTCCCAATGCAAGTTCTCGGGGAGGATTACACGTGACCAAACTCAGCGGAGCACCACTGCAGCAAGTTGAGAAGCACGCGAAGGCCTCGATAGAGCGGTCGACTAACGCGCTTCTGGCTCACAGTCGACAAGATATCGAGAAAGAATTCTTCGCCGCATTTACGGTGGCTGGAGGGGACTGGAAGTTCGCCAATCGCGACGACATGATTAAGCGCATCGGCGGCGGTCACGTCAAATATGACTACATAAAGACCGACGTAGAGAGCGTCGAGGCTCCGAGCGACCATGTCGCCATCGTCTCCGGGACACGCTCGGCTGCCGAGCGGCGAGCTACTTTGAACCTCGTGATACTCAATGGTTGATCATCTGGATCTGGGATTTCGCAAAATCAGACCGAGTATCCCCGGATAATAGTGAGGCGACTCGCATGCCAACAAAATTCGAGAGCGACTATACAGATTTCAACACACCTATCACCGGCCTCGGTGCGGACGCATCCAAGCTCACAACAGCCGCCAGCAAGCTGCTAGAAGGCGACCTGATTGCGTTGTCTTGGGGAAACCATACCACCCGGACAGAGTCGCTGACCGTCCGCGACATCCAGTCGATCGAGGAGGCGTTCGCAGCCCATCCGTTTCATGGTGACAGCAGATCGGGCTTGGTCGGAGCCCCCCCCTGCTGCTGTTGCACCGCACCGTGCTGCTGCACCGCGGGTGCGGTCGTGGATACGTCGGGAACTACAGTTGGGTTGCCCGCGTAAGGCCCTGAAACCTTTCGTTCCGAAAACTCTAAGGTCCACACCTCACAGCGTGTCTTTTATGGAAACTAAGGTCTAATTGATCAGGCTCTTTGGTCGAGACGATCACAGAGGTTCGACGCATCCAGCCGCCAGACCATTGGGGGAATTTCCCGGGATCGATTACATGAGTGATGTTGATGTTTTCATTCGTCTCTTGCCTTTCCAGCTAATCGAGTCCGGAGCAAGAGTTTTCATTCGACGAGGCGCCCGGCGTATCGCCTTTGAAGGCGATGGGATCGCGGACACGATTGCCAAACTCCAGGAGATGGCAACCGACAATTTCGTAAGCCGGCGCGATCTACTCGCCCCGTTCGCGCCGGTGCACCACGACCGCATCGTCGAGTTTCTGCGTCACCTCGCCAAGAATCGCTTAGTGAACGTACGGAACAGTGGCGGCGTCGGGCCGGAAGAGCCGGTGCCGTCGGAGACGCAAGAGGACGTGTTCTTTTGGCAGTTCGGGATGACTGGGAACGAAATTCGCCAGGTCACCGACTTCCGCATCGCTATTGTGGGCCTCAACCAGTTGGGCCTCGGCCTGCGCGATCGTTTGAGCGAATTCGGCAATTGGGCCACGACGCTCGTCGACGACATTCCCCTCCGCAATCACGCTATCGTCGAAGCGGCGGAAGAGTTGAAGCAATTCTGCGTAAAGAGCCAGCGCGCGGAGGAGGCGGAGGAGATCGTACAGAGTTGCACCCTCGTGGTCGCATGCGCTGAATTCGGCGGGATAGGCCTTCTCAAGCCGTGGAACGCCCTTGCTTTCCGACAAGGCAAACCTTTTCTGCCGGTGCTTATTGAGGATGCCACTATCCGACTTGGCCCGCTTGTGATCCCGGAACAGACGGCGTGCTTGGCGTGTCTGGACGTACGGCATAACTCCCATCTACGAGAGAAGGTGCACGACCATCGTCTTATCGAGGCCCTCCTGCCCCAGGGACAGGCCTTCGTCGGCGCGCACCCAGCGGTGACCGCCATCGCTGGAAACCTTGCGGCCTTCGAGATACTCCGGTTCAGCGCGAACCTGTCTCCGCGCCGTGTGGGCAAGCTCATCGAGATGAACCTCATGGGCTCGAGTATGATCGCGAGCCGCGTGTTGAAGGCACCACGCTGTCCCGTCTGCAGTCCTCTCCGCCACGCGAGCAAGGTGAACCTCGAGAAAACCTCCCTGAACCCAGAGCGCTGGGCCCAGGTCGAGGCGATGGGAGGGAGGAATGGCGCGGATTAGAACTGCCGCCAGCTTCGACCGGCTGAGCGCCATTTTAGGTTATCTCTACGATCCGAAAGTCGGCATCCTCGGTTCGATACAAGAGAACGACAGGGAGGCCGGCTCACCGGAATTCTTTCGTTACATGGCCCTCGCGGCGGACACGCGCGCCTTAAGCGGCTTTGAGAACTTCTCCGTCGGCGGCGGTGGATCGACCTCTCGCGACCTCGCCTTAGCAAAGGCCATCGGCGAGGCGATCGAACGCTATGTCGCGGCGATCTACGACCGGCGGGACCATCCAATTTACACCTATCGGTCGGCGCCTTTCCAATGTGTGCCGCCGGCCGACTTCGCGCTGTACGACGACCAGCAGCTCACCCAACCGGACTTCCCTTATCGACCCTTCACGGAGGACAGTGATGTCCGCTGGATGCCGGCCCGCAGCTTAGTCTCAGGCAAGAGCATCCATGTGCCAGCCTGCTTCGTCCACTTGCCCTATCTATTCTCGCCGGACGGTGACGAATGGCCGTTGGCGCAGTCAATCTCGACCGGACTTGCCTGCCACGATAGCTTCGAGCGCGCCGCGGCAGCGGGTATCTGCGAGGTGATTGAGCGGGACTGCTTCTCGATCACTTGGCAGGCCATGCTCTCCCGCTCCCGTATTCGACTCGAGAGCCTGGCCGACCACCAGAAGGACGTGATCCGCCGTTTTACCTCCGTCCGTTACAGCATCCACGTGATGGACATCAGCCACGACAACGAAGTTCCGACGATCCTCACGGTTCTGCGCGGCCGCCGGGACTCCGAGGCCGCACCGCTCGCGGTGGCGGCGGCTACCGACCTTAGCCCTGACGTCGCTGTCACGAAGTCGCTGGAGGAGCTGGCGCACACTGAACGCTATGTCCGTCAGTTGATGGTCGAACTCAAACGGATCGGCGAAGAATGTGACCACAAAAACGTCTACAGCCAAGTGAGCCATGTGAACTTCTGGACGTCGCCCGAACGGGCTGAGAGGGCAGCTTTCTTGTGTTCCTCGGCGACGGAGATCGACTTCAGAGAGCTTCCCGACCGGGCCACTGGCGATCCTGCGCGCGATCTCGAGACGCTGGTCGACAGGGTGGCTGCGACTGGACACGATGTCTTGGTCGCAGACCTGACGACAGAAGACGTCGCTGCGCTGGGCTTTCATGTGATCCGGGCCCTGATCCCGGGCTACCATCCCCTGTTCATGGGCTATGCGTCGCGGGCCCTCGGTGGGATCCGTCTCTGGGAGCTGCCACAGAAGCTGGGCTATCCCGGCTTAACCAGGGAGCATGGCGACAATCCCATGCCCCATCCTTTTCCGTAACCGAGACACCAAGCAAGGCGATGAGATCCGATAGACCAACGTGGGATGACCTAGTTTGGGGCACTGAGGACCTAAACCTGATCTGGGAGGCGTTCCACGAGAACTCTAAATCCACGGCCGTGGACGACGTGCTTCCCAATTACGCCGTCGTCGATTGGATGACCCGTATGAAGAATGCGCTGGCCTACGATGCTTTCGCGGCCATTCCCCTGCCGCCGATCGCCATTCTGCCGCCCTTCAGGCTTGGCTTGAGCGAGGCAATCTTGGCACGGCAAACCCCCAGCGGCATGGCGCCCGCGAGGATGTCGTTCGCAACGCTGGCGGCCCTTCTCTTTTACAGCTACGGCATCAACCGGCCCAACGAAGCAATGCCGTTCCCGCGCCCGCTCCGGAACGTACCGTCGGGCGGCGCTCTCTTTCCGCTGGAGATCTACTTCCATGCGCGTAGCGTGGTCGAGGGCTTAGCGCCCGGCCTCTACCACTACAATCCCGAGCAGCACTGCGTACGCCAGATCGTCAATCGGGACCTTTCGGAGGAGCTGGCCGGCTGTCTCTTTCAGCCTGAGATCGTCCGAGGTGCCGCGCTCTTGGTCGTCCAGACGGCGCTGTTCCGCCGCAACACGGTGAAATATGGGGATCGTGGCTACCGGTTCACGTTGATAGAGGCTGGACACGTCGCCCAAAATCTTAATCTGGTCGCGACTGCGCTCGGGCTCGGCGTTTGGAACGTCGGGGGCTTCCAGGACCGGGCGCTTGATCGACTCATGGGCATTGATGGCATCAACCATTCATCCCTCTACCTCCAGGCAATCGGGGAAAAGATTGACTGATCAGGCGCTCATCTCGAGCGGTAGTCTGCTTGCTCACCGTTATCGCACTGGAAAAGATGTGGCCCGGCTCGCAGCATCCCTGTCACGCGGAACGCCATTTATCGCCAGCGACCTCACTCTCGGAAGCTGGCGAGGCCATTGGGTCGCACGCGAGCTTGCAAATCAATTAGGCATGGACCTGCGAGCCATGCCGCGCCCTGCGCTGGGATCAATCGACGCGACGCATGCCAGCCACGCCGTGGCGCGCCTGATCGACCTGGAGGCGGCCGGTGACGCGACGATTCTGGAAGCCCATCTCCACGCTGCGGCCATTCGTGAGGAAGTGCTGCGCCGATCACTGCGTCTCGTGGTGGTGTTGGGCCCGTGCGCGCCCGAACCCTGGATGCCCGAGGACCTATGGTTGATCCGCTTCCTCGGTCGGGCTCTCTCCTCCACACCAGCCACCCTGGTGGTGTCGGTGCCCGCGGCGGCGCAATTTCCGCAGCTGGACGTCTGCTGGATCGAGACACCGGCAGTAGCCTCGAATGTTCCGTCCAACGGGGTTGCCCGGGCTGTAGATCCGTCGCGTCCGGGTCTGGTGCCGCCCGGCCGCGGGCGGAGCGACGAGGCTTGGCCGATCCTCGCGACCTTGGGCGGATGGAGTCTGCTGCTGCCAGAGGCGCGATCTGCGCCGGGACATGCATCGCAGGACGACGGGACCAGTACAGATGATGCCGAGTGGCTGGCCGCCTTCCGACAGACGACTCGCCCCGATGACCGCCGGAACATACCGACCCTCTCCGCCGGCGCGGCACATTGCTTCGCGGAGGGCGGCTATCATCAGGCGCTCCGATTGATAGAGGCCGCGCAAGCCGCGAGCAAAGACCCTGTCGGACGCGCTGTTCTGGAATCCCAGGCTCAGGCCATGAGGATCGCCGCCATGGATTTCGCGGGCGCCGCCGGTCGGCCGGACCCCGATCCCGCCCTCTCCGACGCGTTGTTAAGGGATCTCTCGATGAGCCGTGCTTGGGCCTTGGTCATGACAGGAAAGCCAGCGCAAGCTGAGCCTCTCTTTGCCCACGCGCGCCGCCTGACGAAGCCGGAAGGGCGCGACCCCTTCTGGCTTTACCTGCTTAATATCTCGGCCCTCAATAAACACCGCCTCGGCCACTTAGAGGAAGCGTTCTCCTTTGAGCATACGATTGAAGAGGCGCTGGCCAGCTTCGATCCACCAGATTGGCACATGCGCTACATTAATTCGATCAACTTGGCACGCCTGTACCGGTTCGCCGGAGAGTACGACCGGGCCCAAGGCTATTTTAAGAGTGCCTTCGCGATCAGCGAGGGTTTGCGGTCCGACAGCGACCAAGTCTACTTGAACCTATGCCAATCCGGCATCGAGGAAGCTATGGGCAGGCTCGCCGAAGCCCTCATGGCCAGATTCCGAGCCGCCCTGCATTGGCTATCGATGCCAGTTCCGGAAGCATTGGCGCCCCGTGTCGCGCGCGCCATGAGCGTGGAATCTGGCCTTGACTTGGTCGCCAGAGTCTCGGCCCATCTGGAAGGTACCCTGACTACACTCCTCGAACAAATCGGTCCTCCATTCTCGGCGCTTGTTGACGTGCCCTTCGCCGGCATGCCGGTCTTTCGCCATGTGACATCGGACCCGGAGGGACCTCTGGCAATGGCCATTGGCGGTCCGGGATGGGGACTGCTGGCCCGCCAAGACCGGCCGCTGGGCGATCAGGTACGACCCGAGCAACAGCCGCTTGCTCGGCTCGTAGCGCGTCTCGTCACTCTGCTGAATCCCGACTCCGAGCTGTCGGATTCGACAAGCCTGATCCTCGACCCCTGCTTCGGAACCGAGCTTCCCACGACTTGGTGCGAACTCGGCGCCCTGGCGGTACGACATGGCTGTCGGGAAGTACGCTTCCGGGATCGGCGGATGACGCTCGACGGCGGCCAGATCGCCAGTGCCGAAAAGCGGGGGCACATCGAGATCGGACCTGGCGTCGATGGCCTTGCACGTAATGACACGGGCCTCCTCGTCACTTTTCGCCGCAGCCGCCAGCCTATCCTTGTCGACACGGCAGATGGTCATCTCATGGAAAGAGCGCTAACGAGACGTTCTATTCCCGATCTGGCCGCCAACCTGGCTTGCTCCGCGAAGGAGATCGTCTCGTGGGCGAGGCGTCTAGAAAAGAGCGGCCTGCTGGTTGTCAGACCCGCGATAGACCATGGCCGAGGGAGAGGCTCAGCAGCTCTTCGCTGGCGAGTGGTTCGAGATCGCGGAGTCCGAGCATGATTACATGCTTGACATCCTGCCGCCGCTTTGGATGCGCGGCGATATGTTCGCGATGCGCGAATTCATCACGGGCAACGTCACCAGCATCTTCTTCGCGCTTCCCATCGACGGAAAGCGGCGCTGGTTCCATGGCTATTGCGATCTTTCCGATCGGCTGTCGCCGGAGCGGATGAAGGCGGCGATCATCGAGCGCGAGTCACGGCCCGTGCGCGCGATGACGCGCGACGAGCGGCTTGAGCACATCTGGTCGAGCACGCATGACGATTATCGCGCCTATGCCGGTGAGCGCTGGCCGCAGGCCATTCGCGGCCGCCGCACGGTACTCGTCTATGCCGGCCAGAGCGGCACGGTCCTGAAGCTGCTCGACGACCTCACCGAGGCAGAGATCGCGGCCAAGCTGCCGGTGCAGTTCCGCCATCTGCCGGAGACGGTC
>NZ_PSRR01000348.1 GCF_004296405.1 Bradyrhizobium sp. Leo170
CGGCGCCCCCGCGCCGCCGGATCGCCGCAGGTCATGCCAGCCTCACATGGCGCCGACGTCATGGCCGGTCCGCGCGCGGTTTCGACTGACGAGGCCATGCCCGAGCTTGAGCGTTGTGCGACGCAACTTGGCGAAATGCTGCGCACCCACCGCAGCGCGACGCTGGGCGCGGTTGCCAATGGAACGCTGACCGCCGACGCGGCGCTCGTTCGCGTCGAAACGGTTCGAAGCCTCGAAGCGCTGTCGCGTCACGCCTGGCGCTCTGCAGCCCATCTTGTCGGTCGCGGTTAGCCTAGCGAGCCTCCCCGGCCGACGAACGATCTCGCCATTGCATCCAATTTTAGAGATATCTCGAAGCGACTTTTCAAGGATTTGCGTTACGTGTCGGGTCATGAGCACCCGACCCACACTCTGCTCGCACGCCCTGGCGCTGCGGGCTAGCGAAACCAACACGTAAATCCCTTCCCAATCCCGCGAAGCAATGGCCGCAGGCGTCCTCGTCTGCGAACGGCGGAACTTTGCCCGTGAACAGGACCGACGATGACCGTCTCTTACTTGAGCTTCCGCGTGTCCTACTCGGCCAACCGGGACTGTGTGATCGTCCTCAAGCCGCGGAGGGAGGCTTACCAGGCAGTCTGCGTTGACGCGGCGACCAGGCGGACGATCGGAAGCCCATCGCTCCCGCGCGACTCCAACGGAGCCCGGCCACAGGTCTCGGCCGCGGACGTCATCGGCAGGATCGGCAGCTATCGCCTGGCCTCCGCCGCCGTCGACCTCGAGACGGACGAATTGGCAGACCGCAGCCGCCGGTTATCCAGTCAATTGCGGTCGCGCCGGCGTCTGTAGCGCGGACCTTTGCCCGACCGTTTTACGGCTTCCAGGAGAGCCGCATGGTGTCGGCGCGGCGGATTCCGAAATGGCCGCTGATTTTCGGCGGCACATCCAGGTTGAGCTGCGGTATGCGGGCAGCGATCGCGCTGAGGCTTTCCTCCAATTCGGCGCGGGCGATCGCCTCGCCGATGCACCGATGCGCGCCATAGCCGAAGATCGGATGCAGCCGTGGCTGGTTGGTGCGATGAATATCGAAGATATCAGGGCGATCGTAGGTCATCTCGTCACGCATGGCCGACATGGTCGATAACGTGACAAGCTGGCCGGCCGGGATGACAGTCCCGCCAACATCGACATCCTCGCTCGTGACCCTTGCGGTCCCCCCGACGCTCGGCTCGAAGCGCATCGCTTCGGCGACCGCGCCTGAAACCAGATCCGGATCGCGACACACCTGCTCCCATTGCTCGCGATGCTGAAGCAGAAGAGCGACCTGTACTGCGATCGCGACCCTGGTGGTATCGGTGCCACCGACGATCAGTTGGAAAATTTGGTAAAGCATCTCCTCGGGGGACATTTCACCCGCTTCGGTCGCGGCAGCCAGGAACGCGGACAGAAAATCCCCGCGCGGCCTGCGGCGACGTTCGTCGAGGACTTTATCGACATACTCGCGTAGCCGCTGCCCTGCCTTTTCGACCTCGACGACTTCGTCCGAGCTCAGCCCGAGAAAGAAGACCTTGGACACCACATAGACCAGCAGCATAAACTCCGGGATGTCGTCGCGCGGGAGTCCCAAAAGATCGGCAATGATGCGGGCGGGCAGTTTGGCTGCGAACTCATCGAAGAAATTGACCTCGCCATCTCCGTACCACTCCTCGATGAGGTCCGAGGCCGCGCGGCGAATGCTTGGACGCATCTCATTGATCGCGCGCGCAGCGAATAATCGTGAGAACGGCGCACGGCGGCGCCGATGCACATCGCCGTCGGCCGTCAGCATGCCATAGTCGAATGCATCGAATATCGTTCCACTGCTGAAGCCCTGCATCTCGGGAAAGCTCGTTCCGCTGGGGAGGAAGCGCGGATCCTTGCTCAGACGGTCAACATCGGAGAAGCGCAGCACGAAATATCCGCCAGTCTCGTGCAGCACCACTGGGTATTCCTTGCGGTAGGTGCGGAACACACCGTGAGTATCCGCTTCAAGTTCCGCCACGGTAAGCGTCGGGATTTCGGCGCTAGCGGGGTCAACGGAAAAATTCTTGGCGCTGGTCTCTGCCCTCATCCTACAGTCTCCGCTTTTCCACATGCCCGGGGTCAACGAAGGGGGATGTTGGTCGCGCGGAGTTTCAGCTCGATTTCACAGGATCGTCAGTCTGTTACGTTCGTAACGCGCCCGATCTCTGGCCGGCGCGCGATGTTTTCTGCATCCGCATATCAGGGCCGGCTCACCTCGAACGCGAGCAGCACGTTGCCGGGAATGCCGCTCCATTGCGCATAGCCCGAATTGACATAGAGCATACCGTCCACAATCACCGGGCCGGGCCCATCAATGGCGCCGCCGTGCGCCGGGACGCCGTTCACCGTCTCATAGTCGCGCGCGGTGTCGAATTCCCAGAGCAGCCGCGCATCGTCGGTCGCATAGGCGCGCAGATAGCCGCTCACACCGCCGGAGAAGACAACACCTGGAATTGCGCTAACGGCCGCGGAGAGGGCTGGACTGCATCGCTCGCGCTCACCACAGGAGACCGGCGCCACCTGCATCGCGACCTTGCCATCAGCCAGATTCAGCCCGAACAGACCGCCGCCTGCGTTCGGATCGAGACGCCTTGTGCCGTCGCGGAGAAACCGCACGTCGGAATTCGCGACATAGATCCGCTGCTGATCCGCGGCTGAGCCCCACTCGCTGCCGCCCAGCGGTCCTCCCTTGCCGACCCGCGTTTGCCAGAGGATCTTGCCCTCGTCGTCGGGATCGAAGGCGTGGACTATTCCCGACTTCTGTCCGATGACCAGCATGCGGCGCCCGTCCGGCAAGCTCACCAGGATTGGCGACTGGCCGAAGTCGTGGTCCGGACCGGGATCTTCCGGACAGTTGGTCTTATCATAGCCGAAGCAGGCGACGACATAGCTGTCCTTGGGGGTGGCCTGCCGATGCCACAACATCCGGCCGGTCTTCAGGTCGAACGCAAGAATGGCGTCGCTGGTATCCGCCGGCGGGTTTGAATAGGAGTTGCTGGTCGCGACGTACAGCGCCTGGCGCTTCACGTCGATCGTTGGCGCAGACCAGACCGAGGCGCCGGACGGACCGTAAAGCTGCACGCCCATGGCATTCTTGGTCGTCGGAGCTGGCGTTTCCGGGATCGTGTACGACTTCCAGATCGGCCCGCCGGTCGCCGCGTCCAAGGCCACCACGCTGCCGCGAAACGTGCAGCACTCGTACGAGGCCCGCGATCCCGTCGCTTCCTCGATGGAGGAGACCGGAACGTAGAGGACGCCGGAAAACAGAGTGGGCGTACCGGTAATCCGGGCGGCGGGATGGTCTTCCACCTTCTGCTTCCAGATCAGTACACCCGTTGTTGCATTTACGGCGTAGGCGTTGGCGCGGACATCACCGAAGAAAATCGCGAACTCATTCTTCCCCGGGAGCGGACCGAAGCTGATCGCGGTGCGTACTGGCGCGTCCGTCGCCAGCGTCCAGAATGTGCAGCCGCTCCTGGCGTCGAGCGCGCGCACCTTGCTATCGGTGCCGCCGACAAACAGCATGCCGCCGATCACGGCCGGCTGGGCATTGGCAGTGGAGACGCCCGGAAAGCCGAACGCCCATTTCAGGCGCAACCGTGGCACCCGGTCGGCCCTGAGTCCCGCCATCTCGGCGGCCTGAAACCGGCTGTTGTTGATATCCGCGCCCCAACCGGTCCATCGCGGCCGGTCGAACGCCCCGTCAAAGCCGCGGGCGCCCTCCACGCAGTGCCCTGCTGCATCGGCCGTGGCGGCGGGAGCGCCGTCGCCAGCCTGTTTCCCGGTCACGAAGGAGGCGATCGCTTTGCGCTCATCGTCCGTTCGCTCCTTGACCATGGGAGCCATGCTCCCCGACGTGATCGCTCTGAGCACATGCTCGAACGCCATCGACTGCAATGCGGCGCGGTTGGGAATGCGGCTTTGCGGGTCGCCGGCATCGTGGCACTGGGCGCAGTGCTGCGCGTAAAGCTCGGCGCCGGTCTGCGCTGCGGTGGCGGGAAGGCAGGACCAGATCAAGAGGCCGACGGCCGCAGCGCTCAATCTCATGAGGCTCCCCCCTGGGCGCGACGATCCGAACCTATCGTCTCGGAGACACCGACAACCTGGGGATGATAGCGCGCTCGGGAAACCTCGAACAGTCATAACGTGCGTCGGGCCATGAGCACCGGCTCATTTTGTGGGGCAAGCGGTGAGGCGAGCGGAACTCCAATAGCCGTAAGCTCGTTCAGACTGGACGCGGCGCCGACGCCGACTGATCCTGCGCGGACGTAGTAACAATCCGGATGCGCCGCGAATAACCGGAAGCGCCTTTCAAGGGAGGTTTGCCATGCCTGTGACAACCGAGAAGGACCACGTCTATAAGATCCTGGACCTCGTCGGATCGTCCGAGAAGAGCATCGAGGATGCGATCCAGAACGCCATCGCCCGCGCCGCAAAGACCATTCGCGAGATGAAATGGTTCGAAGTCGTGCAGACGCGGGGCCATATCGAGAAGGGCACCGTCCGCCATTACCAGGTCACGCTGCGGGTTGGATTCACGCTGGAGGAGTGAGTCCGGCATTGCGGGCGCGCAAGCGGCGCCGACATACCCGTTCTTGCGCTAGCTCAAACATCTGAGGTAGTCCCCATGCGACAAATCCATGGTTTTGTTTGATGCTTAACGTCGTCGGGAGGCTATGTGCAGATGGAGAAACTGTCCGGCGCCAATTCGATTCCGCAACTTGGCGCACTGGACACACTTGCGCAGGTCCGTACGCTGCCCGAGCTATTGCGTTGGCGCGTCCGGGCAACGCCTGATACGGAAGCCTACCGGCATTTCGATGCGGCGGCCGGGCGCTGGGTCAGCCATTCCTGGCACCAGATCGATCTGCAGTTCGACCGCTGGCGGCGTGCGCTCGCCGCCGAGGGGTTCGCAGCCGGCGAGCGCGTCGCCATCCTGATGCCCAATGGCATCGAGCATATCGCGATGGACCAGGCCGCATTGTCGCGAGGCCTCGTGCCGGTGCCGATGCACGCGATCGATAATCCCGAAAGCATCGTCTACATCCTCAAGGATTCCGCGGCGTCGCTATTGCTGGTCGACACCATCGACCGCTGGCGGATCCTCGCAAGCGCCGGCGCGCCGACGGACACGCTCAAGCGCGTCGTCTGCGTCGATCTGCAAGGTACCGAAGACCCGGCAATGGCGGATCATCGCCTCATGGCGCTGAAATCCTGGCTGGAGCGCGGACAGGCGGCAGAGGCCGTCATAAACGACGTGGCGTTGCAGCCGGACGATCTTGCCGCGATCGTCTACACCTCCGGTACGACCGGGCGACCCAAGGGCGTCATGCTCTCGCACGGCAACATCGTGGCGAACGTCAAGGCGATCCACGCGCGCATCGCCGCCAGCGCGAATGATGTCTTCCTGTCCTTCCTGCCACTGTCGCACACCTTCGAGCGCACCGGCGGCTACTACTATCCGATCGCGGCCGGCGCCTGCGTTGCCTACGCGCGATCGGTGCAGCAGCTCTCCGATGACTTGAAGCAGGTGCGGCCGACGGTGCTGATCTCCGTGCCGCGGATCTATGAGCGCATCTATGCACTGATCATGCAGCACAGCGAGGCGGCCGGCCGCTTCGAACGCGAATTGCTCGATCTGACCGTTGCCGTCGGCGGACGACGCTTTGATGCGAGGCAGGAAGGCGGCAAGCTGTCGCTGTCCGACCGGATGGTCTGGCCGCTGCTCAAGCGCCTGGTCGCCGACAAGGTGCTGGCTCAGTTCGGCGGGCGACTGCGCGTCGCCGTCAGTGGCGGCGCGGCAATCGGCGAGCGCGTGATCCGGCTGTTCCTCGCGCTCGGACTGGACATCCTGCAGGGCTATGGCATGACCGAGACGTCACCGGTCGTCTCCGTCAATACCGCTGACGACAACGATCCTCGCTCAGTCGGCCGGCCGCTCGACGGTATCGAAGTCAGGATCAGCGAGGATCAGGAGCTGCTGGTGCGAGGGCCGAACGTGATGCTCGGCTATTGGCACCGGCCGGAAGAGACGCATCGGATCAAGCAAGCCGACGGATGGCTGCATACCGGTGATCAGGCCCGCATCGAAGGCGGCCGCATCAGCATCACCGGCCGCATCAAGGACATCCTGGTGACTTCTACCGGCGAGAAGATCGCGCCCGTCGATCTCGAAACCGCAATCCTCGCCGATCCCCTGTTCGAGCAGGCCATGGTGATCGGCGAGAACCGGCCCTTTCTCGCGGCGCTCGTGGTGCTGAATGCGAAGGCCTGGGAGCGGGAGAAGGCCAGGCTCGCGGGCAGCGGCGCGGAGGCGGAAACCGCATTCCTCGTGAAACGGATCGCCGAGGCCGTCAAAGCCTATCCGGCCTATGCGACACCGCGCGCGGTATGGTGGACGCTGGAGCCATGGACCATTGCCGCCGGCCTGTTGACGCCGACGCTAAAGAACAAGCGCCCGGCACTCGAGCATCGCTTTGCCGCGGAGATCGAACAGATCTACGCGCACAAACCACAGGGTGGATCGCGTCCTGCAGCGTCAGCTGCGCGCTCGTGAAGGACATCGTTGCGTCGGAATTCAATTGTTAACTGAGCGAAGAGACCGTAAGAGAAACTACGCTTTGCTCGAACGTTAGGACGTCCTCACAATCCTGCCGGAGAACGAGCCTTGACCTTCCGCCGCCTGATTGCGCCGCTAACGGCAGCTACCATTCTTGCGTTCATCGGAGATGATGCATGGGCGCAGAGTGCGTTTCCGGCGCCGCTGCCAGGCCAGGCAGCGCAGCCGGGCCAGCCGGCGGAGAATGGCAGCCCGCCCGTGGCAAATTTCGTGAGCCCGTTCCCATCCGGCGGCGCGCCACTCATCGCCGTAGCTCCGCAAGAGGAAATCCCCGACCAATGCAGGCAAGAATTTAGTTCGCTGCGGGCAGAAGTCGAGGAGCGGGGTCGGTGGATCAGGGCTGCCGCCGCCCGGCGCGCGTCATCGGACGAAGCCTGCAAGCTGATCGACAAGTACGGTCAGGCCGAAATCAAGTTGATCGGCTATGTCGAGTCGCATGCGGCGAAATGCCGGTTTCCGATTAATATCAGGGACCGGTTGAAGGACGGGCATAAAACCACCGAGACCATCCAGAAGAAGACCTGTACCGCGCAGCAGATGCAGAAGCTGCGGCCGGCTGGTCCGACCGGTGATTTCTGGCCCGAGTCCACCAAACCGCTCATGTAAGACAAGCGCTGTGACGGCCCGATATCCCGTAGGATGGGTAGAGCGAAGCGAAACCCATCAACGTCGGAGCAAGCGGTGAGAATGGTGGGTTTCGCTTCGCTCTACCCACCCTACGATTCCGATTCGATCGTCAAGCAATGACTCTCAGCCGCGGCTTGACTCGCCTCGCCTCCTGTTGATGAAGTGCGCCGCGCCACATCATCCACGACACAAAAGCGGCTGTGAGCAGCCCACTAAATGGAAACGCCTTTATGTTGATCCCGATCGCCGACGTGCCGCGCTGGTATGCTGAACGCCAGCCCGCGGGCACGATCGCCATTCGTCATGGACAGGATACGCTGACCTGGGAGCAACTCGAGCGCGGTGCCAATGCCCGCGCGCGGGCGTTTGCGGCCAAGGGCGTCAAGCCCGGCGACTTCGTCGCGATCGGGCTGCCCAACAGCAACGCATTCTTCGAGACCACCTTCGCGGTATGGAAGTGCGGCGCGACGCCGACCTCGCTGTCCTGGCGACTGCCGCGCGGCGAAGCAGCTGCGGTGCTCGATATCCTCAAGCCCGCGCTGGTGGTGGGCGGCGAGTCCGATTGGGATGCGCCGAACTCGCTGCCGACCGGTTTCGTGCCCGAAGGGTTTTCCGACGAGCCGCTCGCGGCGCCCATCTCGCGCTATTGGAAGGCAATGACGAGTGGCGGCTCGACCGGGCGGCCGAAAGTGATCCTCGATCATCTGCCCGCCGTGGTCGATACCACCATGGCGCCGCCGCTCGGCATCCCGCTTGGCGCCTCCCTGCTCAACCCGGGGCCGCTGTATCACAACGCGCCATTCATCGTTTCGCATTTTGCCTTGTTCGGCGGCGGACGGCTCACCGGCCTGACTAAATTCGATGCCGAGGAGACGCTGCGCCAGATCGAGACCGAGCGGGTGCAATGGATCAATTTTGTGCCCACCATGATGCACCGGATCTGGTCGCTGCCGGACGAGGTGCGCAACCGCTACGATCTCTCCAGCCTGCAGGTCGTGTTCCACATGGCGGCGCCGATGCCGCCATGGTTGAAGGAGAAATGGATCGAGTGGCTGGGACCGGAGCGGATCTGGGAGCTGTATGGCGGCACCGAGCGGCAGGGCTCCTGCATCATCTCCGGAGTCGAATGGCTCGCGCACAAGGGCTCGGTCGGCAAGATCGGCGAGACTGCGCGCCTGCGCATCATCGGTGAGGACGGCAATGACGCAGCTCCAGGCGAGACCGGCGAGATCTATTTCCTGCCCAATGATGGCGCCGGCACCACCTATCACTATCTCGGCGCCGAGCCGAAACGCCGCGCCGACGGCTGGGAGTCGCTCGGCGATATCGGCCGGCTCGATGAAGATGGCTATCTCTATCTCGGCGACCGGCTCGCCGACATGATCCTGCGCGGCGGCGCCAACATCTATCCGGCGGAAGTCGAGGCCGCGGTGTGCGCGCATCCCGATGTGCGCTCCTGCGTCGTGGTCGGCCTGCCCGATCCCGAATTCGGCCAGCGCATCCATGCGATCCTCGAGTGCGATCCGGCGGTCGACGCGCAGGCGATCGCCGACGGCATGGGCGATTTCCTCGCCGACCGGCTGAGCCGCTACAAGCATCCGGAGAGCTTTGAAATCGTGGACGCGCAGGTGCGCGACGATTCCGGCAAGGTCCGCCGCACGCTATTGCGCGACGAGCGCGCGGCATGGCTGAAGGAGAATCGCGCATTCCGGATCATGCCGTCGCGGGTGCACGCGAAGGCGGAGTGAGCCCACGCCGTCATTCCGGGGCGCGCGTCAGCGCGAACCCGGAATCCATTTCTCCACTTACGCATGCGGCCCGATGGATTCCGGGCTCGCG
>NZ_PSRR01000349.1 GCF_004296405.1 Bradyrhizobium sp. Leo170
AAGTATCATTGGCATTTGCCGCTCTATCGTCAGGCGCAGATGCTGGCGACCCACGGTATCGCCATCGACCGTTCCACGCTCGCCTTCTGGGTCGGCTACGCCGCCCAGGAATTGAAGCCCTTGTGGCATCGTCTGCGCGAGCTTCTCCTCGCCTCTTCGAAGCTCTGTGTCGATGAGACTCCGGCGCCGGTGCGCGGCAGGACCAAAACCGGCTACTTCTGGGCGCTATCGCGCGATGACAGGCCCTGGGCCGGACCTGACCCACCTGGCGTGGTCTATGCCTATGCACCGGGCCGTGGGGCCGTTCATGGCTTGCGCTTGCTCGAGGGCTATCGCGGCATCATCCACTGCGACGGCTATCAGGCTTACAAGACCATGACCCGAGAGACGCGTGCGGACGCCCTGTCCGGGACGCTCGCCTTCTGCTGGTCGCATCTGAGGCGCCAGTTTGTGAAGATCGAGCGCGAGGCTGCTCCGGCGCCAGCTCCGGTTGCCCGCGAGGCTCTTAAGCGCATCGCCCAGCTTTACGCGGTCGAGAAAGCGCTCCGCGGCCGATCGGATGCCGAGCGCCGTGCTGGCAGGCAGGCGCATGCCAGACCTCTGGCTATAGCCTTGAAGCAGTGGTTTGAGGCCAAGCTTGATCACCTTGCACAGAAGAGCGACACGGCGAAGGCCTTGCGTTACGCGCTGCGTCATTGGGACGGCCTGACGCTCTACCTTGATGACGGGCGCATCGAGATGGACACAAGTGCTGTTGAGCGTGCGATGCGGCCGATCAAGCTCAATGCGAAGAACTCCCTTTTTGCCGGTTGCGACGAGGGCGCCGAGAGTTGGGCAGTACTAGCTTCGTTAATCGAGACCTGTAAGCTCAATAGCGTCAGCGCCGAGCACTGGCTCTCCGACGTCCTCGCGAAGCTCGTTAATGGCTGGCCTGCGGCGCGACTGGACGAACTGCTTCCATGGGCGTCGACCTACACGATGCATGCACACGATCCGAGGTTGGCGGCATGAGCCTCAACACGACCGCCGTCCGGATCAAGGTGACCCTCAAGGACGTGAAACCGGAGGTGATGCGATGCCTTGTCGTGTCGCTCACGCTGCGCCTTGATCGGCTGCATCTGACGCTTCAGGCGGCGTTTGGCTGGACGAATAGCCATCTCTTCGAGTTCCACGCTGGCGAAGAACGTTGGGGCATCCCCGATCCCGACGGTGATTTTGGCCCCCAGCCGATCGATGCCAGCAAGGCGCGGCTCTGCGATATCGTTCGCGAAACCGGCGCCAAGACGATCCATTATCTCTATGACTTTGGCGACAGCTGGGATCATGTGATCAAGCTCGAAAAGTGGTTCGACAACACGTCGACGGACGGTCTTCCATTCTTGCTCGATGCCGCCGGTCGTTGTCCTCCGGAAGACGTAGGCTGTGCGCCAGGCTATGCCGCAGTGCAGACCACCATCGTTCGCTTGCCGCGCGAAGCGAGCTTTCGGTAGCGAGCAGTCAGGCGGACCTGCGCCTTCCATGTGAACCGCCTGCCACTGAATTGTCACTCGGCAACCGCTAGGGTCTCGGCTTTTGAATCGACATCAGGTGTCGCAATCAGCTCGCGTCCTGCAAGAGGACTTATTTGAAGCACTTTTCGTACCTGCGCAATCAGCAAGGCGCTCACGGCTTCGGCCGCGGGGGCGAGGTCGCCACAAGAGATGAGGCAGGCTGTCATATGGATCGGTGGATCTATCACGAGCGGCCTCAGATCTTCGGCGCCTGGAATATCGGGAATGTCGCCCTTGGGCAGGATCGCATTTGCGAGACCGGCCCTGACGAAGGAGAGCGCACCGCCGAACGTGTCGACTTCTGCGATGCAGTTCGGCATCACGCCGGCCACTTCAAACGTCCGATCTAATGCGTCGCGAATTGTGTTTGGGCGCGGCGGCAATACAAGAGGGAGCTCAGCCAATTCCTCAAGCGAAACGGCGGGAGCGACTTCTCCTGTATCGGGAGGACGTACCAGGTGGAGTCGCTGTTGAAAGAGTGGCTGGCGAGTAACACCTGAGGTGGGGTCATCCTCAAGCACAGCGCAGATATCAAGCGCTCGTGATGCGATGAGCTGCTTCATCTGAAGAGAGTCACCCGTAACAAGATGGAGGCGCACTTTTGGGAGCGCTGCCCGGCTGGCTTCCATCAAGGCGCAGGCGAACGAAGCGGCGAGTGCTGAGGACATGCCGAGCCTTACAGCACCTTCCGGTTCTCCTGCCGTAGAGCGGATGATGCTGCGCAGTTGGTCAACCTGCTGAAGAATGGACGTGGCCTCACGATAAAAGACCTTGCCCTCGCGAGTCGGGCGAACGCCGCGCACGCTACGGTGCAGCAGCGCGAAGCCAAGCTCGGCTTCCAAGGCAGCCATCTGCTGACTCAGGGCCGGCTGCGCCACGTGGATTGTCGCCGCTGCTTGGCAAAAACTACCAGCATCCACGATGCCCGTGAAATATCGGAGATGACGTAGTTGCATAAAACTGGAAGACATAGCACCCCAGAATCGTCCGTAGTTCAGGTGATGTTCCGGATAATACCATTAAGCGCTTCGTGAACCGCTTTGATAACGGTCGAATTCAGGCTCAAGAGTGTAGTGTGTGTGTTCATTGAGAGCTGAAGCTTGAGCTGATCCATGGTGTCGTCCGGATTCATGGTCGCCATATGACTTCTTAGGCTGCGTTCCGATGCCGCAACAGATCTGCCAAGAGGCCCACTTATTGTCCTGAAATCCACCTCACGCCTCCAAGCCAGAGGACACGCCGCTGTGGTGGTGCATCCATGTTGTATTAACAACGTCTGTTGCGGCATCTATTGCATCAAGCAATGTGCACAATGCGTCGAAATGACGCCGCGTGACGCCGCCATCCATGTCACGTTTCAACGATTGTCGCCAACTCTCAAACTCTCTCTTAAGGGCAGATAACTCTGCGCCATCGACGTCATCTACCAGCTGTTTCTGCAGCTCAAGCCTGACCAGATGCTCGCTCACAGTTGATCCTCCTCTGCTATCCATTCCGGCTTGTTCGGATAGGGAACGTGCACGTCGGCCTCCCCGATACGCACAAGCATTCCGTCGCGATCGATGACAACGATCTTGCCGAAATGATCGATATTATCGCCGACTTTCAGGCGTGTTCCGTTCTGAACGACGATGAACGGAGACCGGCCGAGGTGCACACCTCTTGCTGCCGGCAATACCACTGGCGAACAGTGCGCCTCGAGCCGAATGTGGGGCGCGAACTTCTCCTCGAAGCGGGAGGCAACGGTCTTCCACTCGCTATAGGCGGTTGGGGTAAGGGCCCCCGAAACGAGGATGGCGTCTGGCTTCACCACGATGCGAATGGAGCCGCGGAGGTCGGCTGTCGTCGCTGTCTCTAGAAAGGTTCGTGCGCGGTCCGGCGTTGCGACTGTGTCATCAATTGTGCGAACTCCGGGAATATCCTGCTGCAGACGATGAAGGGCAGCTTTAACGGTTGCATCACTCGGGCCATATCCCGTTATTGATATCCCTCCGGCGCTTCCCACGCGAATACTCCCCTCGATGCCGAATGCCCGTATTACGGTCGTTGACAGGTCGATCATCTTTGCATCAGACAGGGCGGTGGCGGTCGCCGTTTTCGGTGTTACCTCTGCTGTTAGCCCTGCGTCACGCAGGGCTGCTTTGATCCTTGTAGCCTCTTCAGGTCGCAAGTCGCCGTCGATGATCAGATTATCATCTTGGAGCGCGATGCTAACATCGCGTCCGACATTCAAATCGCGAAGGACGTTCCTGGCAATCTTGATCGAGTCAGTACCCGGAACGGCGGCCGGGGTGAGAGAGGCAACAACCCGCTCAATCCCGGCACAAGCTCCATAGGCGATGATCAGAAGGCCGCAAGCGGCTGCACCAAGCCGAAATGGCCGAGGTATCGAGTTCATCGCAAGACGAGGTTCTCGCCCCCGGGGCGCCGCTCCTTCGATAGCTGGGGGGGCATGCTCTGCGTGCAGACTTCTGCGCTCGACCACGGAGTCGACATCGGGAAAGCTGGCACCGGTCGGGCCGATACTGAAAATCGTCCGCCCAACCTGAACCGGAGTGAGTGGATCGAGGGTCGTCGGGCACTCTGTTAGACAATCACTACCGCCGATGAGCACACCCGGTGCGAGTGCGGTGATCTGGATTTGCCCGGCCTCGATGACAATGCGAAGATGTGAGTCAACCAGTTCCGGATCTGCGAAGGTAAGGTCGTCAGCGTCATGGCTACCGACTAGCCACGCTCCATCGCCGAGCGGTGTCTCGGCCCCCTTGTTGGGGCCAGATAGCACATGCAAGGACAGTTGGGTCTGATCGCCCGTGAGAACATCTTGTTCTATGTTCACGTTTCTCATTGCAGCGATATCCTTCCCAATGGCTGTATGGAGATATCGGGGGGAAGCTCCTGATAGGATAGAACTGGAAGTTCGTAGAAGTCGGTTTCGATGACCTTGCGTACGTATTGACGTATATCCATCGACGCCAGCAGCACCGGCTTGTGCGGCTGCTGGGTAAGGTTGCCGATAGCCTCTCGTATCGCGTCAATGATCTGACCGGTGGTTCGAGCGTCAAGGGCGAGATAACTGCCGGCGGAAGTCTGCCGAATGGCGTTGCGCACCGTATCTTCCACTTCTGGCGTGAGAAGGTAAGCGGGCAGCAGGTTCGTGCCGATACAATACGGAATGCAGAGTTGCCTCCTCAGCGCACAGCGCACATGCTCGGTCAGCAGGACAATGTCTTTTTCGATCTGTGCCCGTTCGACCAGTGCGGCGAGGATGGTGCGCATATTACGCAATGAAACCTCCTCCGCGATTAGGCGTTGAAAGACCTCTGAAATCTTCTGCAGAGGTGCTGAGCGCAGTACTTCCTTTACGAGTTCCGGGAACCACACCTCGATGCGATTCAAAAGAGTTTTTGTCTCCTGGATCCCGACAAACTCCGCAGCATGCCTGCGCAGGATTTGGCCAGTATGGTAGCCAAGGATCTGAACCGACTCCAGGAAAGGGATGTTGGCAGCTCGCAATGATTCGCGATGTATGGCGTCCACCCAGACCGTCTCGATGCGAGGAAGGAAGGGTTTGTCCAGAACACATGGAATGCCCACAAGATCGAGGTTCTCAGGAGTATCGCGTGCCAAAAGATGCTGCGATCGCAGTCGCCCTTCACCGCATGGTATTTCATTTACCATGATGACATACGCTCCGTCCTTGCAGCTGTCGTTCACTCGCACATTGATCGCTGGAAGAGGGACGCCGAGATCAAGAAGGAGCGCTTGCCGTTCGGCATCCAATGCTTTGTTTAGCAGATCGGGAGGGATGACCGCCTCAACGTCGTCACCAATGTCGATCATCAGTGGCACGGTGAACGTGATGCCATTATCGGCGACTTCATCACCGCCGCCGGTCGGCTTCACTGCCGGTGCGGCCAGCCGCCGATTACGCTGTAGTTGCCAGCCACTGCCTCCGACTACGAGCGCCAAGATCATGAAGACTCCCGTCGGAAAGCCAGGGACGAACGAAAAGAGAAGGAGAATGAATGACCCGACAATCAGCGCACGTGGTTGTGCGCTCACCTCGTCGCCGATTTCGTTGCCGAGATCTGCACCGCCATTTTCGTCACTAACCCTCGTAACGATAAACCCCGCTGTAATCGCCGTGAATAGAGCCGGTATCTGACCGACGAGTCCGTCTCCGATGGTCAGGATCGCATAGACCTCGAGCGCCTCGTACAATCCCATTTCCTTTTGAAACGAACCAATCGCGATCCCGCCTACGATGTTCACGGCAATGCTGATCAAGCCCGCGATGGCGTCACCCTTGAGAAACTTCATGGCGCCGTCCAGGGCACCGTACAGCTGGCTCTCGCGCTCAATCGCAAGGCGGCGCCGACTTGCCTCTCGCATATCAATACTGCCGGCACGCAAGTCGCCGTCAACGCTCATTTGCTTGCCCGGCATCGAATCCAGAGAAAACCGTGCAGCAACCTCCGCGACACGCTCAGATCCCTTGGTGATGACGACAAACTGAACGATTGTCATGATCAAAAAGGTAACTGCGCCCACCACGAGATTGCCGGCCACCACGAAGTCCCCGAAGGTCTTGATGATCTGGCCGGCGTCTGCATGAAGTAAGATAGTGCGTGTCGCGGCGACTCCAAGCGATAGCCGAAATAGCGTCGTCACCAAGAGCACTGACGGAAAGGAGACGAACGCAAGGGGGGATTTAATATAGACCGCCATCATCAGCAGGAGTGCCGAGAGTCCCAGGTTGGCGGCCTGTAGCACATCCATCAGGACCGGCGGCAGTGGAATTATCATCATGAAGATGATCGTGATCAGCAGCGCCACCAGAACAATATCATTACGGCCTGACGCGACCGTTCGGACTCTGTCAAGAAACTTCATGCTAGCCACTTGCGCGGCATCCTCTGTAGGTGCGTGTCCGGCATGAGCGACGCGATGAACCGCAGACAGGTTCCCGCCTTGGCGCTGATGCTTGCCCAAATGCTTTGACTAACACTCGTGGCGTTCGAAATCGGCCCTCGCCGTCCCGTGACAATGGTAGAAAGCGCCTTGGATGGGCAGCGCCCCACCTGTCCGCAATATTCAGCGTTCGGCGGTGCGACGCGCCCGGCGGTGTTGAGATCGATTTGTCAGTCCCAGCTGCCATCCTCAGCACGCACCTAAGCAGCGATTCCCCGCGCGGCCTTGTTCTTGAGAAATTCGCTGAGCTTACGAAGTAAGGTAGCGTAACGTATGCAGGTGGGCTTCTTAGGCTTCGGGACGGTTCTAAGCATCGCTCCGAATCGGCGTTTGCAATCTCCCAATTGTCGCCTTCGAAACAGTGTCGTGGCGGAAAACGATCAATAGTGTTCCCGCCCTCGGAGCGATTGGAGATGCGCGGGACATCCAGTGTCGATCCCGTCGGCTCCCCCGAGCAAGTACGGATCGCCCAACTGATACCATCGTTTTGCCGGAACATGACGCCATCTGCTAAGTCTTGATTGATCTTGTCACGGCCCGATAAACCGCAGCGGCGGTTTGGAAAGCTCGTTTCAAGATCAGTTTGAGCTTGTCCGGAGGTAGCAATTGTCATGCCGAAACCGTTCTCGAACCAGGAAGCCAATCTTCAGCGGGAATGCAGGCCTGGCCGGCGTTTAATGAGCGGGATTTAGACGCGGTTCATTCGTCACCCGACTTGGGTCACGTTGTGTCGATCAACGATGACATGCAAAGATAGTATTCCACGTTTGGCGTGGCGAATGATCGAAAATGGGTGCCAAGGCGACGAAGTGGCCTGCGCGGAGTGGTGGTGACCAAGTATGAAGTTGTTGTGACGCGGGCAGTGCCGCGCATCCAGACTGTGCACTTTATCACCTTCACGAGTGCGACCGAAGTCGACGTGTTCGGCCATACAAATGCTGTGCCCCGCCTGACTCAATCGGATCGAGCGCCTCAACGATGAGATCAAGCGGCGGACCGAGATGGTCGGCATCTTCCCGAACGAAGATGCCATCGTGCGCCTGGTCTTGCAATCCTGAGCGAACAAAACGACACGGGAGCTTTCCGGGGAAGCGATGCACTCACCATCGGCGGCAGCAGCACGATAGTGCGCTCGTTACCTGACGTTGGAGGCTATTACGACTGTGAGCGATAACCCATCGTCGGCTTGCTCTCGGCGGCTAGTGTTCTGTCCCGTTAATTCGTAGCATAATAATTGCATGGGTTTGAGGTGTGCCGATCGAAGGAGATACCCGATGCGGACCGGACGCCCGGAGGCGATGCTGACGATTTCCGGCGATGAACGCACACAGCTCACGGCCATAACACCGCGGATTCCATCCTCCAGAAACTCGCACGACTTTGTTGACGAATTTCCGGGACAGAACACTAGCTGACGCCGTCCGACTCGGCAGGATAGCGGCGGTGCTCCCTCGTCAGCTACGCCACGCCACCGACGCGATCCGAGCTGGTCTTGCGTCGAATCCAGCCCAGGCGGCGGATAGGTTGGGCTTGCCTAGTCGTCCGTGAAGAACCCGCATTTCAGCTCGGGGCGAGGTGAAGTCGGAGGCTGAGCAGGACGAGGATTTGGTGCAACAAGAGCTCCAGCCAGCGGATGAGGCGACGGAAGTTGTAGCCGGCGGCGGCGAGGACGGCATTGGTGGCATCGCCCTGGCGGTGCCAGAGATAGTTCCGGCCCATCCGATGTTCGGATTTGAGATGGCCGATGACCGGCTCGATGGCCGAGCGGCGGCGCATCTCGCGTTTGATCTTGGGCGTCACCCGCCGCTTCTGCCCTGAGATGAACACCCTGAACTTGTAGTCGGGTGGCGCATTGTGGCCGCGATAGCCTTTGTCGAGAACGAGGCGCTCGATGATGTTGCCGATCAGCGCCTCCATCTCCGGGATCACGGTCTCGAGTGTATGGCCATCATAGGGGTTACCGGGCAGCGCCTTCACATGGGTGACGAATTGGCCGCCTTTGGCGTGCGATAGCGTTGTGGCGACGGAGAGCTTGACCCCGAACTCGTAAGGCCGGTGCGCCTTGCCCTTGCCGATGCACTCCACCTCCGGCGCGCGTGCAGCGAGTAGACCTTGGGGCCGCGCTGGTGCTGCTTCTGGTCAAGCACCCGTCGCGCCAGCGCCAGCATGCGGCCGAGGACAATCTCGCCAAGCAGGTCGGTGCGGCCTTCGATCTTGCGGGTGATGTCGCGGATGACGCGGCCGAGATAGGTTCGAAGCGTCCTCAAGGCTTGGCGCGCTTGAACTGCTTGGCGTGGGCATAGCGCTGATGCTTGATCAGCGCGAACTTGCCCACCCGCGCATAGGATTGCCGCAACGCGAGGCCCTGCCGTTTTGCCAGCCGGACCAGGATCTCGCGCGCGCGGTTGAGAAGCCGCGCGTCGGTCGGGAACATCACGTTCTTGGGCTGCACCGTGGTGTCGACGATGACGCGGTTGAGGTCGGACGGCTTGATCGCTTCGGTCTTGGTGGCGACCGAGAGGCTCTCCTGCAGCAGCGCTTGCAGCTTCTCCTCGCCCATGCGCTGGCGCCAGCGCGTCAGCGAGGAGCGGTCGAACACCAGGCGGTGCTGGAAGAACT
>NZ_PSRR01000350.1 GCF_004296405.1 Bradyrhizobium sp. Leo170
GTCGGCATCCGAGGTTGCGGTGGTGGCAGGTTTGTTGGCATCCGAGGTTGCGGTGGCTTCCGTGGTTGCCTTGGCTTCCGTGGTTGCGGTTGCGGCGGCTGCGGGTTCAGCATCGGGTTCTATGACGACATCGGGTTCGATGACGACATCGGGTTCGGTGGCTGGGGGTATGGTGGCTGGGGGTTCGGTGGTTGCGCGGGTTGCTGCGCATCCTGGGGGGCGTGTCGCTTGTGCTAAGTCCCACCAAGGACTCTGCTGAGCTGCGATCAGCCTCTCGCTGGTTACGAGTTTAAGGTCGCCTTCGGGTCAGACTCGGTCATTCGGCGATGTTGGCTCGATGTCCGGTTTGCCCGAAAGCGGACGCTGCTGGGTGATTTAGGAGTACAGGCCCCAGCGGTGTCCAACCGACCGCCTCACTTCTTCACCGTCTTCGCCTGCGCCTTCGGCGGTGCTGGCGCCTTCTTCGGCGTGGCCGGCTTCGCGTTGTCGACGGCGGTGTTGATGTCCTCGATCAGCTTCGACACGCGCGCGGCGTTGCTGCCGAGGTCGGCCTCGAAATAGCGCGAGGCGGAGCGGATATCGACCCGCGAGTCCTCGCCGTCGGGCATGATGCGGATCGCGACATCCTCGCGGAAGCCCATGATCGGCGTGCGCGCCACCGCCTCGATGCGGCCGATGCGGCGCGGTGGCGTCGGCGGGCGCTCATCGATCACGAGCCATTTGCGCCGGTTCACCAATTGCAGCGTCACCGTGTAAGCGCGGTCCACCGGCACTTCGAGCTCGACGGTCTCGATATCGGGATAGGCGCGGCGCTGCTGGTCGGCGGAGTAGAGCCCGGCATAGACGGCCGAATTGGTGTCGTCGCTGGTGCGCAGGCGCGACAGCGCCTCGAACCGCGGCGGATCGATCGGGTCGGTGGTGATGTCGTGGATCGGCGGCAGCCGGCGATATTGCACGGCGAGATAGGCGGGATAGGCGAGCACCAGCGCGTTGATCAGGAAGGCCAGAAGGATGCGGCCCATGCCGCGCGAACCGTTCTGCCAGATCGCGGCGAAGGCGGCGAAGCCAAGCAGGATCGAAAGTCCCGCACAGGCCAGCGCGCCGAAGAAGGTCGCCAGCGCCGGCTTCATCTCCAGGAAGCCGAAGCGGACAATGAGGATCGAGACGATCACCGCGACGGCGGAGAAGATCGCGAGGTTGCGTGCCCAGGTGGCGAGGCTGGACACCGGCTCCGACTGATAGGGAACAGAAAACCTGCGGGCCATCGGTGAGAACTGCCGTGTTGTGGCTTGGCCCACTGCCAGGGGCCGGATGAAAACTGGCAGCTTGAGACCACGGCGGCCCGGCAATTTCAAGGTTTGCGGGCGATATGGGGCGAGCGACGGGAAAATCTGGCAACCTCGCCGATTAACCATTCAATCAAACTGATCTTTAGTTGCAGATTGACTCGGCGGAACTTTGGGCTAAAGGCTCCACTCTAGGTTGTCGGAACCATCGAAGCGAAGGGACCGTCCTGGCGAAGGACATCGGCGAACGGCAATCAAAAAAGGATAACGGCGGGCGTCAGCCGGAAACGTTGCAAGAGTGACCTAGGCTCACGGTCGTTGCCGCCAGGCGGACCGGAGGTGCGCGGTTGCATCCTCATGGGCTGTAAGGATCGCAGACAGCGTAGCCGGCGTACATCAGCGGGGCTGGTGGGCAGCCGCCTCAGGGCGAGCGTTCAGTATGAGTGGTGGCAGGGACGAAGGCTACGTTGATCCCAACGATCCGATCTACTGCGCGCCACGGGAGCGGGCGATAAGCGGGCAGCCGACGGCGTCGCTCAGACGGTCCGCGGAGCATCCATCGTTGACTGCCGACGATCCGCCCTTGCAACCGCTGGGCAAGCCTCGACGTCGCGACCATTCGGAAATGTTCACCAAGGCCGTCGCCCAAGCCATGCAGGAAGCGATGGAGCCTATCGAGGTGCCATCCGTCCTCCGCGACTCGGGAAGGCGCGCGCTGCTCCGCGTGGGAGCGAGGTTCGCGATCGCGGCAGCGGTTGCGGCAGGCATCGCGATGATCCTCGTCATGGCGATTCCGGCGTCGCAAAGTCCTGGGGTTCGGTCGAACTTTATCGCATCGATCGCCTCTTCCTGGCAGTCGCTCAAGACCTCGCTCTTTCCGGCGCCGCAACGCAAGCGGGCCGCGACCCTTGTCGTCGAGGACAGCAGCGGGCTCGCCGACGACCCGCTGCCGCTCGGTGTGCGCGTGGGTGCTCCCCCTCCTGGCGCCGTCATTGCCATCAGTGGATTGCCAGCCGGCGCGCGGCTGACGGCTGGCAAGCGCGTCGCCGCCAACGAGTGGCGCGTGCCCACGTCGGAGATTTCCGCCGTGTCGGTCATTCCGCCGGACGGCTTCGTCGACCAGATGGTGGTGACGGTAGAATTGCGTGACGGCGACGGTGCGGCGCTCGTGGGTAGTTCGATCCGGCTTTCCTGGAAACCCGCTGCCAGCGTCGCGGCGCAGCCACCGGCGGCTGTCGTGGCTGCGGCGCCGGCTCGGCCTGCAGCCGCTTCCCCGCCGCCGCAGATGGACACCGTGCGCAATCTGGATCCGAAGGAAATTTCTGTTGTCGTCAAGCGCGGACAGGATTTGCTCGCCAGCGGCGACATCGCGGCGGCGAGGCTATTGCTGCTGCACGCCGCCGAAGCACGAGACGCGCGCGCCGCGCTGCTCCTCGCCCGGACTTACGACCCGATCGTGCTCAAGCAATTGGGCGCCAGTGGCCCGCTCGCGGATCTCGCGCAGGCCCGCAACTGGTATCAAAAAGCGAAAGAATGGGGCGAACCCGAAGCTCAGCGCCAGCTTGATGCGCTCGCGCCCATCCGCTGATCCCTGCACCGCACCTCGCACGCGCCCGTGAATCTCGACGATATCGGGAGAGGGCGCATCAACTTGCGCCGGCTGTAGGATGGGCAAAGCGACTTGTCCGCCGTAGCTCGAAGAGCGAAGGCGGAAGCGTGCCCACCATTATCACTCCGCTCGTGATGGTGGGCACGCTTCCACCGGCGCTCGTTTGAGCTGCGGTGAATGAAGTCGCTTTGCCCACCCTACGGGATTTCGCGAATTATCCTCCGTCATTCCGGGGCGCGCCAACGGGTCCGCGCAAAGCGCGGCCCGATGACAGGCTCCGCGCGAACTCTGATGTGCAATTGCACATCAGAGAATCCATTTCTCCGCCTGCGCCTGTGGCCCGATGGATTCCGGGCCTGCGTGCTCTGCACGCATCCCGGAATGACACCAGACGACAGAGGATTCGCTCACAGCCTGTACGAGGCTCTCGCCAAGCCGCGTGGATGCCCGGGGCAAGCCCGGGCATGACGGAGAACCTGTTCGTTACGCCGCCGCGGTCGGGAGGCTGTAGCTCTTGAACTGATCGCGCAGCGCGGTCTTCAGGATCTTGCCGGTCGCGGTGTGCGGAATGCCCTCGACGAAGACGACATCGTCGGGCATCCACCATTTCGCGATCTTGCCGTCCATGAACTTCAGGATCTCCTCGCGCGTCGCCTGCTGGCCCTGCTTGAGCTGCACGATCAGGAGCGGACGCTCATCCCACTTCGGATGGAACACACCGATCACGGCCGCCTCGGCCACGGCCGGATGGCCGACCGCGAGGTTCTCCAGGTCGATCGACGAGATCCATTCGCCGCCGGACTTGATCACGTCCTTGGAGCGATCGGTGATCCGCATGTAGCCGTGCGCATCGATCGTCGAGACGTCGCCGGTGTCGAAATAGCCATGTTCGTCGAGGATGCTGCCGTCGACGCGGAAATAGGCCTTGGCGATCGACGGGCCCGAGACCTTGAGCCGGCCGAAGGTCTTGGCGTCCCACGGCAGCTCCTTGCCGGCATCGTCGGTGATCTTCATCTGGACGCCGAACGGCGGGTAGCCCTGCGTCTGCAGGACGTCGAGCCGTTCCTCGCCGGTGCGCTCCTCGAAGGGCGGTTTCAGCGCCGCGACGGTGCCGATCGGGCTCATCTCGGTCATGCCCCAGGCATGGCGGGGTTCCACGCCCATGTTGAGGAAGGCCTCGATCATCGAGCGCGGCATCGCCGAGCCGCCGCATATCACCATCTCCAAATGCGGCAGCTTCAGGTTGTTGGCGGCCATGTGCTGCAGCAGCATCAGCCACACCGTCGGCACGCCGGCGGTGTGGGTCACCTTCTCGGTGTCGAGCAATTCGTAGACCGAGGCGCCGTCGAGCTTCGGCCCTGGCATCACCAGCTTGGTGCCCATCGAGGGCGCGGAAAAAGCGATGCCCCAGCTATTGGCATGGAACAGCGGCACCACCGGCAGCATTGTATCGGTTGCGGATGTGCCCAGCGCATCCTTGTTGTTGGCCATCAACGCATGCAGCACGTTGGAACGGTGCGAATACAATACGCCTTTGGGGTCGCCCGTGGTGCCCGACGTGTAGCACATCGCCGCTGCGGTGTTCTCGTCGAACGTCTTCCACTCGAACTTGCCGTCCGACGCCGCGATCCAGTCCTCATAGGCGACCGCGTTCTTCAACGTGGTCTCTGGCATGTGCGCCTTGTCGGTCAGCACGATATAGCGCTCGACGCTCGGAAGCTTGTCGGCGATCTTCTCCAGCACCGGCACGAAGGTGAGGTCGGTCATCACCACGCGGTCCTGGGCGTGGTTGATGATCCAGGCGATCTGCTCCGGGAACAGGCGCGGGTTGACGGTGTGGCAGATCGCGCCGATACCCATGATGCCATACCAGACTTCGAGATGGCGCCAAGTGTTCCAGGCGATGGTGGCGACACGATCGCCGAGCTTGATGCCGTCGCGCTCCAGGCGCTGCGAGACCTTCAGCGCGCGCGCATGGATTTCCGCATAGGTGGTGCGATGGATCGGGCCTTCGACCGACCGCGTCACGACCTCCTGTGTGCCGTGATACTTCGCTGCATGTTCGATAATCCGGTGACACAGCAAAGGCCAGTCTTGCATCAAACCAAGCATACGCACGTCCCTCCTCAGTGTTCTTCCCTCGCATGACCCGCCAGCCAGACCGTATGGCGAGCCACCCAATCATGAAATTGACATGAACTGTAGCGCGGAGAAAGCAAGCCGAAAATCCACTTATGGCGCGTTTGGCCGCACCGGAATGGCACTGATTACCACTGTAGCCATATTGCTCGGGATGCTGGCCGAACCCGCCATGGCGGCCCGCAGATCGGTCCAGTTTCCCTGGCCGGACCTGTTCGCTCCGCCTCGGCCAAGGCCGCATCGGGCCGTCCATCGGGCAGCGGTGGTGCCATTGCCAAAGCCCCGTCCGGCCGAGGCGCCTGCCGCGAAGCCGCCTGAGCCGCCCGCAGCCGCCGAAAAGGCGCCGCCGGCCGATCACGGCAAAGCCGCTGATAAGGCTCCCGCCGACAAGGCTGCCGAGCAGGCTCCCGCGCCGCAGCCCTCAGCCTGCCGGCAGGCGCTGACGGAGGAGATCGCCATCGCGCCAAGCATCCCCGCCATTCATGGCAACGGCGGCTGCGGCGGCGATGATCTGGTGCGGCTGGAGGCGATCGTGCTGCCCGACAAGCGAAAGGTTGCGGTGAAGCCGGCCGCGATCCTCCGCTGCACCATGGCCGCCACCATCGCCGAGTGGGTGCGTACCGACATCGCGCCGCTGTCCGCCGGGCTCGGCGGCACGATCAACGAGCTCGACAATCTCGATTCCTTCCAATGCCGTGGCCGCAACGGCGTCCCCGGCGCGCAGCTTTCCGAGCATGGCCGCGCCAATGCGCTCGATGTCCGCGCCTTCAGGCTCGCGAACGGCCGCTCGATCTCGCTCACCGACCGCACTGTGCCGCGCGATCTGCGTGAGACCGTGCTGCATTCGGCCTGCACCCGCTTCACGACCGTGCTGGGGCCCGGCTCCGACGGCTACCATGAGGACCACATCCATCTCGACCGGATGGAGCGGCGAAATAATTATCGGATCTGCCAGTGGGATGTCTTGGACCCGCTGCCCGCCGTCGCCCCGCTGTTGCCGGCCGAGCGCCCGGAACAAGCGCCGCCGCGCCAGGTCGCAGCCAAGGATAACCCGAAGGCCGACGCCGAGAGCGACTCCAAGACCGACAGTAAGCCGGATGGGTCCAAGCCGGAAAACAAGAAGTCGGAAAACAAGAAGTCGGAAGATGCAAAGCGGGATGCCGGCGATTCCGACGGTGCGGAGCTAAAGCGTGCAGCGACCAAACCGCAGCCAACAAAAAAGCGCCGGCAAAACCGGCGCTTTTGATCGCGTCTTCCGCGAACGGACTACTGCATCATGGCGTTGCCGCCGCCCTGCAGCGCCATCTTCGAATTGAACGGCGAGTCGCCGTGCTTCGGTTCCAGCACGACCACGACGGTGCCGACGCCGACGCGGTCATAAAGGTCGATCACGTCCTCATTGGTCATGCGGATGCAGCCCGAGGATATCGAGGCGCCGATATATTCCGGCTGGTTGGTGCCGTGGATGCGGAACAGCGTGTCCTTGCCGCCGGAGTACAGATAGAGCGCGCGCGAACCCATCGGGTTGTCAGGTCCCGGCGCGACATAGGTCGGAACGCCGAGCCGGGAGATTTCGCCGGGCGTCGGGTGCCAGGCCGGCCATTCGGTCTTGCTGCCGACCTTGGCAATGCCGGACCATGCCATGGCTTCTTCGCCGACGGTGATGCCGTAGCGGATCGCCTTGCCGTCCTTCTGCACCAGGTAAAGATAGTGGTTGTCGGAGTCGACAACGATGGAACCCGGCGCCTCCTTGCGGTGGTAATCCACAATGGCGCGGCGGAACGGCTCGGCGACCGGAACTTTCGCGTAGGTGGTCTTCGCCAGCAGCTCCTTGTCGCGCGGCTTGAAGATGGCGGCGTTGGTGGCCTCATAGGTTGTGGCCTGCATGCAACCCGACAACATCAGCCGGCGGCCACAATCCCCAGCGTAACTTTCAGCAACGACATCGTGCACTTCCGTTGAAAATCTGCGTTCGCAGCGCGAAAAAGCGCCCCTATCGCCACGATTCCATCATCTCATTGATCGTATTATTGCCGAAACCTGCCGCTATTCCCAGCGTTTAGAGACCTATCCCGCGTTGCGGGACCTCTGCTGTGGCTTTTTTGCCGCAAGTCCTGCCATCGGCGGCCGATTTCTGTGCAGATCAGCAACGGTTGCCAAATCCGGGGCGCGCCGGCGCCATTCCGCCGCCACAAATATGGATGGGCGGTTAATGCGCCGGTCATGAAGCCCTTGCCAGAATCGAGTTTAGTCCTGTTGGGTGCGCCGGTGCCCCGTTCCGGAGTTGCTGATGCTGTCGGTGTTCGTTCCTTTCGACTTCGCGCTGAAAAAGGCCGTTTCCAACGAGCTCGCGGCCTTGCCGGAGAACGCGGTCTGGATCGATATGGTCAGGCCCACCCCCGAGGAGGACCGCGCCGTGGAGCGGCTGGCCGGGATCGCGGTGCCGACCCGCGAAGACATGCAGGAAATCGAGATTTCCAGCCGGCTCTATATCGAGAACGGCGCGCGCTACATGACCGCGACGCTGATGTGCCAGTCCGACACCGACATGCCTCGCACCACGGCGGTCACCTTCATCCTGGCTGGTCATCGACTGGTGACCGTGCGCTACGACCAGCCGAAACCGTTCGCGCTGGTCGAGGCCAAGCTTGGGCGGTCCTGCGCCCCCGGTATCTCCGGCGAGATGGTGCTGACGGAACTGCTCGACGCCGTGATCGACCGTTGCGCCGACATCCTGGAGCGCTGCGGGTCGGAGATCGACCAGGTCTCCCACGACATCTTCGAGCCGGAGAGCGAACGCCACGGCCAAGCCAAGCGATACTCGCAGATCCTGATCGAGATCGGGCGCAAAGGCGACCTGACCTCGAAAGTGCGCGAAAGCCTGGTCTCCATCGGACGCGTCGTCACCTTCATGTCGGCGGTGATCGAAGGCGTCAAATGGTCCAAGGACATGCGCGAGCAGCTCAAGACCATGCAGCGCGACGTCGCCTCGCTGACCGACCACGCCTCCTATCTCTCCAACAAGATCACCTTCGTGCTGGATGCGATGCTCGGCGTCGTCAACCTCGAGCAAAACAACATCATCAAGCTGTTCTCGGTGATGGCCGTGGTGCTGATGCCGCCGACGCTGATTGCGTCGATCTACGGCATGAACTTCAAGGCGATGCCGGAACTCGACTGGCCACACGGCTATCCGATCGCGCTCGTGATGATGCTGATTGCAGCGATCGTGCCGTACTACCTTTTCAAGTTGAAGAAGTGGCTTTAGGGGCGTGCTCGATGCGCTACGCAGTCCTGATCGAGAAGGCGAATGGCAATTATTCCGCCTATGTTCCGGATTTGCCAGGCTGCGTCGCCACCGGCGATACGGTTGCGAACGTTGAGAATGAAATCCTCGAGGCCATTAGGTTCCATCTTGATGGATTGCGGGCAGATGGCCTTGCGGTTCCAGAGCCGACCAGCATCGCTGAATACGTCGAAACATAGGCAACAAAGCTGCCGCAATTCCTCCGCGAATTCTCCGCTAAAATTTGAGTGTTGCGCTGAACGTTTGAGCGAAACTTTGCTGCGATAACCCCCGGCCTCAAGCCGGAGGGACAGCAATGGTTGAGAAGATCATAACGCCACGGCGTAACATCATCGACTTCGCGCGCTATCAGCAGGACCGCATGGTCGGAAAGATGCAGGCGATATCGCCGCGCATCTGCCGTCACTGCGGCGCTGCCCTGCTCGATGGCGAAAACGAAGACGAGTGCTCGAGCGCGCTCAACACCGGCGCGCTGCGAGTCGTTGAGAAACCGCGAAAGTTCTACGCGGATTGACAGGCCAGGAGGGCCGCCTAACGAGTGCAAGCAAAGCAATCCAGAGGTCGACGGCGGAAACGGTCTGGATTGCTTCGTGCCCTCGTTCGTTACGCATGATCCGATAAGCTTGAAATTGCAGCCGCGCTCGCTCCCCGCGAACGGGCGGCGGTACACGTGGAGAGAACCCCTCACCCGAATGAGCCTGGTGGTGATGGCGGAGCTGCCCTCTCCCACAAGGGGAGATGGCGCATCAACTGGCGCCGCGAGGGCGTT
>NZ_PSRR01000351.1 GCF_004296405.1 Bradyrhizobium sp. Leo170
TGTGATAGACCACTAGATCGTCGCGCCGGACCCGGTCGCATCGATAGAAACTGGCCAGTTCGTCGGCCAGTGCCGAAGGCGTGAGCCTGGTGACGGCACTCCAGTCGGTATGGCCAGCCGACCCGTCGCCGTTACGGACGCGACGCGCTCCGTCTTCCCTCTGGCCATCGCGCAACGCGCCCCTTCCCGCGAGATAGGTCATGAAATCGTTCGGCGGCACGGCTGCTGTCGCAGTCGCATTGTTTTCGTGCGCTAGCATTGCACAGCTCCGACATGCCTGGCCCGCACGGCAGGTTCTTCCACAGCGCGAAGCGACATGAGGCGACGATGACGATCGACGAGCACGCCGATGATGATGTAACTTCGGAGGCCCTGCATCCTAACCGCACCGTGCTGCTTTGCGGATTTGCGGCCGTCGCGCTGGTCTCCGCTGCAACGCTGCCATGGCCGCACGCGCTGGCGTCGACCGTTCTCGGCACACTGATGATTGCCGGCGCCGATATCGACGCGCGTAACTTCCTGCTTCCCGACATCGTCACCGGAAGCGCCCTCTTCGCAGGGCTTGTTGCCACGACCGTGCTCGATCCGTTCGATCGCTGGAGTGCGCTGACCACCGCACTGGGCGGTGCCATCCTGGTTGCCGCGGCACTCTGGCTGATGCGCCGGACCTACAGATGGCTGCGGCAGCGCGAAGGCCTGGGGCTCGGCGACGTCAAGCTCGCGGCCGCCATCGGCGCGTGGCTCCCGCTCGACATGGTGCCGCTGTGCTTCGCATTGGCAACCGGCGCCGCGTTGATCGCCGTGCTGCTGACACGGCTGCGTGACCATTCCGTCGAGCGCACGACAAAACTGCCATTTGGAGCCTTCCTGTGTCCCGCCCTTTGGTTGGTCGACTACGCCGTACGACTGCAGGCGGCTTGATCTCGGATTTGAGAGTATCCGATGCGGGTGGCGAAGGCTTCGCAGCTCAAGCGTCAAACATGGTGTAGCCACCTCGGCAGATCGGACGGTGTGAGCCTGCCTCCCCATTACATCTCACCTGCCGCCGCCGAATGGCAATCGCCGGGCAAGCGTATCGTTATCGCTCAGTGGAATTCGCGATGAGCGATCCCGCTGGCCGAACGGACTTCGGCGCTGGAACGCGCTTCCCGGCATCCGCGCGCCGCGCTCGAGACAAACCGCGCAATGCACCATTGCCTGCTTGAGCTCGACCTGTATCGTGCGCACGCTGACGCCGAACCGCTCCGCCACCTGCCGTAATGGCACCTCGTCAACACATATCGCCATGAGAATCTCCCGACGGCGAGCGGGCAGCTCCTGGATCACCTGCTTGAGCGCGTTGATCTCGGAGCGGGCTTCGATAATCCTTTCCGGGCCAGGGCTGTCGTCGACCAGATCGAACAGCGCATCGGTCTCCGAAACGGTACGGCGGCGGCGCTCCGCAACGCGCCGGTTGCTGATGGCACTCATCGCCACTCGGAACAGATATGCATGCAGATCGCGAACGGGTCCGATACCGTCCGCTTTGCTCAAGCGCAGAAACGTGTCCTGCAAAGCCTCGTTGGCGAGATCCGCGGATCCGGTCCGTCGTGTCAAACGCTGTTTGAGATCGTCGTAACTTGCGACGAGGAGCGTGAGCAACGCCGTTCGATTGGTGTCGCTCATTGCAGGGGCCCCATCCCCAACCGCGGCATTTGACACGCTTCAATTCGGTCGCGCCGTTTCTAGCCAAGGTTGATGACATGGAAATGAAACCATAACGCGTGCTGGTTTCGTGACGCACTACGCAACAGTCAATGACACACGTTTGATTTCTTGCGCACGAAACGAGCGGCAAGAATGCCGCGCTCGTTGGGGCGATGATCGTACATCCGCAAATACCGTCGGCGGTGCAAGCTTCTGCGCGAGCGTGACTGCGATCGTTCGCAACGAAGCGCATGTCACGACATGCCGTTGATGGCCATGGTCCGGTGCGACGTCTGCACACGTTCGATGCCACGCAAGGCCACGGCACTTCCCGCATCGATGCTCAGCGCTCCGCGGAAACTGGTCTCTGCATCGTCGGGGCGATCGAGCACACAATAAAGATCGCCAAGCGCGCAATGGGCGGTAACACGCTGCGGATCGAGTGCAAGCGCATGTTTCAGGCTGATTTCCGCGCCCTGCGAGTTGCCGCGCGCGGCACAGGCGCGCCCAAGCGCCTCGTAGAACTCCGCCGATTGTTGCTGATTGATCTTGGTCGCCGCCAGAAAATGCATCATGGCGTTGTCGATGTCACCGAGCTCGCACAGCGCGAGGGCGTATGCGGCGTGCAACGCGTCATCATTGGGGGCAAGTTCCAGCGCCTTGCTGTAATGCTCATGGATCAGGCGCCTTGCCGTATCGGCATGCATATCCGCCTGCTCGCCATCTCCCAGCTTGCGCAGGGCGCTGGCATAGGCGGCGTGGGCATCCGCGTTGGTAGGTGCGAGCTCGATCGCCTTGCGATACTGGGCAAGCGATTGTTCCGTCTTCTGAGCGGCCATCAACGCGTCGGCCAGCAGTGTCCGTGCCAGCGCGAGATCAGGAGCCAACCTCACCGCCACCTGCAGCCGCCTGAGTGCGAGCTCTCCGTCGCCCGAACCGAGCTCCAGCGCACCGAGATTGCACAGCGTGTTCCCATGCTCGGGATCAAGGGAAAGAACATGCTCGAACAGCTTCTTCGCACGACCAAGATTGCCTACCTTCTGTTGGCGACAGCCCTCAACGAACAGCGCATCGCAGAGGACCGCATCCGATGCACGTGGCAGCGCGATCCTCTCCTGCGACAGTGGCACTGCGGCGCCGGCTGTTGACCACATTTCCGCACGCACTCGCTCGACCACATCGCCCCAATCGCCCGCTTCGGCCTGCCGAAACAGCCGCGCCTGCGGATACCAGGGTGTATCGTCACGATCCCTGAGCCAGCGCCAGTCGCTGCCTTTGGCGAGCAGAATCCAGACCGGCTTGCCCATCGCACCGGCCAAATGGGCAATGGCGCTGTCGATGGAGATGACGAGATCGAGATTGGCAATGATCGCCGCGGCATCGGCGAACGATGTGGCGTCGATTTGTGCACCGGCATTGACGATGCCAATATCGAACTCGGTCAGCTGGTTCTGTCCGGGCCCGACCTGCAGGCTGACAAAGCGCGTGCCCGGGCAGTCGAACAAGGGCCGCAGGCGATCAAGCCGCAACGAGCGGCGCCAGTCGTAGGGGTGTGCCGGATTGCCCTGCCAGACCAGGCCGACGGAAAGACCGGAGTGGGCGCCAAGGCTATCATTGAGCCGCTCGCGCCACCGCGCGACCAGGTCCGGATCAGGCGTGATGTAGGGAACCGTCGCAGGAACTGCATCGCTTTGCGTTCCAAAGATCAGCGGCAACGACATGAGCGGCACATGCACATCAAACGCCGCTGCCTCTTCCTCGGTATCGAAGACGTCGTCGATGCCGTCGACCGTTCGCATCAGCGGCAGCAAGGGCCCTTGCACACGCAGGATCACCCGGCCGCCGCGCGCCTTGATCATCGGCGCATAGCGCACGAACTGGATGGTGTCCCCGAAGCCCTGCTCGGATTGCAGCAGGATCGTCTTGCCGGCGAGATCCTCGCCCTGCCAGCATGGCCGGTCGGTCGGCAACAGATGCTTGCTGACTTCCGGTTCCTTGAGCCGCCACTCGTTGTGCGGCCACGCCGCCCGCCAGTCGCCACGGACGAACAGGCAGATGAACAGCATCACGTGCAGCTTTGCGTGCTCGGGATGCCGTGCAAGCGCGTCTTGCAGCAGCACGACCGCCTCGTCCCTTCGGCCCATATCGTTGAGCAGAACGGCAAAGTCGACCGCGGGGTCGGCATAGTCGGGCGCGCACGCCAGCGTGTCGCGGAACGCGTCGTGGGCGAAATCCATCAGATCCAGGGTCGTCAGCGCACGGGCGAGACCAAACAGCGCCGCGATATTGTTCGGCTGCAACGTCAGCGCGGCGGCGTACGCGGCCAGTGCCTGCGGATGCTGGCGCACCTTGAGAAGCAGCAGACCGAGATTGGCGTGCGCCTCGCTGTCAACCGGGTTGAGCTGGATCGACTCCTCGAGCAAGTCCAGCGCCCGCTCATCCTCGCCGCGTTGCAGCGCGATCACGCCGCGGATGAGCTGGACCCGCGGCCGCGCGGTGGGTTCCGATGCCACGGTCTCGAACAAGACCTCGGCGCTGTCGAACTGGCCGCTCTGATAGAGATCGAGGCCGCGGTTCATGACGGTCTGGATGAATTCCATCCGCCGTTCGGCCGATGCATGTTTCAGCATCGAAGCCCCCAACGCCAGCGCCTCGCCGCTCGCTGCTTTCAACATCGGCACGGTCCTTCTTTCAGCTTGTCCACTTTTTTCGTCATGGCCGGGCTCGTCCCGGCCATCCCGATCAGGAAGGCAGTGCGCCCCTAAGCGGGGTCACCCCTGCGACTCGGCTTCGCCGAGTCGCAGAGGTCAAGCCCGGTGACGACGAGTAAATTGTCCTAAGCCGCGCCCCGCGCGGTCTTGGCCTCGCACCATTCGGTCCACAGCCGCATCAGTTCGCGTGAGAGGTTGTCGGCAAAGCGCGGCGCGTCGCACAGGGGGGACGCGGCGACGCGGGCGCGCAAACCGGAGCGCAGGTCGGCGAGTTCGTCACGCCGGCGGGTCCAGTCGACCGCCATGGCGACGTAGTCGTCGATGCTGGTCGTGCAGAAGCTGCCGAGCCCGGCTGCGGTCAGGTGGGCCGCGGAGTGGCGGCCGGCGAACGTGTCGCCGACGAAGGTCACGGTCGGAACGCCCATCCACATCGCCTCAAGCGTGGTCACGCCCGCCGAATAGGGGAACGGATCGAGCGCGAGGTCGACGTCGCAATAGGCCTGCAAGATCTTCGGCTGCTCGGCTTCGCCCACAAGCTCGACACGCTCGCGTGGCACGCCGCCCTGGCCGAGCACGTTGTAGATGGCGTCGCGCGTGCTCGCCTCGCCGAGACCGCCATAGACCATGAGGATTCGCGAATCCGGCACCTGCTCGAGAATCCGCGCCCAGGCCTTGCCGACCTCGCTGTTGAGCTTCGCCGGCCGGTTGAAGCAGCCGAATGTGAAGCGGCCGCCATTCGCGCTCGGCAGCGGCAGCACCTCGGGGGCTTTCTCGGGCGGATGATAGCAGACGTAGCAGTCCGGCAGGCGGATCGGACGCTCGATATAACTCGCGTCATGCTCCGGCGGAATTTCCACCGGATCGGCGATCAGGCCGTCATAGGTGTCGAGCCCGACGGTGCCGACATAGCCGGCCCAGCCGAGCTGGATCGGCGCCGCGCGCGTGGCGAACAGCGACAGGCGGTTGCCGGCGGTGTGGCCGGCGAGATCGAACAGGATATCGATCCGATCATCGAGGATCTGCTGCCCCAGCGCCGGCCCGTCCATCCCGGACACATCGCGCCAGGAGACCGAGATCTCCTTGTAGCGTTCGCTGAAATCGTCGTCCTGCCGCTTGCTGTCGGTCTTGTAGCAGCAAATCTCGTAGCCGAGCGCGGCGAGCGCCTCGAACGCGCGCAGGACCAGGAACGACACGGCGTGACGATGCATATCCGCCGACACCAGGCCAAGTCGCGGCTTGCGCGTCGGATCCGGCGTGTTCGGAAACGCCAGCCGATCCATGGGCGCGGTCGGCCGATACAGCGTCGCCCACCGCCTGTGGGCGTGCAAGAGCTCGTCGCGCGTGACGCCGGGCTTGTGCTGGAGCGCGAACAGCAGCGTTCCGGCGAAGCCGGGGTTGGCAGGATCGAGCTCGCCCGCCCGCCGATAGGCAGCGACAGCGTCCTCGATGCGGCCCTGCCCGAGCAATCCGAAACCGCGGGCGACATGATGCTCGCCCTGCAGCGGATCGAGTGCGAGCGCGCGATCGACATAACTCAAGCCACGCTCGAACTGGCGGTGATTGATCAGGAATTGACCGTACATGTACTGCGGCAGAGCCACGGTCGGAGCGCTGTCGGCGGCGAGTTCGAACAGCCGCCCCGCCTGCTTGTCGCGCACCGCCAGCCCGAAATTCACGCCGAGCTCGATGATCGCCTTGTAGTTCTGGCTGTCGAGCGTGGAGGCGGCGCGGAGATCGTCGACCGCCTTGTCTGACCGTCCATCACATAGGCGAGACCGCGTGTGCGATAGGCCTCCACGTAGCCCGCATCGAGCTCGATCGCCTTGTCGAGCGCCGCGAGCGCCTCGCTGCGCCGGTTCTCGGTGAGCAGCGCAAGACCGAGACTGTATTGCGCGAGCGGCATGTTGGGCAGCAGGCGCAGCCCTTCCTGAAGATAGGGGATACCATCCCGGGTGCGCCCGGTGCGCGCCAGACACGTGCCGATCTCGGTCAGCGCCGGCGCGTGGGTCGGCGTCACCCTGAGTTCCGCCATGAACGCCTCGCGCGCGTCGTCGAAGCGATCGAGCCGGCACAGCGCCACACCCTTGCAGTAGTTGAAGGCGGGCTGGTCGGGCGCGAGCCGCGCCGCCTCGTTGAATGCGCGCAACGCCTGACGCCAGCGATCCTGCTGCCCATGCGCGACGCCCTGCTGGTGCAGCTCCTGTGCGCGCCGCAGATTGGCGGACGGACGCTCGCCTCCGTTGATTGCGGGCGATCTCGCGGCGGATGGTGACGGCACCGGCCGTGCCAGAATTGCATGGCCGCCATGCTCCTCGCGTATCGCGAGGCGCCCGCCTGAATTGTCTTCCATGTGGGAGGCCTCGCTTGAAACAATTCCCGCGTCGATGGCACCGCCGGAAGACGGTCATCAGGTCGGGATTCCATAGATCATTTCTCAGAGTATTGCTAAGTTATTTTTCCAAACATGACTCGAAATTTTCTCTTCGCGAGGTCAAGGCTCATGTTGTCTATTAGATGTTAGCCAATCATCGACGACGGAGACATAACTTCGACGCGTGAGTGACTTGCAATCTTCATGTGCCATCGCTGCGACCGTGACAGATATGCATAAAATTACTTCATCAAATCTTGAACATTACTTTGCACTCTCGTGACGACGGGATGACGACGCGCGCCGCTGGTTACAAACCCCACAGGACCTGAGACATGAAAATGCAATCGTCCAAATACCTGCTCGGCACCGCGTCGGTGCTCGCGCTGCTCGCCTCCTCGGCCACCGTGCCCGCGAACGCGGGCGCCTCCTCGGCCACCAAGCCGATCTACTTCGCCGGCAGCACGCTCGCCTCGGAAGCCTTCCGGCAGATTCTCGACTGCTACACGGGCGGCACCGTCGGCTTCGGGTTCGGCGCCACGGCCAACGACGGCTACCAGTTTGGCGGCTTCCCGGCACCGGGCCATCTGCCGACCACCTGCACCGTGAGTACGGTGGTGAACGGCCTGTATGCCGGCGTCGGCTCCGGCAACGGCACCCGCGGCTTCATCGCCAACAACCCGCAGCAGTGGTATAGCGGCTCAGTGACCGCAGGCTCGGTGATGACGTCGACGATCACCACCATGTTCCTGCCGGCGGCCAAGCCGCCGATCATCGACTTTTCGAATACGGGCTCTCCGGCGACGATCTTCGGCAGCTATCCGTATCCGCGTGTCGACGTCGGCATGTCGGACTCGCCGCTGGCGATTGCCACCGGTGCCACGACCCTTACGACGGTGTCGTTCACCTTCACCCCGGCGCAAAGCTGGTCGACCACCGGCGGCGTGACACCCGCTATCACCGTGGGCACCTCGACGGCTGTTGCCTATAACCCCACCACCTATGGCGCGCCGATCCAGGTTCCGGCGTTCGAGGTCAACGTCGCGATCGTCGTCAACACGAACGGGATGACCACCGTTAGCGGAACAACAACAATAAGCAGCGTCTACTCGGCGGTCACAGGCGCGGGCACCACGCCAGGCACCCAAGCCAACCAAGGCGCCGCCATCCAGCTCACCACGGCGCAGATGTGTGCGATCTTCTCGGGCCTGGTGACCGATTGGAACGACACCACTCCCAACAAGGTCCCGTACCTCGACAGCGCCGGCACACCACAGCTCGGGGCCTTCAACGACGCCAACAAAGACCCTTCGGGCGTGGCGCAGCCTTACTCGGCGACCTCCAAGACCATCAGGGTCGTGTATCGCGGGGACGGCAGCGGCACGAGCTTCATCCTGACCAACTATCTCAAGGCTGTCTGCCCGCAGATCTCCTCCACGTATGCGACGATCTTCGGCGCCACGAACCTTCCGAGCACGAGCTTTGCGACCCTGATCGCCAACATCAACAACTCGGCCGTCACGTCGCAGTGGATCGCCCAAACGGGAAGCGGCAACGTGGCATCCAATGTCAGCACCGACGCAACCAACTCGGGCCGAATCGGATACGTCAGCGCCGACTTCTCCCAGCCGTACACCACCAACGTCCCGACCGCGGCGGGGGGGACCGTCACGGCACCGTATTCGGCAGCGCTGCAGAACGAACAGCTGCGCATCGCCGGCATCTATGTTCCGGACAACACGACACCTACAACTCTGGAGTTCATCGCGCCGACACCGGCCGGTGCCCTCAACGCGTGGACCGACACCCGGCTGCGGGTGCCGGCCACGACCTGGACCTGGGTTGACTTCAACATCTACAACAACGTCTTCGGCTCGGTGACCCAGGGCGGTGTGAGCGTGACCGGCAAGTCTGTGCTGCCGCTCACCAACAGGGCGAACGCCTATCCGCTCAGCGGCACCGCGTTCATGTTCCTCTATAGCTGCTACAAACTCCCGACAGGAGAGCAACCCACCGACCCCGTCAATCGCGTCACCAGTCTGACGAACTACCTGACCTGGCACTACGCTGCCAGCAACCCCTTGCTCACGGGCGTGATCCAGAACGTCGGGTTCAACCCGGTGCCGGCCGCCTACGCGACCATCATCAGGAACAAGTACCTGAGCCCCTCCAGCGCCGAACGAATCGCCATTGGGGGCACAGCCGGCACCAACTGCGCCAGCGCCAGCGGCGCGCTGTAAGCCAGCGCC
>NZ_PSRR01000352.1 GCF_004296405.1 Bradyrhizobium sp. Leo170
CGGCGTTCTGGGCGCAGGGCGTCGGCGCCTGGGGCCGGTTCGGCGGCGACGGCAATGCCGCTGGCATGCGCCGCGATCTCGCCGGTTTCTTCAGCGGCGTCGATCATCGCTTCGGTCCCAATTGGATCGCGGGCATCGCCGGCGGCTACACCAGTTCAACCGTCCGCGTCAGCGACCGGGCGAGTTCCGCTGATGTCGAGACCGCGCATCTCGCCGGTTATGTCGGTGCGACCTACGGCGCACTCAGCCTGCGCGGCGGTGCGGCGGCAAGCTTCAGCACGCTCGACACCAGCCGTTCGATCATGTTCCCGAATTTCTTCGACACTGCACGCGCCCGTTACGACGCGACCACCGCGCAGGTGTTCGGCGAGGCGGGTTATGGGCTGACATTCGGACAGGTCGCGCTCGAGCCCTTTGCTGGGCTTGCCTGGGTCCATCTCGACACCAACAGTTTCAATGAGACCGGCGGCAGCGGCATCGCCGCGCTGCTCGGCTCCGGCACCAAGGAAGACGTCGGCTACTCAACGCTCGGCGCGCGCATCGCCACCAGCTTTCTGCTGACCAACGGCATGTCGCTGACGCCGCGCGCCTCGGTGGCGTGGCAGTACGCTCTCGGTGATGTCACCCCGACGGCGGCACTCGCGTTCCAGAGCACGGGCGCGAACTTCCTGGTGGCGGGCGTGCCGCTTGCGCGCAACGCAGCGCTGGTCGAGGGCGGGCTCGATCTGCGGGTCACGCCGCAAGCCTGCGTCGGCATCGCCTATGTCGGCCAGTTCGCCGACCGCGTGCAGGATCATTCGGTCAAGGGCAGCTTCACCTGGAGATTCTAGAGCAGGATCCGGAAAAGTAGAAACCGGCTTTCCCTCGCGACAACGCGAAGCGTTTGCGCGGAGATCATGATCTCATCTCTTTGTTTGAGCATGATCTTTTCGGAAAACCGGTTTCCACTTTTCCGGATCATGCTCTAGGAGCGCAGCAGCAGAGGCGCGACGCAAACCCCGCCACACGCGACGAGTGTCGCGCGCGGAACTTCGGCGCGGCGGCAGCCAGGGCAGCGCCCTCCACCGCGAAGGTTCCAGCCGCAACCATATGCATGAATGCATGAGCGCGATCACGATCAGCGGCGCATAGCGGTGGCGCTTCTGGCGCAATCCTATGTCCTCGGAGGTAGGGGTCCGTTTCGGAGACAACACGGAGATCATCCATGTCTCAGGCTGAACACTTCGATATCGTCATCCTCGGCAGCGGTCAGGGCGGAAAGCAGCTCGCATGGCATCTTGGCCGTTCCGGCAAGAAAGTCGCCGTGGTCGAGCGCCGCTGGGTCGGCGGTGCCTGCCCGGCAGTCGCCTGTCTCCCATCGAAGAATGAAATCTGGAGTGCGCGGGTCGCTCACCTCGTGCGGAACGCTGCGCATTTCGGGACACTGACTGGTGCGGTCAAGACCGATATGGGCAAGGTGCGCGCTCGCAAACAGGGCATGGTCGACCGCGAGATCGCATTCCACCTGAACGCCTACAAGGAGAGCGGCGCGGAACTCATCATGGGCAGCGGCCACTTCGTGGGTCCGAAGACCCTTCAGGTCGCGTTGAACGATGGGGGTATCCGCTTGCTCGCGGGTGACGAGGTTGTCCTCAATGTTGGTACGCACGCAGCCATTCCTGATATCGCCGGTCTCAAGGCCGCGCGTGCGCTTACTCATATCGAAGCGCTGGAGCTCGACTACGCGCCGTCGCACTTGATCGTACTCGGGGGCGGCTATGTCGGTGTCGAAATGGCGCAGGGCTTCCGTCGGTTCGGCAGCCGAGTGACGATCATCGAGCCGGGTCGCCAGCTCATGGGACGGGAAGATGCCGATGCGGCCGAAGAGATTCAGCGCATTCTGAGCGGCGAGGGGATTGACGTGCTGCTGAACGCCCAACCCGTCAGTGTCGATGGTGTTTCCGGCGATACCGTGTCGGTAAGCGTGCGTACCCTCAAGGGCGAAGAGAAGATCGAAGGCAGCGACTTGCTTGTGGCAGTTGGCCGGGTCGCCAACACCGCCGGCATCGGGCTCGACGAAGCCGGAATAGAACTCGATGCCCGCGGCTTCATTCGTGTCAACGAACGTCTGCAGGCGACTGCGCCCGGTGTCTGGGCCATCGGCGAATGCTGCGGCAGCCCCCAGTTCACGCATGTCTCGGTCGATGACTTCAGAATTGTAAGGGACAACATGGCAGGCGGCACCCGCAGGACCGACGATCGCCTCATTCCTTATGTCGTGTTCACCGATCCGCCGCTCGCACGTGTCGGCCTCTCCGAGCAGGAAGCCAAGCGGCAGGGTATCCCTGCGCGTATCGCGAAGCTGCCGATGAGTCATGTCCTGCGCACGGAGGCAACCGACGAGACCGACGGCTTCATGAAGGTTGTCGTCAGCGCGAACGACGACCGTGTCCTCGGCTTTTCAATGATCGGTTCCGAGGCCGGCGAGGTCATGGCTGTCATCCAGGCCGCAATGCTCGCCGGCTTGCCGTACCCAAAGTTGCGTGATGCCGTGATAGCGCACCTCACCATCGCGGAAGGACTAGGCCCGCTGCTGGCAAACGTGCCGCCGCGGTCTTGATCGCACGCAGCGGCAGTGGAAACGATACCGGTGCTCTAAGACGAGCGCCGGCATCGGACGGCGGCCTGAATGCCGCCAGAGGGCCGAAATTCACATTTGAGAAAACCATTGTGGCCCCAAGGCCGTGTGGCGCGGCGCGTCGGCGTCTCACAGGAACCTTCCCAACGAGCTGCGATTATAGCCGGTGGAGGAGGACTGAAATGAACCAGCTAATCTATCTGATTGGCCTGATCGTCGTGATAATGGCCATCCTTTCGTTTTTTGGTCTGCGCTGAGGAGTTCGACCATGACAATCGAAGCTCCTACGCTCGTCGAAGACGAAGCGCTGACGCTAGCTGACGAAGTCCGATATCTGCATTGGACGCCCATAGTCGGGGGCGCGCTCGCTGCTGCGGCGTTTGCCTTCATCCTGGTAACCTTTGGCGTCACCATCGGTCTTGGCGTCAGCTCGGCCTCTCCAACCTGGCGAGACGCATCCGCCGCGCTGGCGTTGCTGTCGGGGCTTTATCTGATCTTGCAGGCGATCGTCAGTTTCGGTCTCGGCGGGTACATTGCGGGTCGCACGCGCGGCTTTGATGCGGCGCGCAACTTGGAGACGGAAACGCGGGACGGTCTTCATGGCCTGACGGCCTGGGCCCTCGCGGTTCTCCTCGGGGCCGCACTGGCGGCAATTGTGAGCGCAGCCACGGTCAACCGTTCGTCTCCATCGCTTACGATGGGAAGCACCAGCGCCGCCGAACCGCTTCTGAGCTACGAGCTCGATCGGCTGCTGCGCGCGCCACGTCGGCCTCCCAATGCTGATATCAGCGCCGAACGCGCCGAGGCCGGCCGGATACTCATGACGTCGTCGAGCCACAATGGGGTGAACGGTGATGACCGGACCTATCTGATTCAGCAGGTCCAGGCGTGGACCGGCCTTTCCGCTGGCGATGCCGAACGGCGAGTCGATCAGGCGATTGCGAGTTCGAAGACGGCGATCGCTCGCGCGCGTCGCAGCACCATTATCCTGGCGTTTTCGGTGGCGGTCGCCACCTTGCTCGGAGCCGTCAGCGCCTGGGCGGCGGCAGTTGCGGGCGGTCGGCACCGCGACGGCGCGCCGCTTCCGGAATGGATGGCGTTTGCCGACAGGTTCGAGCCAAGAATTGCGGCGCGATAGCGGACTCGTCATCATCCACGTTCTTAAGATCGGCGGTCGCCGCGCGCTCTTCGACTGCGCTGCTACGACGCCGCGCGATGCGCCTCGTCATGTAGCCGCGCGAGCAGTGATCTTGCCGTGTCGTTCGGCAGCAGCGTAGCGACGCTCACGCTGGGATCGGAATGCATATCGCGCTTGCCATGGCTGGTGTGGCGCATGACGCTGGAGAGGCGACGCGCGATAGCGTGGGCGTTGCGCAAGTCGGCGCCGGCGAAGACGACGATGACCGATCCGTCTTCCCGGGCCGCGCCGAAATCCATCTGACGCATCAGCCGGCTGATAATGCGCGCGCCGTCGAACTGCGCGCGCGGATGGGCGGGATCGAAGGCGAAGCGCGCCACGCTCAACGCGCCGCCGTGCTCGATGGTCTGATAGACGGCGGTGGCGAAATCGCGCTCGAAGGCGGTGTGCGTGAGCAGGCCGGTGCGCGCATCGATCAGGCCCTCGGCGTCGATCGCGCGCAGCGTCCGGCTCAAATGCACTTCGAACGCGTGCTGGCGCACCAAAGGCAGCGCGGTCGCGGCGACGTCGGCCGGCTCGCCACCAACCAGCTCGAGATGCGGCAATTCGTAGCTCGGAGCGAGCCCGTCCGGCGTCGCCACGACCGGCAGATTGCGGAAGCGGGCATCTTCGGCGAGTACCGTCAGGAAGGCATCGATCACACGCAGCGTGAAGCCTTCGCCGAGCACGATGCCGTCGACGTCGCGGGAATTGAGATGCTTGGCGGCCGCCTCGATGCTGAGCGCGCCGACCACGCCGCAGCGCTCGCCGAGCACGACCGAGAGCGCCGGGTAGGCGCCGCCGCGGCCGATCAGGAGCACGGTCGCGTCGCGGCTGGTATCGATATCCGAAAGCAGGATCGGCGAAGGTGGCACCAAGCGCCGCATCACGGTCGAATGCAGCGAGCGGATGCGCAGCACCGCATTCAGACGTGCGAGCAGGCGGCTGGGATGCTTCTCGGCATGAAAGAACGGAATCGCATTGTCGGGCAACGCCGCTTCGGGATCGACGGCGATCAGCGGCAGATAGGGCTGGCGCGGCGCGACCATCGCTGCCAATTCGGCAAGTCCAGCCTCATCTCCGCTCGAGGCAGCGGCGATCACGGCGGCTGGCTGTACCTGGGCGACTGCGCGCGCGGCGTCAGTCCATGTGGTCTCGATCACCGGAAACAGCCTGCTCTCATCGAGCGCGCGCGCAAAGGCTGGCCGACCTGTGGTCGAGGCAATCAGGATCGGGCCTTGCTGGGGCATTCGGCAACTCGGATCGGGCGGAAGCTTTGGCCGCCATGCTAGTTGCCGCCGCTTAATGCAGCGTCAACGTGAGATCATGATCCGATCAGGCGGAATCGGATCATGAACTCATCGCTTTGTTTGAGCATGATCTTTTCGGAAAACCGGCTTCCACTTTTCCGGATCATGCTCTAACGCGGGGTTTGCTCAGATGCCGCCGGTCCGATCGCGAAAGGCTTCGACCATCAATGGATTGAGGCCGAGTTCTGTCATGGCGTTGCGGGCGCGCGCATTGTCCTGGGCGCGCCCGGCGAGGCGATGGCCGGCGAGGCGGTCGGGCAGAGCGGTGAGCAGCGCGCCCTGGCCGAGCCGGCGCGACCATTCCTGCAGGTCGTTGGCGAGGAAGCGGTAGCCACCAACCGCCATGATGCCGGACGGCGGCGCGGTGATATTGATGGCGCCGGTCGAACGGTCGAGCCGCGCTGCATATTCGGTGTCGACGTAGTCGCGGGGCGGCGGGGCTATCAACGCGTCGTTCGGCACTTGCGGCGGTGCGTAGGCTGCGGCGGGCACCATCGGCCCGCGCAGGCCAAGCGTACCCGTTGGCGTCAGCAGGATCTCGCCGGCAATGGAGGAGCCCGGGAGCTCGCGCGGCGCGCCATGCGGACCCGGCTGGATCGGCGCGGGTGAACCGTCCTCGGCGGTCCGGCGCGCGCCGAACAGGCCGGCTTCGCCGAACAGATAGACATCCGTTAGCGTCGCGCGCTGCGCGGTCCAGGACGCGCCGGCGGCGACCTGTTCGGGTGCCCGCCACAGCCCGATCACGTTCCGCACGCTCGGCATGTTGGCGTCGAGGTCGAGTTCGGCCAGCCGCAGCGCCAGAGGCGCAGGCGCAATCAGCGTGTCGCAGGCATGGTCATTGATCTGGGTCTGCAGCACCTCTTCGTCGAAGGGGTGGTGCAGTACCAAAGTGCCGCCAGTGAGCAGCCAGACTGCAAGCGAAGAAGCCAGCCCCGCGAAGGACATCGGGGCAAAAGTTGACATGATGGTTGCGCCCTGCGGCACGTCGCTCTCCAGCGACATCGCAAGTCCGCCGGCGATCACGGCGAAATGGGCGCGCGGTACCGGACGGAAGCCATCGGCGGTCACATCGAACGAGATCAGCGAGGCCTTGCGGCCGTCCTGGATCACCGCCCGCGTGGTCGAGGATTCCCGCAGGATGGCCTGGTCGAGCGAGGCCATGCCTTCGGGCAGATCGTTGCCGAAACCGCAGACATGGCGGATCGAGAACGCTTCCGCCGCCGCGTTCATCGCGAACTCGGCGTAGATGACGCCGTCGATCCGGCTCGTCGTCACGATCGCCCGCGCGGCGGTGCGGTTCAATGCCGCGGTCAGTTCGGCGTGCCGCCAGAGCAGCGGCATCGGCGCGACCACCAGGCCGCAGCGATGGGCCGCCAGCACCGTCAGCGCGAATTCGACCGTGTTCGGCAATTGCACGGCCAGCACCGAATTGGCCGGCAATCCCGCTTCAATGAAATGCGCCGCTAGCGCCGAGATCGCGCGGTCGGCTTGCGCATAGGTCAATCGCTTGCGCGTCTGACCGGTGATGCGCTGCTTGTTGAGCGGATCGACCAGCGCCAGCGCGTCCGGCTGCCGCGCCAGCACGCGCTTGAACAGGGAATCGAGCGTGGGCGAAGCGGACTGGGTCACGGGTTCAACGTCGGTTGCATCAACTTCGGTTGCATTACTTGGCCTGCGGCTACTTCGGTTGCGACTCTGGCCTCTGCCACCAAGTCTCCGGCAGGTAGCCGGTCAGGGCAGTGCTCTCTGGCCGTTCTATCCGATTCCAGCGCGCGATCCATTGCTCCGCGATGTTAAACAGGGGAATTGCGTAGAAGCCGGACATCAGCGTGCGGTCCAGCGCCCGCACCGCCGAGACGAAGGCGGGCCGCTCCCGCGCCTCCAGGAGCGCGGCGATCAGGGCGTCGATCGCCGGATCCTTGGCGCCCATGTAATTCCTGGTGCCGGGGATGTCGGCGGCCTGGCTGCCCCAATAGAACGACTGCTCGTTGCCGGGCGACAGCGATTGATCCCAGCGATTCTGGAGCATGTCGAACTCGTAGCCGAGCCGGCGCTGGTCGAACTGGACCGGATCGACCGCGCGCACGCGCACCTCGATGCCGGCACGCTTGAGGTCGCGCTGGTAAGCGAGCGCGATCCGTTCCTGGTCGCGGGTCGTCACCAGGATCTCGAAAGCAAACGGCGCCTTGGTCGCGCGGTTACGTAGCACCGTGCCCTCGAGCTCGTAGCCGGCCTCCGACAGCAGTGCGAGAGCGCTGCGCAGCGCGGTACGGTCGCGGCCTGAGCCGTCGCTGACCGGCAGGTGATAGCTGCCGTCGAGAATGTCGGGCGCAATATGCGCGTTCGCCTGCTGCAGCAATTCTCGTTCGCGCTCGTCGGCCGGGCGGCCATAGGCGGACAGTTCGGAGCCGGCGAAGAAGCTGCCGCTGCGGGCATAGAGGCCGAAGAAGTAGTTGCGGTTGATCCATTCGAAATCGAACAGGAGCGTCAGCGCCTTGCGCACGCGGACGTCTGCAAACAGCGGACGGCGGGTGTTGAACACCAGGAATTCGGAAGGTTGCGGCGTCCCGGTCTTGATGGTGTCGCGGATCACCTCGCCGTTGCGGGCCGCGGGGAAATCATAGCCGTCGTGCCAGCGCAGCGGTTCGGCCTCGACACGGAAATCGTAGAGGCCGCGCTTGAAGGCTTCGAACTGGCCATTGGCCTCGCGGTAGAAATCGAGCCTGATCTCGTCGAAATTGTAGAGGCCGCGATTGACCGGAAGGTCGCGGCCCCAATAGTCCGGATTGCGCACCAGCGTGACGCTCGCGCCCGGCTTCACCGCGCCGACGCGATAGGGGCCGGAGCCGATCGGTCCCGTCATCGTGGTGTCCTCGAAGGTAGCCGGATCGACCGCGTGTTTCGGCAACACCGGCATCAATCCGAGGATCAGCGGCAGTTCGCGGTCGTTGGCGCCTGTGAGGTCGAAGCGCACCGTGAGCGGGTCGGGGGAATCGGCTTTCGCGACCTTCGCATAATATTGCCGGTGGTTGGGACGGCCGTGGTCGCGCAACAGCTCCCAGGAGAACAGCACGTCCTCGGCGGTGACGGGCTTGCCGTCGGAAAAGCGGGCGCGGGGATCGAGATGGAAGGTGACGTAGCTTCTCGCATCGTCGGTCTCGACCGTCTTGGCGAGCAGGCCGTAGAGCGTGAACGGCTCGTTATTGCCGCGCGCCAGCAGGCTCTCGACGACGAAACCCCTGATCTGCTGCACGGCGAGGCCACGAACGATCAGCGGGTTGAGGCTGTCGAATGTCCCGAGGATGCCCCAGGTCAGCCGGCCGCCCTTGGGCGCATCGGGATTGACGTAGGGCATATGGGTGAAATCGGCCGGCAATGCCGGCGCGCCGTGCATCGCGATCGCATAGCTTTCCGCCGCCCGCGCCGGACCGGTCCCGACCAGCGCGAGGGCGATGGCGAAACCCAGCGCGGCGAGCACGCCACGCCCAAATGCAACCCAGGAAACGCGCGGAGCAACGCGCCGATCTGATTCGCGAAATCTCACGGAACGAGCTTTACCACAGGACCTTGCAACTCGCCGTGACGTTGGGGCAAACCTGCTTGCCGGCATTGATCTTTTCGTCTGCCGCTGTATTGAAGGCGCGTGCAATTGAACAAGGCGGCAACGCCTGTCACGTATCCGCCTCAATTGACTAGGAGACAGCCGCCCCAAACGGCTAGGTGTCGGTGCCCTGCAGCGGTTTCGGGCGCCGCCGTTGAGAAAGGGTTTTCCGCAATGAATTTCCGTATCTTGGCCGCGTCGGCCCGGCCGCGTGGGCGAATTTTCGCCGCCTTGGCAGCGACGGCCGTGTCCGCTGCCGTGCTTGTTCCCGAGGCCGGAGC
>NZ_PSRR01000353.1 GCF_004296405.1 Bradyrhizobium sp. Leo170
CCTGCCGGCGGTGCCGCAGCGCGGCTCGCTGGTGTTCGACGATCCCGCGATCGACCGCGTCAACGGCTCGGTGCAGACGCCGCTCGGTCGCGCTGCACACGTCGAGCTGCACGGCCGTCTCGCCGACGGCTCGTCCGTGGATAATCCGGTGATCGAGACCGCGCTGCAGATCAACGGCGGCAGCCTGCAGGACGTGCATCCCGTGCTGGCGACGCCGTTCGATGCCGACATCCGCACCAAGATTTCCGGCCTGAAGGATTTCACGCCAAAACCGTGGCCGGAGCGCTTCCGCGAGATCCAGGCCGCCGGCGGCCATGTCGAGATCGTGCAGTCGCGCATCCAGCAGGGCGAGATGATCGCGATCTCCGCGGGCACCTTGAGCCTCAACGCAAATGGCCGCATCGAAGGCGAATTGCAGATGACGGTCACCGGCCTCGAGCGCGTGATCCCGGCGCTGGGCATCGAGAAGATGCTGGAAGAAGGCGTGCCGCAATCGACGCTCGACCGCGTCGCGCCCGGCGTGAAGACGCAGGACCTCAACAATCTCTTCGGCGCGCTCGACCGTGCCATCCCCGGCCTCGGCAAGGTGGTGAAGCAGAACGCCAATGTCGGCGTCGCCGCCAGCATCAATTCGCTCGGCAGCGAAGCCATGCTCGAAGGCAAGAAGGCCCGCAGCTTCCCGCTGCGCTTCGTCGACGGCGCGGTGCTGCTCGGCCCGATCAAGGTCGGACAAATCCCGCCATTGTTCTGACCCGTAGCCCGGGTGAAGCCAACGGGTCGCGCGAACGCGCGCCCGATGACAGGCTCCGCGCAACCCGGGACGTCTCAGCCCGCACCGCGAGCGGCCCCGGATTGCGCTTCGCTCCATCCGGGCTACAAGCCGAGTAAAGCGTCAATCGCCGAAGCGTGATGGCAATCGCGGCGTGCGCCGGGAATGCCAACGCCTGCTCGAAGCTCCTGCTTTGCGAAGGCCCGCACATCCGTAAACCGCGGGTCATGGCAAGGAGAGAGCAATGATCAGGTTCAGACTGTTTGGCCTGGCGGCCTATGTCGCGGCATCGATGGCATCGCCCGCATCGGCGCAGCCGGTCGTGGATGAGCCCGGCATGGAAGCGTTCGTGCATCCGAACAGCGATCTTGGCATCGGCATGTCGAAGCCGGTGGTCGACAGCCGCGCGATGATGTCAGTCTATCCCCGCGCGAGAACCCCGCATGTGAAGATGCGGGCGACGCTGCATCGGTGACACTTGCCGTCATTGCGAGCGAAGCGAAGCAATCCATCCCGCCGCTTGTGGAGGCATGGATTGCTTCGTCGCTTGCGCTCCTCGCAATGACGACAACGAGCGTCACTCCGCCTTCTTCTCCAGATTCGCATGCGGCCGCCCGAAATCCGGCGCGGCTGAATCCTGCCCGATCTCGACGATGCCGCGGCGGATGGCGCGGGTGCGGGTGAAGTGGTCGAACAGCGCTTCGCCGTCGCCGCGGCGGATCGCGCGCGTCAGCTTGGAAAGATCCTCGTTGAAGGTGCCGAGCATCTCCAGCACCGCGTCCTTGTTGCTCAGGAACACGTCGCGCCACATCGTCGGATCGGAGGCCGCGATGCGGGTGAAATCGCGGAAGCCGCCGGCGGAGAATTTGATTACTTCCGAGGACGTCACCTGCGCCAGCTCGTCGGCGGTGCCGACGATGGTGTAGGCGATCAGATGCGGCAGATGGCTGGTGATCGCGAGCACGAGGTCATGATGATCCGGCGTCATGATCTCGACCTTGGCGCCGAGCGCGGCCCAGAATTCACGCAGCCTGTCGACCGCGCCCGCGTCGGCGCCATCAGGCGGCGTCAGGATGCACCAGCGGTTGATGAAGAGCTCGGCAAAACCGGAATCGGGCCCCGAATGCTCGGTGCCGGCCACCGGATGCGCCGGCACGAAGTGCACACCATCAGGAATATGCGGCCCCATGTCCCTGACGATGGCGCCTTTGACCGAGCCGACATCGGAGACGATGGCGCCTCTCTTCAGGTAGGGCGCGATCTCCGCCGCCACGGGCCCGCAGGCGCCGACGGGAATGCAGAGGATGACAAGATCGGCGTCCGCAACCGCCTCCGCATTGGTCTCCACCACGCGGTCGACGATGCCGAGCTCGGCAACGCGCGCGCGTGTTTTTTCTGAGCGCGCGGTGGTGACGATCTCGCCGACGAGCCCTTGCGCCCGCGCGCCGCGCGCGATCGAGCCACCGATCAGGCCGAAGCCGATCAGCGCGATACGTTGGAAGTGAGGGGCGGCGTTCACTTCTGATCCATGAAGTCGCGCAGGCCCTCGACCACGAGGCGGTTGGCCTCCTCGGTGCCGATGGTCATGCGCAGCGCGTGCGGCAGGCCGTAATTGTTTAATGCCCGCAGCACCAGTCCGCGCTTGGTGAGGAACGCGTCCGCGTCAGCCGAGGTCTTGCCCTTTTCGGTCGGGAAATGGATCAGCACGAAATTGGCGACGCTCGGCGTCACCTTCAGCCCGAGCTTGCGGATCTCGTCCGTCACCCAGCTCCGCCATTTTTCGTTATGCACCCGCGACATCTCGACATGCGCGGTGTCCTCGACCGCGGCGACCGCCGCGAGCATCGCCGGACTCGAAACGTTGAAGGGGCCGCGAATGCGGTTCACCGCATCGACGATATGCGCCGGGCCGAACATCCAGCCCACGCGGAGCGCCGCGAGCCCGTGGATCTTGGAGAAGGTGTGGGTCATCACCGTGTTCTCGGTCGTCGCACACAGTTCAAGACCGAGCCCATAGTCGTTGCGCACCACGTAATCGGAATAGGCGGCGTCGATCACCAGCAGCACGTCCGACGGCAGGCCTGCGCGCAAGCGCTTGACCTCATCGAACGGCAGATAGGTGCCGGTCGGGTTGTTCGGGTTGGCGAGCCAGACCAGCTTGGTCCGCGGCGTGACCGCCTCGAGGATCGCATCGACACTGGCGGTGTAGTCGGTCTCCGGCACGACCACGTTCTTGGCGCCGTTCGCCTTGGTCGCGATCGGATAGACCAGGAAGCCGTGGGTGGTGGAGATCGCCTCCGAGCCTTCGCACAGATAGGTGTGGGCGAGCAGGTTGAGGATTTCGTCCGAACCGGCGCCGCAGATGATGCGGTTCGGGTCGAGGCCATAGGCGCGACCGATCGCCTCCCGCAGCACCCGCGAGGTGCCTTCCGGATAGTCCTCCAGATGTTCGGCGGCGTGCTTATAGGCCTCGATGGCCTTCGGCGAGGGGCCGAACGGCGTCTCGTTGGCGGAAAGCTTGAACACCTTGCGCCCCGGTTCGGCCACCGGGCTCTTGCCGGGGGTGTAGGGCGCAATATCGAGGATGCCGGGATTCGGCACGGGGCGGGACATCTCTAACTCTCTAGCTCCGGATTCTAGGGGCGGGGGGGCACCGTATAGCGCGTTGCGTGGCTGCCGACGAGGGCCGATGAGCGCACCGAGGCCCCGGCGCGGATCAGGGCCATTTTGATCTCCTCGAAGCCGCGGCCGGCGACCGATACCAAAAGCGCTGCGCCGTCGAAGGCGGTGTCCGGCACCGCGACGATTTCAGCGAGCGGCGCCACCGCGCGGGCGATCTCGGCGTTCCAGCCGGAGACGCGCACGCTCCACATCTCGACTTCGGTCACCATCGCATCGTCGGCGACGCGCGAGATCACGAACACGGGCAGCGCTGCGGGATGATCGGCACGTTCGAGGAACGGCAGCCGCGCAATGATCTTCGGCGCGCCTTCGGCCCCGAGGTCGATCCACCACGGCGTGCGGCTGGAAATGGCCGACACCAGCGCCAGGTCGCCCTTCGATTTCGCCACCGCTTCGACGGCCGCCTGCGCGCTGAAATGCGAGACGTAGGGCACCACGAAGCCGAAATGGAAGCGCGCCGAATCCCGCATCATGGATTCGCCGACCGAGACATCGGCATGCACCGAGAACGGTGCCTGGACGTAAGTGAACGTCGAGATGATGACGCGCCAGATGCTCTCGATGGTGTCAAGCGGCAGGATGCCCCGATGGCGCTCGACCAGGCTGCGCATCATGGCGGCTTCGCGCGCCGGCCGGAACGCGGAGCCGACTTCCTGGGTCTGCTTCACCCTGATCAGGCGGTCGATGATGTCGCCACGCGCCATCAAGAGGCGGTGAACCTGCTCATCGATCGCGTCGATCTCTTTGCGCAACTCGGCCAGCGAGGGCGGCGCCGGAGGCGTTTTTGACATGCTAGGGCCCGTCAATTCTCTTCAATCAGGGAGCCAACTCTTCACCTCTCCCCCGCGTGCGGGGAGAGGTCGAAATTCAAGCGAGCTTGAATTTCGGGTGAGGGGGACTCTCCGCGAGTCCGTCTGTTACCTTGTTAGCGGAGAAAGCCCCTCACCCCAACCCTCTCAGGGCGAGCTCCGCTCGTCCCGGCCCCGCAAAAGCGGGGAGAGGGAGAAGTGCGAGCCCCCGTTCTGTCCCATGGGGCCAGACGGCGCAAGCTCAGCCTCAAGGTCACGGTTAGGTTAACGGCCCTGGTTGCCTTGACGCGGGTCAGGTAAGGGACTACTTTCCCAGCGTTCCGTGGTCATTTGAGCCGGCCGGCTTGCAGCCACGTTAAAGAACTTGCTAAACAGGCCGGGGACAGATCGATCCCGGCCGAACCTTTGTTCAGGCCGGGTTTTTTTATGGCCTGATTTCTGTCCGGGACCTCCGCGTCGGAGGAAGGGGCCGCAATGACCAAGGTGCAGTCGATCAAGAGTCCGTCGATCCAGGGTGAGGACCGCGCCCATGAGGCCGATCATCCGTCCTCGCCGGTAGCAAAGTTCGGCATGGATCAGCCGTTGAAGCTCGACTGCGGCATCGACCTCGCGCCGTTCCAGATCGCCTACCAGACCTATGGCGAACTCAATGCCGAGCGCTCCAACGCCATTCTGGTCTGCCACGCGCTGACCGGCGACCAGCATGTCAACAATTTGCATCCGGTGACGGGCAAGCCCGGCTGGTGGGAGACCATGGTCGGCCCTGGCCGTCCGCTCGACCCCTCCAAGTACTTCATCATCTGCTCCAACGTGCTTGGCGGCTGCATGGGCTCGACCGGCCCTGCCTCGCTCAGCCCCGCGACCGGCAAGGTGTGGGGCCTGGATTTTCCGAACATCACCATTCCCGACATGGTGCGCGCGCAAGCGATGCTGATCGACCGGCTCGGCATCGAGACGCTGTTCTCGGTGGTCGGCGGCTCCATGGGCGGCATGCAGGCGGTGCAATGGGCCGCGGCCTATCCGGAGCGCGTGTTCTCGACGCTCGCGATCGCCTGCTCGACGCGGCACTCGGCGCAGAACATCGCCTTTCATGAGCTCGGCCGGCAGGCCGTGATGGCCGATCCGGACTGGCGCGGCGGACGCTATGTCGATCAGGGCACGCATCCGCATCGCGGGCTCGCGGTCGCGCGCATGGCTGCGCATATCACCTATCTCTCGGACGCGGCGCTGCATCGCAAGTTCGGGCGGCGGATGCAGGATCGCGAACTGCCGACATTCTCCTTCGATGCCGACTTCCAGGTCGAGAGCTATCTGCGCTACCAAGGCTCATCCTTTGTCGAGCGCTTCGATGCCAACAGCTACCTCTATCTGACGCGGGCGATGGACTATTTCGACATCGCCGCCGACCATAATGGTGTGCTGGCGAAGGCGTTCCGCGGCATCAAGACCCGGTTCTGCGTGGTGTCGTTCACGAGCGACTGGCTGTTCCCGACCTCGGAAGCGCGGGCGCTGGTGCATGCGCTGAACGCCTCCAGCGCGCGGGTCTCGTTCGCGGAGATCGAGACCGACAAGGGCCACGACGCCTTCCTGCTCGACGTGCCCGAATTCTTCGACATCTCCCGCGCTTTCCTGCAGTCGGCCGGCAAGGCGCGCGGCCTCGGCGATGCGGGGGTCGTGTGATGGCGCTTCAGGAACAAACCCTGCCGCTGCCCGGCGTGGCGCCGCAGGCGAGTACGAGCCTTCGTCCGGACCATGTTCTGGTCGCCGAAATGGTGGAGCCCGGCTCGCGCGTGCTCGACGTCGGCTGCGGCGACGGCGATCTGTTGCAGCTCCTGGAGAGCCGCGGCATCGACGGCCGCGGCATCGAGCTGTCGCGCGAAGGCGTCAACCACTGCGTCGCCAAGGGGCTCGCGGTGGTGCAGGGCGATGCCGACACCGACCTCGTCAACTATGCCGACGATGCGTTCGACTACGTGATCCTGTCGCAGACCCTGCAGGCGACGCGCCAGCCGAAAGCGGTATTGGAAAATCTCCTGCGCATCGGTCACCGCGCCATCGTCTCGTTCCCGAATTTCGGTTTCTGGAAGATGCGGCTGCAGCTCCTGGTCGGCGGGCACATGCCGCGCACCGAAAACCTCCCCGCCACCTGGTACGACACCCCCAACATTCATTTCTGCACCATCAAGGATTTCGTCCAGCTCTGCGACGAGATCCACGTCAAGATGGAGCGCGCCGTCGCGCTCGACCTCTACGGCCGCCCGGTGCCGCTCAACCTGCCCTGGTGGGTCTGGAACATGTTCGGCGAGCAGGGTGTGTTCCTGCTGAGCAGGGGCGGCAAGGGACGCTGAGCACTCTCCCCGTCATTCCGGGGCGCGCGGCTTAGACTGTTGCCGCGCGCTCCTGCCTCGTCATTCCGGGATGCGCCGAAGGCGCAGGCCCGGAATCCATCGGGCGGCAGGTCACGCTGCCCAATGGATTCTCTGATGTGCAATTGCACATCATAGCTCACGCTTCGCGTGCCCCGGAATGACAGCTAGGCCACCATCGACCTGGGATCGCGCGGCAACCATCGGCCCGCTTCCACCAGCGCGATGAACCGCTCGACCATCTCGTTGAACAGCGCCGGCTCCTCGAGATTGAGCACGTGTCCCGATTTCGGGAAGAACGTCAGCCCCGCCGCTGACAAATGCTGCTTCAGGAACAGGCTCGGCTCGACGCAATTGTCGTCCTCGTCGCCGCAGATGATCAGCGCCGGCGTCGGCACGCGTCCGATCGCTTCCGCCATGGTGTAGATCGATGGCCGCGCGCCTTGAAAACTGCGCATCGTGTTGGCCGATCCCTTGGCATCGTGCCGGGCGAGCGCGGCGTAGAAGTCGGCATGGCCGCGCGGATCCTTGACGAGGAACGGAATCCGGCCCGGCGCCTCGCGCGTCACCTTGGCGACTTCGGCCGATCCGATGCTCTCATACTGCTCGGCATTGGCGCGGCACTGCGCGCGGAAGGCGTCGAGGTTTTCGAGACTTGAGCCGGAGCCGACGCCGGCGAGCGTCATCGACAATGCGCGCTCGGGCGCATTGAGCGCAACCTGCAGCGACGAATAGGAGCCCATCGACAGCCCGACGAAATGCGCGCGTGCGATACCGAGATGATCGAGCACCGCGAGCGCATCGGTGTAGAAATGCTTGTAGCTGTAGACCTCGGCCGATGGCGGAACGTCGGAGGGCGTGTAGCCGCGCGCGGAATAGGCGATGCAGCGGTGGCCGCGCGAGAAATAGCGCATCTGCGGCTCCCAATTGGTGTGATCGGCCGCGAACTCGTGCAGGAAGATGATCGGCGTCCCGCTCCCAACCTCTTCGAAATAGAGGCGGACATTATCCTTGGCGACGGCATAGGGCATTTTAACGTTTTCCTTCTTGTGAGCCTGCGCAGCGAGGATCGCAATTAACCTTCACGGCTGCAATGCGGCGGCATCGTTTCCTTTTTCGCCTCCAAATGTTCGTGAAATCGTCCTGCAATTTTTCGCCGCAGCGCGGCAGGAAATCTTTGTCTTGCCACATTGAGCGGCACAAAACGCACCGCGCCTGTCATCCAGATGTCATCCACAGACGGGCGCGCCTGGGAAAACGGGGGTGTAACAGAAGGAAAAAATGGGAAGTATGGTTCAGTTGCGTGCGTTCCGCCGGTTGCTTCGAGTTCTGGCACTGGCGTTGTGTTCGACGATAATCGTCGTCTCTGTCTCTCCCGCTTCGGCACGGCCTCATCACGGCGCAGGGCGCCACGCGAGGGCCTATCATGCCGGTCATCATGCCAAGCATCACTATGCGCATCATCGTCACCGCCACATGACGCGTGCCTCGCGCTGGGAGCGCGGCGTAGCGCAGATGCAGGCGCAGGGTCTTGCCGACAGCAATGCGAGCCTGTCGCCGGAGCCGCAGCAGGGGGCAAGCCTCGGTTCTTCGAACATCGTCGATGAAGCCCGCCGTCACCTCGGCGGCAATCCGACCAGTCGCGGCAGCCTGTGGTGCGCGCGGTTCATGAACATGGTGCTGCAGCATTCGGGTTATCGCGGCACCGGCTCCGACATGGCGAGCTCGTTCGCCCGCTATGGGCAGCGTGTCTCCGGCCCACAGGTTGGCGCCATCGCCGTGATGTCGCGGGGACGCCGCGGCGGCCATGTCGGCATCATCACCGGCATCGACGCCAAGGGAAATCCGATCATGATCTCCGGCAACAACGGCAACCGCGTCCGTGAAGCCCCGGTCTCCCGCGGCCGCATCTACGCCTACGTGATGCCGACGAACTAGCCGCTACACTCTCCACCGTCATTCCGGGGCGCGCCTCTTGGCGCGAGCCCGGAATCCATCAGGCCGCAGGCGCAGGCAGCGAAATGGATTCCGGGTTCGATGCTTCGCATCGCCCCGGAATGACAGCCTCCGTCATTGCGAGCGCAGCGAAGCAATCCACGTCTCCACTTGCGGCGCTATGGATTGCTTCGCTGCGCTCGCAATGACGATGTGGTTGCTTTGGGTGCGACAAATCAACCCGACGGGCAAATCAGCGAAAAGTCTGTCCAGCCCTCGCGCAAAAAACATTCCGCTTCCTCCGTCGGGCAAATCAGTGATTTAACTCCGCGCGTCTCACCCGAATGAGGGGCGGGT
>NZ_PSRR01000354.1 GCF_004296405.1 Bradyrhizobium sp. Leo170
CGGCTGCGCGCCGCGCTCGGCGCCGTCGGCATCGCGGCGCTGGTCGCAGCGACGCTAGTGCCGACGATGGCGCGCTCGGCGTCGAACTATGTCGTCGGCGCGAAAACCTTCACCGAGCAATATGTGCTGGCAGCCCTGATCGCGCAGCGGCTGAACGCGGACGGGCTGTCCGCGACCACGCGCGCCGGTCTCGGCTCCAGCGTGATCTTCGATGCGCTCAAGGCCGGCGATATCGACGTCTATGTCGACTATTCCGGCACGCTGTGGGCCAACCAGTTCCATCACACCGACATCCGGCCGCGCGAAGAGCTGCTGGCCGACTTGAAGGCGATCCTGGCGAAACAGGACATCACGCTGCTCGGCGAGCTCGGCTTTGCGAACGCCTATGCGCTGATCATGCCGAAGCAGCGTGCGGAAGCGCTCGGCATCCACACCATCGCCGATCTTGCGGCACTCGCGCCGTCGATGTCGATCGCCGGCGATTACGAATTCTTCTCGCGGCCGGAATGGGCCGGCATCAAACAAGCCTACGGATTGTCGTTCCGGACCCAGCGGCAGATGCAGCCGGATTTCATGTATGCCGCCATCGCTTCAGGGGATGTCGACGTGATCGCGGGCTATACCAGCGACGGGCTGATCGCGAAATATGATCTCGTCGTGCTCGGCGATCCCAAACACGCGATCCCGCCCTATGACGCGGTGATGCTGCTCGCGCCCAAGCGCAAGGATGATGCAAAGCTGCGCGCGGCATTGCAGCCGCTGCTCGGACGGATCGATATCGCCGCGATGCGGGAAGCGAATTTGCGCGCCGCCGGCAATGATGGCTCCTCCTCGCCGGACGCGGTGGCGCGCTGGCTGTGGGAGAAGATCGGGACGAAGTGAATCCCTTCGTCATTGCGAGGAGCGAAGCGATGAAGCAATCCATGCCTCCGCTTGCGGCGAGATGGATTGCTTCGCTTCGCTCGCAATGACGGAGAAGTGGGAATAGCGCCCCTCACAGCCCCTTGATCACACCCGCGTCGATCAGGAGGCGGTTGAAGCGGCGCGCCTCGGCGCCGTCCTTGCAGGCATAGAACAGGCCGTTGCAGCGGAGCATGATGTGCTTCTGCTCCTCGAACGAGGGATCGAGCGGAATGCCGGCGGCTTCCTGGATCACCAGCGGCAGATAGGCCGCATCGATCGTCTCCATCACGGCCGGCGATTTCACCGGTTCGAAATTGATGGCGTCGATTGCATAGTAGGTCGCGAAATAGCGCGGGTCGTACTTCTCGAGCTTCTTGCCGATTCCGGCCGCATCGAGGCTCGGGTCAAGAAGATGCGGCGCGAATTCCGGCTGGTGATCGCCATAGCGCACGATCAGGAACGGCTGCGCCGGAAACTTCTTCTTCAGTCCCGCGACGAAGGCGGCATAGTCGCTGGCGCTCATCGCCTGCCGGCGCAGATACTCGTCGATGACGGGCGTGTTGCCGAGCGGGCGCCAGGACGGCGTCAGGTCCGCCCGCAAGGGCGTCTTCCACGGGAAATGGTTGGCGGCGAGATAGACGAAGGTGAACTGCGGCGCGCCGGGCGGCTGCTCCGCCATCAGCCGCAGCGCCTTGTCGTAAAAGAAGCGGTCGGGTTCGACATCCTTTGCGCCGAGATCGCGCGCGTCGTAGAAGCGCTGGATGCCGGTCGTGGCCTGGAAGCTGCGCGCGCTCATGAAGGCGCCGAACGCCGGATAAAGCGAAAGCGTGTTGTAGCCGCAGCGGCGAAGCGCAAGCGGCAGCCCGCGCTCGACGCGGCCGGAGGCGATGCGGGTGACGAAGTAGGCGAAACGGCCGAAGGAGCGCGAGGAGAGCCCCGCGAGCACGTTGTATTCGGTGAACCAGCTCGGCCCGCCATTGCTCTCGGCCAGGAATTTTCGCTCCACGCCGTCATAGGATTTGAACTGCGCGCCGTAGCCCGGCGGCATCCTGACGCCTTCGGCCGCACGGATATCGAAGCTCGATTCATCGTGGATCAGGATGATGTTCGGCCGGCGGCCGGCCGGATGGCAGGAATCCACCAGCGGAATCTTGAGGTGCTCGCTCGCGACCGCATCCGACTCCATGAAGCCGTAGTTGATGAAATCGGAAACCGCCGTGACGCCCGAGCGAGCGAATTTCGAGAGATAGCCGTCGTCGTAATAGCCGCGCCAATCCTCATCCGGCCAGGTGACGGCGTATCCGGCCAGCGCGGCAAGGCACGCCAGCTTGCAGGCCAGCGCCGGCAGGCGACGGACGCGGAACGGATCGAGCCACCACAGCGCATACATCAAGGGTAGCGTGACGGCGCCTGCGCCGATCAGCGACCAGCGCAGGTTCGGGAAGATCGTCAGCAGAAAGGACGCGGTGTCGTGGTCGATCACCATCAGGTCGACGAAGTTCGCGGTCATCTGCACGACTTCGTGCTTGAACCGCGAGAGCAGCACCAACGCCACCACCAGCGTCAGCGACAGCGCCCCCGATAGCGCCGGCCGCCGCAGCAGCGCAATGAAGAAGAAGTTAAGTGTACCCCAGGACAAGAGGAAGCAGAGGCGCGAGCCGAAATCGGTCTCGGTCTGCACCAGGATCGCGAGCGCCGCCATCTGCGGCGCGGCGACGGCGAGCAGGCGCCAGATGCCGATCGCGGCCAAGCCGCCCGCAATCGCGGCAATCGAAGAACCTTGATTTGGCGCGGGCGCCATGGCTGACGACGCAACATTCCCCGGCGCAGTAGTTCGCCTTGGCTGGAGGTGACCAGGAGGCGGACGACGCAGCCGGAACCCGCGTCGCGTCACAAAACCGTAATGTAATCGTCATGAATGCGCAATGAATTTGCGGCCGCGGGCAGGAGGCAGGGTAAATCCACGTGCAGCAGACGGGCAAAGGACGTCCCCTACAAGCAATCCAACGGCACATGAGGAGGGCGCCGAATAGGCGGTGCGCGCGGGCCTCGCCTTGATCGAAACCGTGGCCAAGCTCGATGCGGGCCATACGACCTCGTTGCAGGTGCGTATCGGTATCGCCACGGGCCTCGTGGTCGTCGACGATCTGCACGGTGAGGGCGCCGCCCTCTGGGATAAAGCTGCCCGATGCAGCCGCACGTCCGTTCTGCTGGCGTGAGCGGACACAACGCAGTCCGAAACCAATGTCAGGGAAGAGCCAAACTCGGAAGTTCCGATTTTGCGAAACTGTTGCTCTCCACCTGCGAAAGTCGCCTGAGAGCCGACGTTACTTCTCTTCAGCTCAGGGGCAGCTACAACGGCAAGACCAACGAGAGCGGGTAATTGCCGACACCGCCGCTCAGGGTAAAATTGATCGATTCGAGACCGCGAGAGCATGATCCGGAAAAGTGGAAACCGGTTTTCCCTCGCGACAAACGCGAAGCTTTTGCGCGAAGATCGTGCTCAAACAAACAGATGAGATCATATCCGATTCCATTTAATCGGATCATGATCTACTAATCTTACTCAACGGTTGTTATCCGACTTCGATATCCGACGAATACCGGCGGCTTTGCGCGGGGGATGATCCGATGGAGTCCAGCAGGGCAGATTTTTCGACGATACTAAACCGCATTCTTGATACGGCGGCGGACAATCTCAGGATCGCAAAGATTCTGATTCAACTGGGTCTCGATCCCAACAACATCACCTACGACGCACTATTCGGCCGGCTGCTGGAAATTGTGCTGGCCAACATCACGCTTGCCAACATGTTCGCCCTCGTTGGCGCCATCTTCTTTGTCGCTACCTTGCTGATGCAGACAATGGTGCCGCTGCGCGTCGCGAACATGGCCGGCTGTACATTCTTCGTCGCCTTTGGCGCGCTCTCCGGAAACGTCGCGACTTTTCTCCTGTATCTGCTGTTGCTGCCGATCAATGCCGTTCGCCTGCGTCAAATGCTCAATCTGATCAAGAAGGCGCGTATCGCGACGGAGGGCGACACCTCGATGGAATGGCTCAAACCGTTCATGACCGAACGCAGATATCGCCGGGGCGACATATTGTTCAAGAAGGACGATGCAGCTACCGAAATGTTCCTGGCGGTCACAGGAACGTTTTTGGTCACGGAAATCGGCGTCGAACTTCCACCGGGACGTCTCATGGGCGAACTTGGCTTCCTTACTCCCAATAAACGGCGAACCGCGACGGTCGAATGCATAGAAGACGGGCAAGTGCTGACCATAACTTATGAGAGGTTGCTCGAAATCTACTTTCAAAATCCGCAATTCGGTTATTACTTTCTCGTCCTCACCAGCCAGCGCCTGCTGGAGAACATCTCGCGGCTAGAAGGAACTATCGCACAAGAGAAAGCCGCGCGGCAGACTACAGCCACGGACGACATAACTTAACCTTTGGCTCCTGATTGCCTCACACTGCCACGTCCCGACGGCAGTGCCGGTCTCGTGAGGCAACAATTTCCGGTTGGGGTTATTTTTGGACCTGAGCGCGATAGCGGATGAAGTCCGTTTTTCCGCGATCAACGGATATCGCCAGCGCTGCGCTTCACTTCTGAAAAGTGTCAGGAAGACACGCGCTCAAGGGATCTCGTAGACCGACACCTTGTCCGCGATGCCGCTCAACGCCACGCGTCTGAGCGTTGGCTTTAGCCCGTTGCTCTCAAGCAGAGCCCGGGCATGCGCGTTTTCCAGCACCGATTCCGTCACCACGATCGAGCGTGAGGCAGCAAGGCCCTGGACGCGCGACGCGATGTTTACAGTCTGGCCAAAATAGTCCTGCTGGGCATTGAGTGTGACCGCGAGGCATGATCCTTCATGGATGCCCATCTTCAGGCGCAGGCTCTGATGCTGACGCTCGGCGCCAAGATCGCTCATCGCCTCGCGCATGCGGATCGCAGCGGCGATGGCACGGTCAGGCGTTTCGAAGGTCGCCATCACGGCATCGCCAATGGTCTTCACCACGGCCCCCCTTTCGGACGCGATAATCTCCTGCAGCAGCCTGAAATGCTCGTTGACGAGATCGAAGGCAACGAGGTCACCGACGCGCTCATAGAGTTCAGTGGAGTCCTTGAGATCACTGAACAGGAAAGTCAGGCTCAAAATCTTGAGACGCTGACCAATGGCGAGCGTTTCGGTCCGGTAGATGTCGCGGAAGGTCTGATTGGTGAGGAGGCGCTTTGCATTGAGAATGGGCTTGCGTCGCTTCAGGAGGTCGTTCAGCGCCTGGTTCGCCACCCATATAGCCGGCAACACGCGACTTTCGGTGCGGTTTTCCAAAGCCAGGCGCAGTGGCCCTGGGCGCAAGGCAATGGTGTCGACCGGAACCTGGACCTTGTTGAAGATCACGGACAGGTTCTGGCGCTCGCTCGCCTCCTCGCCGCCGACATCAAGGAACTGGGCCGTATGCGTCACGGGATCGAATACGATCAACGTGCCCTTCGGCAATTGCAACGAAAGGATGGCCCTTTCTCCTGGCGGCAAGTCGACGCTTTCGAGCGTGACCTCCTGCAGCAGCTTCTCCAGATCGGCTGGGAGATCGATGGCCGAACTCCAGAAGATCTGACGATAATATTCGGCCGCGGACAGTTCGTCGGGATTGTGGGCCGCGATCTTCCGAACGCGCGGGCTTACCGTGAAGCTCACCTCGATCAGGTTGTCGAGCGTCGTCTCATAGCCCGCGGCGCAGAAAGCGCAATTATACTGCGCCCGGTCCAGGGTCTTTAGGCTCTTATTAGCGGAAAGAACACCGGCGCAACTTGGGCACATGACGTTCCACGTCATCTCGAAAATGCCGAGCCCCACCGCATTCAGGAGCGCGGCAATGACCCGCTCCTCATCGATACCGTTGCGGGCCGCGAGATCAAGTGCGTTCATCCTGTTCAAGGCATGATCGGGGGCATCCCGCACCATGCGCTCGAGCATCTCCACCACGTCGTCGTCGGCCGACTGACGCAGGGCCACAAACAAAGTCTCCGCTTCGTCCATGCGACGATGCTACACGAAAAAAGGCAAAGCCGAAACCCCACTCACCCATCCCTTGGGTGTTCGTTGAGTGTCCTATTCACCGTTGGACACAAAGCAAAATGTCGGCCTTGGCGACAAGCTTGGGGTGGCCATCACGTTTCCCAACACCGACGGGGCGTCGCATTAGTCCGACTACCGCCGAGCTTTGAACCCATTTCGCTCCATGTTCGCTAATGGGTCAAAAGCGTCGTCTTGATCGTCTGGCGATCACTTCCGATCTGCCCCGACAAACGCACGATTTCAGAGCCACGCCGTACTTGGCTCGAAAAAGCTCTAGGATTGGTCCCCGACGAGATGGAATCTGCGGCCGAGCTGGTGATGCACGGTGATGACGGCGCGGTCGACGTCGCTGATCAGGCTGTCGCCGAGGACGACGTTCGGGATTTCCCAATTGCGGCCCGCGCTCGCATGCGGCCGGGCGGAGACGGCGACAACTTGCGCCGTCTCGCATCCCGGCTGACTGCGCAGCGCGTCATTGGCGATCGCGGTCAGTTCCGCATGGTTCTTGCCGATGGTGGACATGCAAGCTCCGGTGACGGGCGAATGCGGCGAGGGCATGACATGTCGCCGGCATGCTCACGCTGATGGCATCAGGCCGAGACGCTTGGCGATGATCCGGTCGAGCGTGCGCTTCGGCAGGATTGACGCCATGATGAGCTGCATCGGATCCGGCGTGATCTGGTAACGCACCTTTGGGTTCGGCGCCGTCAGCGCCTTGAAGATGGTCTCAGCGATCTTCTCCGGCGGCAGGGCGTTCGTGCCAAGCAACGCCAAGAATTTCCGCATCCGCTGCAACGCCGGGAAGTAGGGCGAGTTCTGGTAGGCGGAAATATCGACCTCTTCCGCCTTGTCCCAGATCAGCGTCTTCACCGCGCCGGGCGCAACGATGATGACGTCGATGCCGAACAGCATCAGTTCGCGGCGCAGGCTCTCCGAAAACCCCTCGATCGCGTGTTTGGAAGCCGAATAGGCAGATATCAGCGGGTTGCCGTTCCTGCCCGAAACGGAAGAGATCATCACCACCCGCCCCTTCGCACCCCGCAGCGACGGATCGGAGCCGAGCAGCGGTGCGAACGCCTGGGTCGCGATCACCGGCCCGATGACGTTGACGTCCATCTGGCGGCGGAATTCGTCTGCCGAAAGCTCGAGCACCGGGCCCACCACCGCAATGCCGGCATTGTTAACGAGGCCCGCAAGCGTCTCGCCATTCAGCGCGTCGCGAACCTGGCGTGCGGCGGCAAGCACTGCGGCCTCATCGGTGACGTCGAAGATCAATGGCGTGAAATTGGCGCCGAACTCGGCTGTGAGCCGGTCGGCATCGGCCTGCTTGCGCACGCTGCCGAACACGCGGAAGCCGCGGTCGAGCAGAAACCTGGCCGCCGCCCAGCCGATGCCGGTGGACAGCCGGTGATCACGACCGATCTCATGACTGGTCTCCCCTGATGTTCCCGGGGACATCTACAGCGTTTTCGAGCGAAGTGGATACCGGTTCGCCTGAAGAAAACGCTGCAGGCTTGATCCAGCCGAGCGGCAGGCACGATCCGGCGATCTTGAGTTGAATTGGTTACGTCCTGCTAACCTTCCCCGCGAGCTCCAACCGGGACCGGGTTCCAGCTTAACGCAGGCGTAAGACCGCGCTTGCCATTTTCAGGACCAACCAGAGAACCTGCAACAAGAACAATTCCAATGATGGTGCAACAGCCGGCTCACTCGATCATCGCCGAACTCGAGGAAGCCGTGAGAGACGGCTCGTCGGCGAAGCGGATCAAGACCCTTCGGCGGGTCACGGACCTCTTCCTGAACGACGGCGAACGCTTGAGCGACGAACAGGTCAAGGTGTTCGACGACGTCCTGTGCCTCCTGATCACGCGCGTCGAGAGCCGGGCCAAAGCCGAGCTCAGCAAGCGCCTCGCGCCGATCGACTACGCACCGTTCGAGGTAATCCAGCACCTGGCCAAGGACGACAAGATCGAGGTCGCCGGCGAAGTGCTGGCGCATTCGATCCGCGTCTCGACGGAGACCCTGGTCGAGGTTGCCAGCACCAAGGGACAGGACCACCTGCTTGCGATCTCCGGCCGCGCCAATATTCCCGAAGAAGTCACCGACGTGATCGTCGATCGCGGCGAGGTGCGCGTGATCCGCCGGCTCGCCAACAATGCCGGCGCGCGCTTCTCGGAGGCCGGCTATTCCGGCATCGTCGCGCGCGCTGAAGATGACGACGAGCTGGTCGAGATCCTGGGACTACGCATCGATCTTCCGACCAAATTCCTGCGCGAGCTGCTGCACCGCGCCAAGGACGCCGTGCGCGCCCGCCTGCTCTCGATCGCGCCGCCGGCGCTGCAGGAGGAGATCCGCGAGGTGCTCGACGAGATCGCGCGCGAGGAGCCTGCGGTGCGACGCAGCTTCGGCATTGCCGAACAGCTCGTCAAGCTGATGAAGAAGCTGAACGAGCTGGACGATGCGGCGGTGTTCCAGTTCGCCGAAGCGGGCAAGTTCGACGAGGTGATCGTCGCGATTGCGCTGCTCAACGACGTTGAGCCCGAGATGATCGCGCGGCTGATGGAGGGGCACCGCTCCGACCTGATCCTGATCCCCTGCCGCGCGGCCAGACTGAACTGGCCGACGGTGGAGACGATCCTGGGCAACCGGCCGGCAGCGCAACCGATCTCCGCGCAAACCATGGAGCAGGCACAGCGGGATTTCCGCCGCCTGTCGATCGAGACCGCCCAGCGCACCGTGCGCTTCTGGCAGCTCCACAACCGGATCGAGAAGCCGGCGGAGGGACGATTGGGCGCGAGCTAAGTCGCGGCGCCCGTTATTGCGAGCGCGACGTCTCCCGTCATTGCGAGCGCAGCGAAGCAATCCATCTCACCGCTTGTGGCGGCATGGATTGCTTCGCTG
>NZ_PSRR01000355.1 GCF_004296405.1 Bradyrhizobium sp. Leo170
CGCCATTCGAGCGCTGAGCGCGCGGCCGGGCGCGCGGCTCGTCGCGGCGACGGATAACAATCGGCAGGGAGAGGTCTATGCGGCGCGCCTTGAAACGATCGCGATTAACGCCGGCTGCAAGTACGATCGGCTTCGCCCGCAGGCCAGCGACTGGAATGAGGAACTGCGCGAGCGAGCCCGCGCCTAATGCGCACCCTTCCGAAGGTCCGAGAGCGAAACGCAAAGATGCGCGATTGCACTCGATGCGCGTTCGGCAATGGTGCGCAGCAGACGCGTATCCGCCGTCACAAATCTTGATCCGGTCCGGCGCGCGGCTATCAGATAGGCGCAGTCGTAGGCCGGATGCGAAAGCTCGATCGCGAGGCTTGTTGTCTCCTCAAGCAAGCCGGCCATGGGCAAGAGGTCGACGCCGGCACGTTCGAGCAGCCTCGCCGCCAGGACGGCCTCGTCGCGGGTGAGCTCGCCGCGCTGAACCTTTTTCCAAAGGATGTTCGCGCATTCTGGAATCAGAAGCTCAGGCGCCACGAACCGGAAACGCGACCGCAGATCGACAGCGGTGTCGGTCCCTTCTTCCTCCACGACCCATTTGATCGCAATGCTGGCATCGATGACGAGCGTCTCCATCAGCGCTCGTCTCGGCCTTCGCGCAGCAGAACCTCGGCAGGCGTCTGTTTGCGCGACGCGGTCAGTTTCCGCAGTTCGGCCGCGAGGCTGTCAAAGTCAGGCCCGCCCTCGCTTGCCAGGACCTGGCGCAGGATCTCGCGATGTTCGGCCTCCGCTGAGCGGCCGTGACGGGCCGCACGGATTTTCAGCTTCGCGATGAGGTCGTCGTCTAGATTGCGCACATGCAGATTCCCGGGCATGGATGCCTCCAATGCTCTCATTGGGAGCAATGATAGCGCTTCTTGTAGTCGTGGACAAGGTGGACAGGGAACGGAGCAGAAAGAGAAAGGTAAGGTGACACCCGGCTGCCGCATGCCCGCCGGCCGCGTCAAAGGTGAAGCTTCGCCCGCGTGCCGCGGCCCTTGACCCGGCCGGACGGAAGAGGCGGCCGCGGAGGAGGGGTCAGGAAGAGCTGAAGACGATGGCGAAATCGGAAAGATGAGCCGCGCTCCGGCCCGACGAGGCGGAAAGGAGCCCGCTCATGACCCTCTCTCCGATCCGCAAGGTCTATCAGGGCATCGCCGACCGCCGGCAGATGTTCCGCATGTTCGATCGCCGCGCGCAGCGGCCGAACCGTTGGGAGAACGACGACAGCGCTCTCTATCGCGGCGAATGGTTTGAGGTCGGCCAGGACGAGCACGACCATATGTTCGAGATCCTGCCGCCGTTCTGGATGACGCCTGAGATGTTTGCCTTGCGCGAAATTCCTCACCGGCAGCATCACCAGCGTCTTCTTCGCGCTGACGATCGATGGTCGTGTGCGCTACTTCCACGGCTATTGCGATCTTTACGACAAGAGCTCGCCGGATCGGATGCGCGCCGCGATCATCGAGCGGGAATCGCGGCCCACGAAGGCGATGTCACGCGAAGAGCGGCTCGAACACATCTGGTCGAGCGTACATGATGATTATCGCGGCTACGCTGGAGATCGCTGGGCCGAGCACCTGCGCGGCGAGCGCACGGTGCTGGTCTATGGCGGCCAGCGCGGCACGGTGCTGAAGCTGCTCGACCGGCTGACCGACGCGGAGATCGCCGCCAAGCTCCCGGTGCATCTGCGCTACCTGCCCGACGCTATCGCGGCGTGAGGGAGAGTGCCATGGCAGACTACTACTCCCCGACCGTGGTACAGCCCAACCTTCCTGCGGCGGATATGACGCCGCTGGAGCGGCTGATCCTCGATCTCGTCTTCGACGCGGAAAGCGAGGCAGACGGCATCTATTACTATTCGTGGTGCGGGCCGAGCGACATCGTCACTTTGTCGGTCGATGATCTGCGCGCCGCTTGCGAGGCGTCGCGCGGATACGGCGAGACCAGTATCGGCAAGCAGGTCGCCGCGCTGCTGGTGCGACATGACGCGGAGGCGGGCGACGATCCGCCGGAAGATATCGACGTCGATCTTACCGACACCGACAGCGGCTGGGGTCGGATGTTCCAGGACATCGTGCGCCGCTCCGCCACGATCGACAAGATCGTCGTGACCGCGGCGTTCACCTGCACGAAGATGCGGCCGGACGGCTTCGGCGGCAGCGTGATGCTCATCACCGCTGACGCCATCCGCTACCGCTCCACCGTCGATATGCTCGAGGAGTTCTGGAACGAAGCCGCCAAGGCGTCATCCACTCCGCGGCAACCTTCTCCGTCCGAAGAGACGTCATAGGCGGCGGGACCGCCCGAACTCCGCGACAAGCCTGGCGGACTTCGCGTTTCCGCTGCCGGGAGAACCGGCCCTCCATCCACCCGATGCGAACGCCATCGCCTGCCTGTCCGGCGGGACGATGGCACGCGCCTTCATCACAAGGAGATTTCCAATGGCGCAAGACGATCCCTTTATCCTCGATCTCTTCGGCAAGACCGCTTTGTCGTCGGGCCTCGGCCTCGGCGTGACCGCCTTTGCCGGCGGCCCTATCGCGGGGCCGGATAATGACGACGATCCCGATCCGTCGACGCCGGCCCCTGCGCGTCCGGCCGCGGCGGTCGCGCGCTCCAAATCGTCCACGCATCGCGCGCGCGGTGCGAATTTCTATCTCACCTCCGACCGCGCCCTGGCGAAGGGCTGGAAGGTTCGCGCGCACGACAACATCGCGGCGATCCGGCTTGCCGCCGCCATCGAGGCCGATGAGCGGCCGGCTCTGCCTGAGGAGCAGGAGCAGCTGATCCGCTTCACCGGGTTCGGCGCGTCCGAGCTCGCCAACTCGGTATTCCAGCGTCCGGGCGAGGCCGAGTTTCGCAAGGGGGGGAGGCGATCGGATTAGACCTTGAGGATGCCGTCGGCGATCTCGACCATGCCTCGCTCGCGCGCTGCACCCAGTATGCGCATTTCACGCCAGAGTTCATCGTCCGTGCGATCTGGGCAGGCCTGCAACGTCTGGGCTGGCGTGGCGGCCGCGTGCTCGAGCCCGGCATCGGCACGGGGCTGTTTCCGGCGCTAATGCCGGAAGGGCTTCGTGATATCTCCCATGTCACCGGAATCGAGCTCGATCCGGTCACGGGGCGTATCGCAAGTCTGTTGCAGCCGCGGGCGCGGATCGTCACCGGCGATTTTTCGCGCACGGTGCTGCCGGCGAGCTTCGACCTCGCGATAGGCAATCCGCCCTTTTCTGATCGCACCGTGCGATCGGATCGTGCGTACCGGTTGCTGGGCCTTCGCCTGCATGACTATTTCCTCGCGCGGGCGATCGACTTGCTGAAGCCGGGGGCGCTTGCGGCCTTCGTGACCAGCTCGGGCACGATGGACAAGGCGGACACCTCGGCGCGCGGCCATATCGCCAGGACCGCTGACCTGATCGCCGCCATCCGGCTGCCCGAGGGCAGCTTCCGCGCCAGCGCCGGCACCGATGTCGTCGTCGACATCCTGTTCTTCCGCAAGCGCAAGATCGGCGATCCCGAAGGTAATCGATCCTGGCTCGAGGTCGACGAGGTTCGGCCGGCGACGGAGGATGAAGGCGCCATCCGCGTGAACCGCTGGTTCGCTGACCATCCTGAGTATGTGCTCGGCACGCACAAGCTCGCCTCCGGTCCCTTCGGCGAGACCTACACATGCCGTCCCCGCGACGGCGAGGACCTCGACCTCGCACTCACGGCCGCCGTTGCGCTCCTTCCGGAAGCCGTCTACGACGGCGAACCCGACATGATCGATCCCGATCTGGAGGACTCCGACGATCACGCCGCGGCCGATCTTCCATCCGATCGGCATGTGCGTGAGGGCAGCTTCTTCTTCGACAAGGCCCACGGCCTGATGCAGATTCTCGACGGCCAGTCCGTCGCCGTAAAGGCCCACAGGAACCGTAGTGTCGACGGTATCCCGGAAAAACACGTCCGGATTATCAGGAAGCTGATCCCGATCCGCGATGCCGTGCGCGAAGTTCTGAAGGCACAGGAGCTCGACCGGCCGTGGAAGGAGGCGCAGGTCAGGCTGCCCATCGCCTGGTCGAGCTTTGTTCGTGACTTCGGGCCGATCAACTTCACCACTATCTCGCTATCGGCAGACGAGGAAACTGGCGAAGTACGCGAGACGCACCGCCGCCCCAACATCCAGCCTTTCCTCGACGATCCCGATTGCTGGCTGGTTGCCTCAATCGAGGACTATGACCTCGAGACCAATACCGCAAAGCCCGGTCCGATCTTCACCGAGCGCGTGATCTCGCCGCCATCGCCGCCGGTGATCACCGGCGCGGCCGACGCGCTGGCTGTTGTGCTCAACGAGCGCGGGCGTGTTGACATCGACCACATTGCAGAGCTCTTGCATCGCGGCGCCCAGGACGTCGTCGCCGAACTCGGCAGCGCGATCTTTCGCGATCCGACCGATGGATCGTGGCAGACGGCGGACGCTTATCTGTCGGGCCATATCCGCGACAAGCTGAAGACGGCGGAGCCGCGCTCGACCCGTCCTATGAGTGCAACGTCACGGCGCTGCGAGGCGTGCAGCCTGGCGATTTGCGCCCCTTCGATATTACCGCGCGGCTTGGCGCGCCCTGGATTCCGGCCGCCGATGTCGTCGCCTTCGTCAAGGAGATGATGGAGGCCGACATCAGGATCCATCACATGCCCGAACTGGCCTCATGGACCGTGGAGGCGCGTCAGCTCGGCTGGATGGCGGCCGGCACGTCGGAATGGGGCACGGATCGTCGGCATGCCGGCGAGCTTCTCGCGGATGCGCTGAACAGTCGCGTCCCGCAGATTTTCGACACCATCAAGGAGGAGATGAGCGAGCGGCGCGTGCTCAATGTCGTGGACACCGAGGCCGCGAAGACGAAGCTGCAAAAGATCAAGGACGCCTTCCAGCGCTGGATCTGGTCCGATCCCGATCGCACCGACAGGCTGGCGCGGGTCTACAACGACCGCTTCAACAACATCGCGCCACGAGCCTTCGATGGCTCGCATCTGAAGCTCCCGGGCGCCTCTGGCGCCTTTGTTCTTTATGGGCATCAGAAGCGCGGCATCTGGCGCATCGTGTCGGCGGGCTCGACCTATCTCGCCCACGCGGTCGGCGCCGGCAAGACCATGACGATGGCGGCCGCCGTCATGGAGCAGCGCCGGCTCGGCTTGATCGCCAAGGCCATGCTGGTCTGCCTGGCCACTGCCTCGCGCAAGCGGCGCGCGAGTTCCTGGCGCTCTATCCCAATGCGCGCATCCTCGTCGCGGACGATGCCAATTTTACCAAGGACAAGCGCCAGCGGTTCCTGTCCCGTGCGGCGACCGCGACATGGGATGCGATCATCATCACCCATTCCGCCTTCCGCTTCATCGGCGTCCCGTCGGCCTTCGAGCAGCAGATGATCCAGGACGAGCTGGAGCTTCACGAAACTTTGCTGACCAAGGTCGAGAGCGACGACCGTGTCTCGCGCAAGCGGCTCGAACGGTTGAAGGAGGGTCTGAAGGAGCGGCTGGAATCGCTCTCGACTCGCAAGGACGATCTTCTGACCATCTCCGAGATCGGCGTCGACCAGATCATCGTCGACGAGGCGCAGGAGTTCAGAAAGCTCTCCTTCGTCACCAACATGTCGACGCTGAAGGGTGTCGATCCGAACGGCTCGCAGCGCGCTTGGGACCTTTATGTGAAGTCGCGCTTCATTGAGACGAAGAACCCCGGCCGGGCGCTTGTGCTCGCCTCCGGGACGCCGATCACCAACACGCTCGGCGAGATGTTCTCTGTGCAGCGCTATCTGGGTTACGAGGCGCTTTCGCAGCGCGGGCTGCACGAGTTCGACGCCTGGGCCTCGACCTTCGGCGATGTCTCGACCGAGCTCGAGCTTCAGCCCTCCGGCAAATACAAGCCGGTCACCCGCTTCGCCACCTTCGTCAACGTTCCGGAGCTGATAGCCATGTTCCGCTCCTTCGCGGACGTGGTGCTGCCCGAGGATCTGCGTCAATATGTGAAGGTGCCGGGGATCTCGACCGGCCGACGACAGATCCTAACGTCCAAGCCGACAGCGGCCTTCAAGCGCTACCAGATGCTGCTCGACGAGCGCATCAGGGCGATCGAGATGCGCGATCGACCGCCGGAGCCGGGCGATGATATTCTTCTCTCCGTCATCACTGCCGGTCGCCACGGGGCGATCGATTTGCGTCTCGTCGATCCGAACGATGACGACGAGCCGGAAAACAAGCTCAACAATCTCATCGCGAACGCCTTCCGCATCTGGAAGGACACCGCGGAAAACACCTATGTGCGCCCGGACGGCAAGCCGTTCGAGCTTCCGGGCGCCGCACAGATGATCTTCTCCGATCTCGGCACGATCAGCGTGGAGAAGAGCCGCGGCTTCTCGGCCTATCGCTGGATTCGCGACGAGCTCATCCGCATGGGCGTGCCCGCATCGGAAATCGCGTTCATGCAGGATTACAAGAAGTCAGAAGCGAAGCAGCGCCTGTTCGGCGATGTGCGCGCCGGGAAGGTTCGCTTCCTGATCGGTTCCTCCGACACGATGGGCACCGGGGTCAATGCGCAGTTGCGCCTCAAGGCCCTGCACCATCTCGACGTACCCTGGCTTCCGTCTCAGATCGAGCAGCGCGAGGGCCCCATTGTCCGCCAGGGCAACCAGCCCGACGAGGTCGATATCTTCGCCTACGCGACCGAGGGCTCGCTCGACGCCACGACGTGGCAGAACAACGAGCGCAAGGCCCGCTTCATCGCGGCCGCGCTCTCGGGCGACACCTCGATCCGGCGGCTCGAAGACCTGGGCGAAGGTCAGGCGAACCAGTTCGCCATGGCGAAAGCGATCGCATCGGGTGACCCGCGCTTGATGCAGAAGGCGGGGTTAGAGGCCGATATCGCACGGCTCGAACGGTTGCGTGCCGCCCATATCGACGACCAGCATGCCGTTCGTCGCCAGGTGCGCGATGCTGAACGCGAGATCGAATATTCGACCCGGCGCATCGTGGAGATCGGACAGGACATCCAACGCCTTGTGCCGACGACGGGCGAGGCCTTCGCCATGAGCGTGCAGGCAAGCGCTATGCCGAGCGCAAGGAGGCCGGCCGCGCGCTGATGAAGGAGATCCTGACTCGCGTCCAGCTTCAGCAGGAAGGTGAGATCATCATCGCCTCGATTGGTGGCTTCGACCTCGAATATACGGGCGAGCGCTTCGGACGCGAGGGCTATCGCTACGGCACCATGCTGATGCGCACCGCCGCCGAGTACGAGGTTGATCTGTCGGTCACGGTGACGCCGCTTGGCGCGGTCTCACGCCTCGAGTACGCTCTGGATGATTTCGAAGAGGAGCGGGAACGCTTTCGCCAGCGACTCGCCGATGCGCGCCGGCGCCTTGCGGCCTACCAGTCGCGCGAAGGCGGCGACTTCGCCTTCGCCGGCGAGCTCGCGGACAAGCGCCGGCAACTCGCCGAGGTCGAGAAGGCGCTTGCGGCGGCCATCGCAAGCGAGGCCAAGACAATCGCCGCTTAGGCGCTCTCGCGCAATTCCTCGATCAGCTCGGGATGCTGATCGAGGAGCCGCAACAACTGGCTGGTCGGACCACTCGGCTCGACCAGGCCACGCTCATACTTGTCAAACGCATTCTCTCCGACTTTGAGCAGGCCGCCCGCCTCGCGCTGCGATAGCTTCAGCTTCTCGCGCACCCGTCTGATCGTGGCAGGCGAGGGAATACCTTCGATCTCTTCCTTCAAGGCCCGCAGCGCCGCATCGGTCACGGCCATGTCGTCCCCGAAATGGATGCCATCGTCGCCGTTGTCCGGATAATAGCCCGGCAGCTCGACCGTGATGCTCTTGCCCTTGTAGGTGACGATTAACGCACGAACGCCGCGGCGCAGCGTTTCGCCGGTCTCCGGAGAGACCATCGTGTCGGGCAGGTCCGTCTTCGATACTGCCATGGTCATTTCTCCTTGAACGACATGACCGTGAACTCGGTCACGACGTCGGCCTGGAATTTCACGTAGAGCGTCATGCCGCGCGCCGGGACGTGGTAGACGTCCTGCCAGACGCGATGATCCGCGAACGTGGTCATCGACTTGTAGAACATTCGCCGCTCGATCCCTGCCATCGTTTCGACGACCCCCGCGCGATCAAAGCCCAAGGCTAAGGCGTCGCGCAGCGCGGATGACGTCATCGCAAGCGTCTCGACCGACCCGAACGCCGTCTTGATCGCTTCGAGGTCGTAGGTCGGACGCCTCTTCTCCATGCTTCTATATGCCACCATTATGGTGGCGCTTCAAGCCTGCGATTCTAGGAATTGGAGAGGAAAGGGGTGAAAATGGATGAAAGCAGCCCGCTCGCAGACCGGGCGGGCCGCCGGCGCTGAAGCTCAACCGCCGCCTGCGCGATCCCGGCCCGTCGTCCTGCGCAAGGGCCTTTGGCCCCGCTGGTCCTGCCGGCCAGGGATGCTCGGCCGCAGTTGCACCGGCCCGTCCGCTCCGCGGGCCGGGTGATGTCTTCGGAAAGAAGACGAGAAAGGCCGGTCGAGCCGGCCCGCAACCCCAAAAAGGAGCATTCCCATGCATCTCATGAAGGTCGATCCGCGCGCGCTGAAGGAGAACTTCGACCGTCTGCGCCAGACCAAATCCACCCCGCAGGCCGACGCGTTGCTGCTGGCCACGATCAAGGCCGTCGGCATCGTGCAGCCGCCCCTCGCGCTCTGCGCTCGAATCCTCGTGCAAGGACACGCCGGTCCTTCCGCGCCAGCGCGCGAAGGACCCCGCGCCGCGCTCGCCGAGCACTTCAAGGACGGACGCTTCGTCCACTCCGCCGCGCTCTTCGCACCG
>NZ_PSRR01000356.1 GCF_004296405.1 Bradyrhizobium sp. Leo170
CCCGGGACTGCTGCGTCCGCGGCGAACACACCCCGGGTTACGCTGCGCTCCACCCGGGCTACGGACTGCGAGACTTACCTCGGAGGTAATCGCCGGAATGAGTCGAATCTGTAGCTTGGGGGCACAACAGATTTTGAACGGAACGGCCCGCCATGCACCAGATCGTCACCTATATCAGTGGCACTATGTCAGTGGATTCCTCGCGGCGCTGGTGGGTGTTGGCGACAGTGGTCGCCGCGCAATTCATGTTCGGGGTCGATGCCTTCATCGTCAATGTCGCGATCCCGACGATCGCGGTGGAGCTGCAGGCGAGCGCCGCCGAGATCGAAGCCGTCATCGCGATCTACCTGATCGCCTATGCGACGCTGGTGGTCACCGGCGGCCGGCTCGGCGACATCTACGGCACCAGGAACGTGTTCGTCGCCGGTGTTGCAGGCTTCAGTCTGGCGTCGCTGTGGTGCGGGCTTGCGCAATCCGGCCCCGAGCTGATCATCGCGCGACTGGCGCAGGGCGCGACCGCGGCGCTGATGGTGCCGCAGGTGCTGGCGACGCTGCATCTGTTGTTTGCCGATTCGGCGCGCGCCCGTGCCTTCGGCATCTATGGCATCGTGCTGGGCCTCTCGGGCGCCGCCGGCTTCCTGCTCGGCGGCGTGCTGGTGACGCTTGATCTTGCCGGGCTTGGCTGGCGCGCGGTGTTTTTCGTCAACGTGCCCTTCGGCATCGTCATCATTGCCGCCGCGCTCAGGATCATGCCGACGGTGCCGCATCGCGCCGGCACGAGGCTCGACCTTCCCGGCGCGGTCGTGCTGTTTGCGGGATTGCTGTGCCTGATCGGACCGCTGCTGTTCGGCCACGATGTGCACTGGTCGCCCTGGGTGTGGCTGGTGATGGCGGGCGGCGCTGTGATCATCGCCGTGTTCGTCCGGCTCGAACGCGTGATCGCGCGCGGCGGCGGCATGCCGCTGATCGATCTCGCGCTGCTGGCTGACGCAGCCTTCATGCGCGGGCTGGTCGCGGTGTTCTTTTTCTTCTTCGCCAATCTCTCGTTCTATCTGATCATGACCATGTTCATGCAGAAAGCGCTGCATATTCCGCCGCTTCAGGCTGGTCTCGTCTTTATGCCGGCCGCACTCACCTTCGTGGTCGCCTCGCGCCATAGCGGCGCGCGGGCCAGGCATCGCGGCACGCTGGTGCTGATCGAGGGCTGCGCGCTGCAGATTGTGGGCCTTGTCGCGATTGCCGTGACGACGGCATTGATTGAGGCGCCTTCCGCGCTGTCGCTTGCGCTGGTGCTGATGATCTTCGGCTACGGGCAAGGATTGGTGATGGCGCCGCTCTCGAGTGCAGTGCTTTCGACGGTGAAACCTGCGAGCGCGGGTGCGGGTTCCGGCATGTACAGCACCACGGCGCAGATCGGCAATGCGGCCGGCGTGGCCGCAATTGGCGCCGTGTTCTTCGCGATCGAAGCCGCAGGCTCAGCGCGGCTGGCGCTGCATTCGGCATGCGCATTGTTTGGGCTGTCGATCATCATTGCACCGCATTCCTGTCATGGATGCGGCGCGCAACATGATCACAAATTAATCTTGGATCACGAATTTACCGCCCGCCTCACGATTTCGCGGGGAATGACAGTATACGGACTTTTTATTTTGCGCTGCAGCAACTATGTGTTTGGCCGAGGCTGGTCGAAATCACCTCAGGAGTTGCTGTTGTCACTTGCCAAGAACATCGAGTTCCTAAGCCATCTGCCCCGGCTGAATGGATTCAATGGGTTTGCCGCCGTCTACCGGCGAAGCCTTGCACCTGATGTCGATAGTCCGCTGGTCGAGACCGCCGAGTTCGGATCGAATCCCGGCGCGCTGAAGATGTATTCGTTCGTGCCGGAAGGAATGCCGCGCGGCGCGGCGCTCGTGGTCGTGCTGCATGGCTGCGGCCAGACCGCGGCTGGTTACGATCTCGGTGCGGGCTGGTCGACGCTTGCGCGTCACTATGGTTTTGCGCTGCTATTGCCGGAACAACAGCCGGCGAACAACGCCAACACCTGCTTCAACTGGTTCGATCCGCAGGACATCACACGCGGCAAGGGCGAGGCTGCCTCGATCCGTCAGATGATCGCGCGCATGGTCATCGATCACAAGCTCGATCCACGCCGCATCTACGTCACCGGCCTCTCTGCCGGCGGTGCCATGACCTCGGTGATGCTCGCGACCTATCCGGATGTCTTCGCGGCAGGCGCGATCGTTGCCGGCCTCCCATTCGGCATCGCCACCAATCTGCGCGAAGCCCTCAATGGCATGATGCAGGCGTCGTCGCGCACCGCCAATGAACTGGGCGATCTCGTGCGCGGCGCCTGGAAGCACGATGGTCCGTGGCCGAAGGTTTCGGTCTGGCACGGCAGTGCCGATCGCACCGTCAATCCCGGCAATGCGGACGCGATCGTCAGGCAATGGCTCGACGTGCACGGCCTGCCGGAGGCGCCGATGGCGGCGACGATGGTCGACGGCTATCCGCGCGAGGTCTGGTGGGATTCGAACGGCGAGACCATGGTCGAATCCTACACCATCACCGGCATGGCCCACGGCACGCCGCTCGGCATCGCCGCCAATGACGAACGTTATGGCGAAGCCGGCGCCTTCCTGATCGAGGCCGGGATTTCGTCGTCCTATCATATCGCGAATTTCTTCGGCCTCACCGAACGGGCCCGCCGACCCGCGCCGGTTGCCAGAGAAGCCGCAAAGCCGGTGGTCAAGCCTGTGACCAAGCCGGTCGCAAAGGAGGCGGCAAAGCCGATGCCCTTGCCGCGCGCGACGCCCTCCCGTCAGGCTGCGCCGTCGTCACACAGCTTCCGCGGCCGCGCTCGCGAGATCAGCGATGTGATCACCCGGGCGCTGACTGCGGCCGGTTTGATGAAGTAATTCTGGCGCCGCGCCGATAAGCCGCGGCGTCGCTCACAGTTCGCCGGTGATGAACGGATTCGTCATCCGCTCCTGGCCGATGCTGGAGCCGGCGCCGTGGCCGCAGATGAAGCCGACGTCGTCGCCAAGCGGCAGCAATTTCTCCTTGATCGACCTGATCAGCGTCTCGTGGCTGCCGCCGGGCAGATCGGTGCGGCCGACCGAGCCGTTGAACAGGACGTCGCCGACATGGGCGAAGCGCAATTCCCGGTTGAAGAACACGATGCTGCCAGGCGAATGGCCGGGGCAATGCAGGATCTCGAAAGTGAGTTCGCCGATTGTGACCTGCTCGCCCTCCTCGAGCCAGCGGTCCGGCGCAAAGTCGCGCACGCCGCTCATGCCGAAACGCGCGCCGCTGCTGACCACATTGTCGAGCAGATATTTGTCGGCGATATGCGGGCCCTCGATCGGCACCTTCAGCGCGTCGCGCAGTTCGGCGGCGCCGCCGACATGGTCGATATGGCCATGGGTGATCCAGATCTTCTCGACGCTGACGCCGGTCTGTTTGATCGCCTCTTGGATCTTCGGGACGTCCCCGCCGGGGTCGATCACGACCGCCTTCTTGGTCGGCTCGTGCCAGAGGATGGTGCAGTTCTGCTCGAACAGCGTCACCGGCACGATGATGGCGCCGGCCTTCGGTTTTGTTTCGGTTTTGTTATCCATAGCGGCACCTTATGCGCTGGGAAAATCGCGTCAACACGTCCCGGGAACGCCATGCGGTCGCGGGCCGGACTGTGATAGGATTGCACAGTTCTTGAACATGTAGTCTGTAAGAGGAATGGCATCCACCGTATCGGAACATCCCGTCAGCCAGGTTTCGCGGTCGCCGCTCGGAGGCCCGCGCACCACGGCCCGCGCCTTCTTTGTGGCCGAACGCCTGAACACATCGGGGCTGGAGCGCAGCGATGTGCTGGCGACGACGCCATTGGCATTCCGCGTCAATGAGAACGGTGTCGCGATCCTGTTCCGTTACGGCGTCGTGGTTCTGATCGGGCTGAATGCGCTGGAGGAGGAGGAGTTCCTGCGCGGGCTGCAGTCGCGCCTGGTCGCGCCGTTTGCGCGGCGCGAGGAGGAGAGCGCCACCATCGAGCTCGCCTCCGAGAAGGACGATCAAATTCCGCCGGGCGGGCCGATCTATCTGCAGAGCCTGTCGCCGGAGCGGCTGATCCTGGTCGGCGAGGCGCTGGCGAAAAGCGTCGTGCTGGCGCGGCATGAGCGCGAGGTCGCCGCGGTGTTCGACATGACCGAGCCATTCGCGCGCGACCTCGCCAAGAGCGGGCAGATCCATAGCGGCCGCGCCGCGATCCTGAAGCACATCGGCAACGCCTTGTCGGTTCGCCATCGCGTCTCGGGCCCGGTCGAAGTGTCCGAGAAGCCCGACATCCTCTGGGACAAGCCGCAGCTCGAGCGGCTCTACGCCCGGCTCGAGGACGAATACGAATTGAAGGAGCGCGCCGAATCGCTCAACCGCAAGCTCGCGGTCATCGCCGAGACCGCGCAGGTCCTGACCGATATCATCGATACCCGCCGCTCGCTGCGGCTCGAGATGATCATCGTCTTCCTGATCCTGTTCGAGGTGTTGATCACCATCTACCAGCTCGCGATCGGCCGCCACGTGTGATGTTCTCCCTCTCCCCGTTCTTACGGGGAGAGGGTAGGAGTGAGGGGCTCTCTCCGCGAATACGGTGACAGGAGGACTCGCGGAGGCTCCCCCTCACCCGGATCACATCTGCGATGCGATCCGACCTCTCCCCGCAGGCGGGGCGAGGTGAAGCGGAGCTCGTGGCTCGGTCTGTGATCAACGAAATCTCGTGTGAACCCGCCATGCGTTAGCGTGTTGCCACGTTCAAGCCTGAATTGAAGGATCACGTGGCCCTATGGGCGATATTGAAAAAGATTGGTGGCGGCGCGGCATCTTCTATCAGGTGTATCCGCGCTCGTTTCAGGATTCCAACGGCGACGGGGTCGGCGATCTTAAGGGGATTTTGCGGCAGCTGCCGTACTTAAGAGAACTTGGCGTCGACGCATTCTGGCTGTCGCCGATCTATCCGTCGCCGATGGTCGATTTCGGCTACGATATTTCCGACTATACCGGCATCGATCCGCAGTTCGGCACGATGGAGGATTTCGACACGCTGGTCGCGGCAGCCCACGACACGGGGCTCAGGCTGATCCTCGATCTGGTGCCGAATCACACCTCGGACCAGCACCCCTGGTTCATCGAATCGCGAAGCTCGCGCGATAACCCGAAGCGCAACTGGTACATCTGGCGCGATCCGAAGCCGGGCGGCGGACCGCCGAACAACTGGCTGTCGGAATTCGGCGGCAGCGCCTGGGAATATGACAGCGAGAGCGGTCAATATTACTACCACGCCTTCCTGGCCCAGCAGCCGGACCTGAACTGGCGCAATCCGGAGGTCCGCCATGCGATCTATGACGTGATGCGGTTCTGGCTCGGCAAGGGCGTCGACGGCTTTCGCGTCGACGTCATCTGGCATCTGATCAAGGACGCCAAGTTTCGCGACAACCCGCCCAACCCGCATTATCACGAGGGCCGGCCGCCGCATGAGAAGATCCTGACGCAATATTCCACCGACCAAATGGAGGTGCACGAGGTGATCGCCGAGATGCGGCGCGTCACCGACGAATTCGATGGCCGCGTGCTGATCGGCGAGATCTATCTGCCGCTGCATCGCCTCGTCGCCTATTACGGCAACGATCTCACCGGCGCGCAAATGCCGTTCAACTTTGCGCTGCTGTCGACCTTGTGGAGCGCGCGCTCGATCGAGCGGATCATCGAGGATTATGAGAAGGCGCTGCCGCCGGGCGCATGGCCGAACTGGGTGCTCGGCAATCACGACCGTCCGCGAGTGGCGAGCCGGGTCGGGCCCGAACAGGCGCGCGTCGCGGCCATGCTGCTATTGACGCTGCGCGGCACGCCGACGCTCTATTACGGCGACGAGATCGGCATGCGCCAGGTTCCGATCGCGCCCAGTGAAGTGCGCGATCCCTTCGAGAGGAATGTGCCGGGTATCGGCGTCGGCCGCGACGGTTGCCGCACGCCGATGCAATGGGATGCTGAGCCCAATGCCGGCTTCTCGACCGTAAAGCCCTGGCTGCCGCTCGCCCACGATGCATTGAGCGAAAACGTCGCCAGTCTCGGTGCCGACAAGACGTCGATCCTCAACCTGTACCAGGCGCTGATCGCGCTTCGGCGGCAATGGCCGCAGCTCGTGACCGGCAGCTATGAACGGGTCGCCGCGCAAGGCGACATCCTGCTCTATCGCCGGCGCGGCGAGGAGGGCGCGCTGATCGTGGCGCTGAACTTAGGGGCCGAGCCAGCCGCGGTCACCTCGAGTGCGATTGCTTTCAACAGCGAAATCCTGCTGTCGACCTTTTTCGACCGCGAGGGCGAGACGATCGAAAGCGTGCTCGAGCTGCGCGGCAATGAAGGCGTCATCATCGCGCCGCCGGGGCATCGAAATCATGATGCTCTCGATCTCGACGGGGGAGAGGTGAACCGCAGCGAGTGATCCGACGTCGGTCAGGCCGGGTGACCGCCGTTGTCGGCCTGATCGATATCGCTGCGTTTCAACAGGTAATCGAGCCCGCCCATCCTGTACCAGCGGTAGCCATAGGCTTCGAGCAATAGCCGGTGTTGGCCGCGTCCATTGGCGCGGCTGTGGTCCTCGGTGAGAAGACTGATCAGCAGCTTGCCGATGTCACCGGGAAGCCCGGCCGAAAACGCCACCTCGCGCGGCCTGTCATCGAGGTTATGGACGAACAGCACCGAATTGTTGCGCCAGTCATAGCGGATCACGAATATGGCAGGATCGCGCGTGTCGATGATGCTGAAATCGCCCCAGCCGACCTCCGGGACTTCCTTGCGCATGCGGATGATGCGTTCGGTCCAGTTCAGCATTGAATTCGGATCGCGGCGCTGCTTGGCGACGTTGACGTGCTCATAACCGTAAGGGCCGGTATCGATGACGGGCACGACCGGCCTGTCGCCCTTCGTGAATCCGGCATGTGGCTCCGTCGACCATTGCATCGGCGTGCGTGCACAACCGCGCTCGGGCAGATCGAGATTGTCGCCCATCGCGATCTCGTCGCCATAGCGGAAGACCGGGGTGCCCGGCAGCGTACACATCAAGCTGTAGGCAAGCTCGAGCCGGCGCCGGTCGCCCCCCAGCATCGGCGCGAGGCGGCGGCGGATGCCGCGATCGTAGAGTTGCATCTCCTTGTCGGGGCCGAATGCCCTGAACACAGTCTTGCGCTGCGCGTCGGTCAGGCGGCCGAGATCGAGTTCGTCATGGTTGCGCAGGAACAGGCCCCACTGGGCCGTCGCCGGACGCGGCTTTGTCGCCTCGAGCGCTCTTGCAAGCGGGCGCGAGTCGGCGGAGGCGAGCGCATAGAACAGATGCTGGTTGACCTGGAAATTGAACATCATGTGCATCCGGTCGCCATCGCTTCCGAAATATTCCATGTCGGTTTTCGGCAGCACATTGGCTTCGGCCAGAATGATCGCGTCGCCCTCGCGCCATTGCAGGAATTCCCGAAAAGCGCGCAGCATGTCGTACTGCTCGACCGGCTTCTTGACCTTTGGTCCCTTGGTCGCGATCACGAAGGGCACCGCATCCATGCGGAAGCCGGAAACGCCAAGCTGGATCCAGAACCCCATGATCTTGAGGATTTCCGCCTGCACATGCGGATTCGATGTGTTGAGGTCCGGCTGGAAATCGTAGAAGCGATGAAAGTACCAGGCGCCGGATTCCTTGTCCCTGCTCCAGGTCGACTTCTGCACGCCGGGAAACACCATGCCGGTGTCGGCGTTCGCGGGTTTTTTGTCGGACCAGACATACCAGTCGCGATACTGGGATTCCCTGTTCTTGCGCGCCTCGCGAAACCAGGGATGGTGGTCGGAGGTGTGGTTCACGACAAGGTCGATGATGACGCGGATGCCGCGTTGCTTGCAGCCATGGGTGAATTCGACGAAGTCTCCGAGCGTGCCATAGCGCGGATCGACGCCGTAATAGTCTGATATGTCGTAGCCGTCGTCGCGGCCTGGCGAGGGCTGAAAGGGCATCAGCCAGATCGCGGTGACGCCGAGGCCGTGCAGATAATCCAGCCGGCGCAACAGCCCCTTGAAGTCGCCAACGCCGTCGCCGTTCGCATCCATATAGGTGCCGACGGAAAGACAATAGATAACGCCGTTCTTGTACCAGAGGTCGTCGATCACAGGGCAGCCCTCCAGGTCCGCCCGGGTGATGCAGCGGCCGTCTGTTAAGCGGACAGAGCAGTTTGGGTTCCCGCCAATGGCCGTGTTGGGCGGTCCGCCGGAATCGGCTAGGTTATTGGAATGGAATCGTCCGCTCGCAACATCGCCCTTGTTCCGCCGCCGGACCGTCGCCAGTCGGAGACGGCGCTTGCGATCGCGCGCGGGACGGCGCGGCTGTTGCGCTCGCTCGGGTTCTCCTGCATCAGCGAATTGCCGCTGCCGTCGGGCCGGCGTGCCGATCTGGTGGCGCTGAACGAGCGCGGCGAGATCTGGATCGTCGAGATCAAGTCATCGCTAGAGGATTTGCGCGCCGACCAGAAATGGCAGGACTATCGCCTCCATTGCGACCGGCTGTTCTTTGCCTTCACGCAGGATCTGCCGTGCGAGATCTTTCCCGCCGACACCGGCCTGATCGTCGCCGACGCCTATGGCGCGCACCTGCATTGCGAAGCGCCGGAGCATCGCCTGCCGGCGCCGACCCGCAAGCTGATGACGCTGCGCTTCGCGATGGCCGCCGCGCAACGCTTCAACCGCCTGCTCGACCCGCAGGGGCATGCTGAGTTTTGATGTGGTGGCGTAGGGTGGGCAAAGCCAACGGGGCGCGCGAACGCGCGCCCCGTTGGCTTTGC
>NZ_PSRR01000357.1 GCF_004296405.1 Bradyrhizobium sp. Leo170
TGCAACCAGCACCCGGCTTTCCCTGCGCCCTCTGTTGATTGAGAGGGTGAAACGAACGCAAACCTCGGGCAATCAATGCCGCGAGAACGCGGATTCACATCCCCTCCGCTGTTTGACACCTGAATCGGAACTCACCCCGTCATTGCGAGCGGAGCAATCCATACCTCCGCGCGCTGAGAGATGGATTGCTTCGCTCCGCTCGCAATGACGGCGTCCTCCCAGTTCAAGCCAGGAACGACAGGGGAGGGAACCCCGCCCCATCGGGTAACCGGCCGGATTTCCTGCATTTCCAGCCGTCAAAGCCGACTTTGGTAACCTCGCATTAACCACGGTTAGAGTCTGGTGAGGGGCGGAAATGACGGGCGAACAGCCCTTGTTTTGACATGTTGGCGGAGGAAGCAGGGCCGGGCCTTGGACGGCCCTCCCATGCGACAGATGAAAGCTTTTCGCGGCTGGCGCTTACCGCCGCGCTGGGCGCGCGGCTGCTAGGAGCGGCTCAAGCGAGGTGGAGACCGGTTCGCGTGAGGAAAACGCGTCGAAACGAAAATCCGGGACCGGCAGCCATTTGCTCCGGGAAGGACAGAGGATCTTTGCGTTGAAAGGATATTGCCGATGAATCCCGCCGACGTGGCGCAGGCAGCGCTGCCCATGGCCTCGAGCGACGTTTCGCTGATCGCGCTGTTCCTGCAGGCCCACTGGGTCGTGAAGGCGGTCATGCTCGGGCTGCTCGCCTGCTCGGTCTGGGTCTGGGCGATCGCGATCGACAAGATCTTCCTGTATTCGCGCACCCGCCGCGCGATGGACCGGTTCGAGCAGGCGTTCTGGTCGGGGCAGTCGATCGAGGAACTCTATCGCACGCTGTCGGCCAAGCCGACCCAGTCGATGGCGGCCTGCTTCGTGGCGGCGATGCGCGAATGGAAGCGCTCCTTCGAGAGCCATTCGCGCTCCTTTGGCGGCCTTCAGATGCGGATCGAGAAGGTCATGAACGTGTCGATCGCGCGCGAGGTCGAGCGGCTGGAACGGCGGCTGCTGGTGCTCGCGACCGTCGGCTCGGCCGGCCCCTTCGTCGGCCTGTTCGGCACCGTCTGGGGCATCATGTCGAGCTTCCAGTCGATTGCGGCATCAAAGAATACCTCATTGGCGGTGGTGGCGCCGGGTATCGCGGAGGCGCTGTTTGCGACCGCAATCGGCCTGATCGCCGCAATTCCGGCGACTATTTTCTACAATAAGTTCATTTCCGAGGTGAACCGGCAGGCCCAGCGCCTGGAAGGCTTTGCCGACGAGTTCTCCGCGATCCTGTCGCGGCAGATCGACGAACGGGCCTGATGAGGCGACCTGTGATGAACGCAAGCGGTGGGTTCTAGAGCATGGCGATGAGCATGGCGGGTTCGTCGGGCGGCGGTGGCCGCCGTGGCCGGCGCCGCGCCGCCGTGATGGCGGAAATCAACGTCACGCCGATGGTCGACGTGATGCTGGTGCTGTTGATCATCTTCATGGTCGCGGCGCCGCTGATGACGTCGAATATCGACATCGACCTGCCGATCGCGAGCGGCGGCAAGTCGATTGCCCAGAACACCCCGCCCTTGACGCTGTCGGTCAAGCGCACCGGCGGGAGTTGCAATTCGAGCGTGGAACTCTATCTCGGGGACGCCTCGATCTCGGCTGCCGACCTCTTGCCCAAAATCAAGGCTATCCGGGAGACCCGATCGGATAACGATGCCGTGGTATATCTGCGCGGGGACAAGGACGTCTGTTACACGGATATGATGAAGCTCTTGGGCCAGATTCGCACCGCCGGCTTCAAGGCCAACATCGTCATCATCCCGGAGGGGGGATCTTGAGATCTTAAGCTGTGGCAGAGCAGGGTAAGTTGAAGGTCAAGGTCGACAAGACACTGGTGGCATCGATCGCCCTGCACGTCCTCGTGCTGGGATGGGGCCTCGTGTCGTTTTCGTCCAGGGCCTACGTCCTGCCGGACGAGGAGACCGTCGCGGTCGACGTCATTTCTTCCGACCAGCTTGCCCATGTGATGGCCGGCCAGAGGACCGGCAAGAAGGAAAATCCGAAGCCGCTGGTGGAGAAGGTCGCCGAGGCCAAGCCGGTCGACGACGCCGTCGGCAAGATCGAGGACAAGAAGCCGCCCATCGTCACCGATACCGCCCCGCCGCCGACCCCGAAGGTGGAAGAAAAGCCGGTCGAAAAGAAGCCCAATCCGCCGAAGCCGGTCGTCGAGAATAAACCCAAGGAAGAGCCGAAAAAGGAAGAGGCCAAGAAGGAAGAGCCAAAGCAGGAGCCGAAGCAGGCCGAGAAGAAGCCTGATCCCGTGAAGCCCGATCCGATCGCCGAGGCGATCAAGAAGGAAGAGAAGAAGCCGCCGCCGAAGCCGCAGCAGCAGGCCGCCAAGCCGCCGCCGGAGCAGAAGCTGAAGGAGCGCGTGTTCGACCAGTCGAAGATTGCAGCCCTTCTCGACAAGCGCGATCCGACGCGCCAGGCGGCGGCCGGCGACACCCTCAATTCGAACGCAGCGCTCGGCCTTGCCCATGGCAAGGCCGCCGACAATTCGGCGACCTGGGGCGCGATGTTCAAGAGCCAGGTGGAGCGGTGCTGGAAGAAGCCCTATGGCGGCATCGAGGCGCAGCAGACCGAGTCCGCCTTCGTGATCCGCCTGAAGCGCGACGGCACGCTGGAGGGCATGCCGGTGCCTGAGGGCACGCCGGGGACGCCTTATTTGCGCGTCTATCAGGAGAGCGCGCTGCGCGCGATCATCGAATGCCAGCCGTATAATCTGCCGGCGGCTTTCTTCGACGAATGGAAATATTTTTCGCCCGTGTTCACCGAACGAAAGACCTGAGCGCGATGTGCGCTTGAGGTCCCATGAAGCAAAGTTCGCCAACGATGACCAATCAGAACAAATCGTTTGAGACGTTTTTCCGCCCGAGCCGCCGCCAGATCATTTCCAGCATGGCCGCGCTCGGCACCGTTGCCGCCGCACCGCGCGGCGCATTTGCGCAGGCGCCGAAGCGCGTGCCGATTCCCGAGGGCGAATTCGCGCCATTGCCGATCGCGATCCCGAATTTCACGGCTGGTACCCCCGGGGATACCGAAGTCGGTGCCGGCGTCACCCAGGTCATCACCAACAATCTCAAGCGCTCGGGGCTGTTCGCGCCGATCGACCAGGCCGCCTATCTCGAGAAGAACATCAATATCGACGCCGCGCCGAACTTCCAGAACTGGAAGTCGGTCAACGCGCAGGCGCTGGTCACCGGACGCATGACCCGGCAGAACAATGGGCGCGTGAAGGCGGAATTCCGCCTCTGGGACGTCAATACCGGCCAGCAACTCGCCGGCCAGCAATACGACACCTCGGCCGAATATTGGCGGCGCATCGCGCACATCATCTCCGACCAGATCTATGAACGGCTGACCGGCGAGAAGGGCTATTTCGACACCCGCATCGTCTTCGTCGACGAGACCGGACCGAAGGAGCGCCGCGTCAAGCGGCTCGCGCTGATGGACCAGGACGGCGCCAATGTGCGCTACCTGACCCGCGGCTCCGACCTGGTACTGACCCCGCGCTTTTCGCCGTCGACCCAGGAAATCACCTATATGGAGTTCGGCCAGGGCGACCCGCGCGTCTATCTGCTCAATATCGAGACCGGCCAGCGCGAGATCGTCGGCAATTTCCCGGGCATGTCGTTCTCGCCGCGGTTCTCGCCAGACGGCCAGCGCATCATCATGAGCCTGCAGCAGGGCGGCAACTCCAACCTGTTCGTGATGGATCTGCGGTCGAAATCGATGACGCGGCTGACCGACACGCCGGCGATCGACACCTCGCCATCTTTTGCACCCGACGGAACGCGTATCTGCTTCGAGTCCGACCGTGGCGGCAAGCCGCAGATCTATGTGATGGCGGCAAACGGCGGGCAGGCGCAGCGCATCTCCTTTGGAGACGGCAGCTACTCGACGCCGGTGTGGTCGCCGCGCGGCGACTACATCGCCTTCACCAGGCAGGGCGGCGGCCAGTTCGCGATCGGTATCATGAAGCCCGATGGCTCGGGCGAGCGGATCCTGACCTCGGGCTATCACAATGAGGGGCCGACTTTTGCGCCGAACGGGCGCGTCGTGATGTTCTTCCGCGATCCCGGCCAGGGACCGTCACTCTTCACCGTCGACGTTTCCGGCCGCAACGAACTGCGCGTGCCGACGCCGGGCTTCGCGTCCGATCCGGCGTGGTCGCCGCTATTGTCGTAAATTGTCGGGCTTTGCGGGTAACCATTCTCGTTAACCGGCAAATTTTTCCTAGTTCATTGAAATAGAAAGAGAATTTCCGCTGCATAAAACTCGAAACAAGGTCTTGGTAACGATATTCCCTCAGAAAGACTTCATCAGCGCTGGGTAAAACTGCACGTTACAACAGGACGTGTGCCCAGCTCATGCAGTTTGCCAATCAGACGGGAGAGTCGGACCGGCAGATGTCGCCAACGATCGCGGCTGCGCTGGTCGATTCCCTGTTCATGAATCCCGCGCCGATGATCTTCGGCGCCTTTGGCCCGGCCATCGCCGGCTCGGTGATCGCCGCCGTCACCGGCGACATCCTGATGTGGCTGTGCGTGCCGCTGTTCATCGTGGTGGGGCTTGGGCGCGCTCATCAGATGTACCGTTACCAGCAGCGCAACTCGCGGCTCACCGTCGCGGAGTCCGTCGGCTGGGAGCAGCGCTACCGGTTCGGCGCCGTCGCCTATGGCGTCGCGCTCGGCATCTGGGGGATAACCGTTCTGCTGCGAACCAGCGATGCGGCCGCCCACATGCTCTGCGTGACGACGGTGGTGGCCTATACGTCGGCTGGGGTTGGGCGGACATTCGGCCGCCCGCGGATCTTCCACCTGCATTTGCTGTTGTCCATCGGACCCCTGATCTTCGCGTTGTTCTATGTGGGCGGCGCCTATTACATCGCGCTTGCCCTCCTGAGCTTTGTCTTCTTCGTTTCCATCCGGCACCTGACATCCAGCCTGCAGCGGATCTACGTCAACGCATGGATCGCGAAGGAGCGGGAGGCGGCGCTGGCCGGCCAGTTCGATACCGCGCTGAACAACATGCCGCACGGCCTGTGCATGTTCCGCGACGACGGCGGCCTTGCGGTGATGAACTACCGCTTCAGCGAGATGATGGGCCTGCCGGAAGACCTTGTGCAGCGCGGGCTGCGCGCATCCGACATCATCTCGGCATGCGTGAGCGCCGGCTCGATCTCAGAGGCGAGCGGCAGGACGATCCTCGCCGAGATCGAGCACACCCAGATGCGGGTCGTGATCACGAGCGCCCCCGACCTGACCAACAACCGCGCGCTGTCGTGGACGTTTCAGGCGATGGCCGATGGTGGCACGGTTGTGTTGCTTGAAGACGTTACCGAGCGGCGCAACGCGGAAGCCCGCATCACCCATCTGGCGCGGTATGACGAACTCACGCAATTGCCCAACCGCCTCAATTTCCGTGACGAGATCGGTCGTCTCCTGGCGCGGCCGAGAGGCGCGCAGTTGTCGGCACTGCTGTTTATCGACCTCGACCAGTTCAAGCAGGTCAACGATACGCTCGGCCATCCCTGCGGCGACCAGCTCCTCTGCGCGGTAGCCGGCCGGCTCCGCGAAATGCTGCGGCCGGAAGATTTCGTGGCGCGCTTCGGCGGCGACGAGTTCGTGGTGTTCCAGCAGGACATCAAATCACATGAGGACGCGGCCAGCCTTGCACGTCGCATTGTCGATCGGCTGAGCGAGCGCTACAAGATTCACAATCACCTGGTCGAGATCGGGGCCAGCGTCGGTATCGCCATGACCTCGCCGGGCGTCAGCGCCGACACGCTTTTGAAGAACGCCGATATGGCGCTCTATCGTGCCAAGGCCGACGGGCGCGGCACGTTCTGCTTCTTCCGCGACGAGATGGCCCAGATCGTCGAAGCGCGCCGCATCCTCGAACTCGACCTGCGCAAGGCGCTGGCGAACGAGGAGTTCGAGCTCTATTACCAGCCGCTGGTCAATCTCAAGACCGGCAGGATCACGACCTGCGAGGCGCTATTGCGCTGGAACCACCCGGTGCGCGGCACGGTCTCTCCGATCGAGATCATTCCGGTGGCGGAGGACATGGGGCTGATCGTCGATCTCGGCCGCTGGATTCTCCGCAAGGCCTGCATGGAATGCATGACGTGGCCTGAATCCGTCAGCGTCGCGGTCAATTTGTCGCCGCAGCAGTTCCATCAGCGCGACGTGCTGAGCGAGGTCCGCTATGCGCTGGAGGTTTCGGGCCTGCCGGCGCGACGTCTTGAGATCGAGATCACCGAGTCCTCACTGCTGCGCAATACGCAAGTGACGCACGACGTGCTGTCGCAGCTACACGCGCTGGGTGTACGGATCTCGCTTGACGATTTCGGCACCGGCTATTCGAGTCTGAGCTATCTGCACAACTTCCCATTGCAGAAGGTCAAGATCGACCGCTCATTCCTCGAAGGCATCGACACCGACCGACCGCTGACGCTTTTGCGCGGTGTGGCGCGGCTTTCCGCCGATCTCGGCATGTCCGTCGTGGTGGAAGGCATCGAGACCAACGAGCAGCTAGATCTCGTCAGCGCTGACGGCGCGGTGACCGAGGCGCAAGGCTATCTGTTCAGCCGCCCGGTACCTGCGGTGCGTATACGGCAACTCCTCACCGCCTCTCATGGCCGCCGTCCGGAAGACTTGCTGAAGTTGGCATCGTCGCGGTCGATTGCCTGAGACCGTCCCTCTACCGGTAGCTCCGCGGTGCCACCGACGCATGGCTCGCGCGCGAGCCCCGCGTCGATTAACCGTATTGCCGCGATCCCTTTGCAATAAATTAAGATGCTGTTAATCTTTTTGACACGCGCAGAAGTTGCTCGAAGGTGTAAGGATTGAACATAATGCCCGCGGTGGAGGCCACCAGGCCGGCAAGCGGACGGCTTTCGGACCCGCTGGATCAAGTCGATTATCGCCTAGCGCAAACCCCAGCCGAAAAGGAAGATATCTACCGGCTCCGCTATCGCGCTTATCTGCGCGAACGAGCGATCGAACCGTCGGCGGACGAGCGCGTCGTGGATCAGTATGATGATGCCGCCAACGTTTGGACGTTCGGCGTGCACTTTAACGGCGAACTCTACAGCTCAATTCGCATCAACGTCGTCACGCCGGAGTGCCGGATCTCGCCCTCCGTCGACGTGTTTGGTGACGTGCTTCATCCCAAGCTTGATCAAGGGCTGGTCTTCATCGACTCGACGCGCTTTGTCGCCGATCCGGAAAAGGCGCGGACTGTTCCGGAACTGCCCTACGTGACGGTTCGGCTCGGATCGACGGCTGGCGTTCACTTCAACGCCGACTATGGATTGGCCATGGTGCGTCCCGAGCATATGGCGTTTTACCGTCGGGTGTTCCTGCATGAGGCTTGGTCCGAGCCGCGCATCCATCCGGGCCTCTTGAAGCCCGTCGGACTGATGGCCGCGCACTTGCCTGCGGTGCGTGAGCGGGTGCTCGCCCGCTACCCCTTCCTGCGTTCAAGTGCGTTCGAGCGGCGGATGCTGTTCGAGCGGGGGCGGGGTCAATCTGGTACCACTGATGTCCGGCCCTCCTTCGCGCAAGCGTCGATCGTTCCAAGTTCCTGAATAGTCCGGCTTCGCCCGAACTGTCGCAGAAGTCCCGCACTTTGCGCAGATTCTTCCCGGTAAAGCCGGGAAATCGGCGATTCCGGCTGCCTCCGCGCTTGTCTTCACCCTCGCGCCACATTTACAACCCATTAACCATCGGGGGCGCTTTTCGCCGTTTGTCCGCATTTGATCGGGTCTGGCAAGGTCCCATCAAGGTTGACGGAACGTTCGCTTAACCATCGCCCTGTAGATCGGATGAGAATTCGAAAACGTGAGCGTGGAGGCTCCGGAATGAAATACCAGATGCGAATCCTCCAGGGATTGAAGCTCGCCGCGGTGCTCGCGGTGGCGCTCTCGATGGGTGCTTGCGCCAAGAATAATCTCGGCGCCGAGGGCGCGATGGCGAACGCGGCGACCCCGGGCAGCCAGCAGGATTTCGTCGTGAACGTCGGCGACCGCGTTTTCTTCGAGAGCGACCAGACCGACCTGACCCCGCAGCGATCGCGACCCTGGACAAGCAGGCGCAGTGGCTGCAAAGCTACAACCGTTACAGCTTTACCATCGAAGGCCATGCCGACGAGCGCGGCACCCGCGAATACAATATCGCGCTCGGTGCGCGTCGCGCCCAGGCGGTTCGCTCCTATCTCGCCTCGCGCGGCATCGATCCGAGCCGGATGCGCACCATCTCTTACGGCAAGGAACGTCCGGTGGCGGTCTGCAACGACATCTCCTGCTGGTCGCAGAACCGCCGTGCCGTCACGGTGCTGAACGCGAGTTCGTGAGCTTCCGAAGATTTCCGCGATTTGCCGCCGGCGCCGAGAGGCGCCGGTTTTGTTTGAACGTTGATTTGCTTCAGTCACAATTCCGGCGTACTCCCTGCATCAGTGTGGTTCCGCGTCGATTTTCGTCGTCAGGGCAAGATGTCATCCAGATTTCTTAGAGTTACGCGCGCCGCGGCGATTGCCGCGGGACTGGCTGTTTCCGCACCGGCCTTCGCACAATCCGACGATGCCGACCTCGAAATGCGGGTCCAGCATCTGGAGAACCAGCTTCGACAGTTGACCGGCCAGAACGAGGAACTGCAGTATCGTAACCGCCAGTTGGAGGAGCGCCTGCGTCAGTTCGGCGCCGCGCCGTCCGGCCCGGGCGGTGCGGCTGCGGCCACCCAGCCCG
>NZ_PSRR01000358.1 GCF_004296405.1 Bradyrhizobium sp. Leo170
TGAATCCCAACAGACCCTAGAGCTATATCGGTTAGGAGGTTGACGGGCTTCCAAAGGGAAACTACCGACCTGCGCGTATCTGTCGTTGGCCCGATAACCAAACCGGGAATGCGGAGGTGAGCCATGACCCGTCAATTAAACACATCGCCCAAACACTGATATCCGACCAATTCTCCGAGAGGCGTTGATTTCGATGATCAGTACCGAGACGCGAACTGCTGCCGGCATTCTTACTTTGACCGCGCTGCGTGGCATTGGCCCCGCAACAGCCGAACGCCTCGCGGAGCGGTTTCAGCTTCTCGCCGCCATTGCCGACGCCGAGCCTGCGAAACTGCGGTCACTAGTTTCAGCCTCGGTCATCGAAAGCCTTCATGAACCGACTGCATTGGCCAACGCTGGTGAGAAGGCTCAGCGCGTGCTCGACGAGGCCGATCGGCGCGGCGTACGTGTCCTTTCCGTGTTTGATCAAGACTACCCAACGGCGCTTCGCTCACTCCACGACCGTCCGCCTGTCCTCTTCGTCAAAGGCAAGTTGCCGCCACTTCGTAGTGTCGCTTGCATCGGCACGCGCGAGCCGTCCGAGTTTGGAGAAATCGTCAGCGATAGAATCATCGGAACACTAGTCGGTGCTGATTGGGCAATCGTCAGCGGTCTCGCGACGGGCGTCGACACGCTCAGTCATCAGGCTGCGCTACGCCATCGCGGACGGACGATTGCCGTGATGGCAGGTGGGCTTGATGGCATATACCCTAGGCAAAACGCCAAGCTGGCCGCTGAAATTCTTGAGACGGACGGCATGCTCGTCAGCGAGCAGCCATTCGGTGTGCCGCCGTCCCCCCGAAACCTCGTCCAACGCGACCGCCTCCAAAGCGGTCTTTCGATCGCGACGTTCGTCATGCAGACCGACATCAAGGGCGGCTCCATGCATACCGTTCGCTTCACGATTCAGCAAAATCGCCTGCTCTTTGCACCCGTCCCACAGGGACGACACGCGGCCGAGCCCAAGAGCCAGGGCATCTTGGCCATGACTCAACTGCCGGCGATGCGGTTCGCCGACGCCGTGCGGGCTGAGGGTGACTATCGTCGCATCCTCTTGGCGCGCTTCCGGGACGAGCCCGTGGCGGTGCCGCTGGCGAGCCGAGAGGATTACGCCTCTATGTTGGAGTTGCTGGAGACGCGCCTGATCGCCGGGGAGCAACCGGAGCTCCGACCAGCCTCTGCTTCAACCCAGACGTCGATGCTCTGACATGCCGGGCGTCTTCCTGTTCGATCTCGACATGACACTTGTCGACAGCTCGGCGCTCGCGCAGATGCGGCGCTTCCAACTGTGGGAGGAAGTGCGTCGCAACATGCATCTCATCAGGCCGTTTCCGGCCCAGGGAAGCGCTGCTCCGCACGAATTGCCAGGTCTTCTGAAGGCAGACGGCCAAGCCGTCGGAGTCGTGACCTCGTCGCCGAGATGGTATGCGGAAGCCGTCCTTGGACAGTTCCGCATCCCCTACGACGTACTTATCACATACGGCGATACGGAGAACCACAAACCGGACCCCGAACCTTTGCTCAAAGCGCTTCAGCTACTCGGCATTCCGCCGAGCCGGCAATCGCTCTATATCGGCGACGATGTTGGCGATGTGGAATCCGCATATCACGCCGGCTTAGCCTCGGTTGCGGTAAGATGGGGACCATCATCGATATTCGAACTTTCCTCAACTGCGCCGGACATCTTCATGTCGAAAGCCTCGACTCTGTTGCGTCGGGATCGCATTGGGGGACGATGCTACATCGGCGAAGCGCTGACCCATGGCTGGGACTTCCACAGCCATTGGGGATCTATCCTCCATTGCGATGACGACCCAATTGTATATGCGTTAGGCAGATACTTCACAGCCTCCGACCCGCGCCACGCCACGAGCGTGCTAAGCGGTGCAGTCCTGTCCCTGAAGAATGACGACACCTACGCCAAGATCCTTGGTGAGGCTATCGGCAAGGCCATCGCGAATCTCGATTGGACGCCGGACTATGTCGTACCCGTGCCGATGAAACCATCCCAGCAACGCAATCGATTCGAACAGCTCCTCAACGAGGCGACCAATCATTTTGACGAAGACATCGAACTCGAGCTGAAGGGGTTGCGCTGTGTCAAGGAAATCGAAGGTTACAAGCAGATGAACCCGCTTGAACGCTCCGAAGCAATCAAAGGCGCGTTCCACTCCAACTTCAAATGGAACGGCAACAAGGTTCTACTCATCGACGATGTCTATACGACCGGCGAAACCACTGGGGAATGCGTGCGGACGCTAACCGCGAGCGGGGCTGGCGAAGTCAGAGTAATGACCTTGGCAAAAGACCAGCGTGTCTTTTCGCGCAAGGTCTGTGCAGCCTGCGGTCGATCGATGAAGATCCGAACAAATTCGACAACCAACGCGAAATTCTGGGGGTGCTCTGGATATCCGGACCACTGCCAAAACACTGAGAATTTCTAACGGATGTGTACAGCGTCGGCGCAGATCGCGACCCGTCGCGACACAAGGCAATTGGGGGACCTGAGTGGCCGATGGAGATGATAATTCCGATGCGCGGTTCCACTTCATCAAGAGCGGCGATCAGGCAAACTCAGCTCTTGACTGGGATCACGGGCCGGATCACGTCCGCAAGGCCATAGGAGAGGCGCTGAACGCTCGAAACGTAGCCTTTCTTCTCGGCGCCGGCTGCTCGTCTCTCGTGGTCGATAAGCAAGAGCGCGGGATCTCGACCATGGCTCCGCTGGCGAAAGAGTTCTGTAAGCACCCCGGAGAGCCTCAGATCGATGATGATTTTAACCCTATCCCTGCGCCGGCATGGGCGCTCGATAAGGCTGATGTCGAACTTCTTGGAAAGCTCGGCGCCAGTTTGGAGGATGCCGAGTACTCCCGAAATCTGGAGCGGCTCATGGAGCTGCTTTACAGCCTGCGGTTCGTTTACAGGAGGAGCAAGAAGGCGACGCACGAGGCCAGTGGCAAACGGGTCGAGAGTATCATTCAGAAAGTAAAGTCGTTCCTCTGGGAGCGCTGCACGAACGGGGAGTTTGCCAACGGCGATACTTCCGTTCTCGATCTCTACGAGGCATTTTACAGGAAGCTCGTTCTGCGAGATAGGTCTCTGCCAAGACCGTGGGTGTTCACCACCAATTACGACCTATTCAACGAACGCGCGATGGACCGCCTTGGCTTGCCTTACGCGAACGGCTTTTCCGGCGTGGTCGAGCGGCGTTTCAACCCGGCCACGTTCCGCTACGCACTCGCAGAACAGCTCGACCTGACAAGCCGAAAGTGGTCGGCCGTCGATGGCTTCGTTTACCTCTGCAAGCTGCACGGCTCGATCAGCTGGACGGAAGATGACCACGGCCTGTTCCCGATCCCTGAACTCTGGCCGCAAGACGCACCTTCGAAGGTGATGATCTATCCGACGCCGGCCAAACAAAACTCAAGCCTTGGCTCTCCATACGCGGACCTATTTCGCGAATTTCAATCGCGAGTGGTGCGCGAGCAAAGCGTCCTTATCACTGCGGGCTATGCTTTCGGCGACGAGCACCTCAATCACATCATCTACCAAGCTCTGACGATCCCAACCTTTCGGCTAGTCATTTTTGCGGACCCCGACTCAAATGGGGAAATCGCCAAGCTGCGCGCGCTCAACGATCCACGAGTCTGGATCATTGGCGGTGACGGCCTTCCCGGCGGCAGCCCAGCGCACTACTTTAGAACCATCGTCGACCACTTCATGCCGCAGCGGCAGACAGAGCGGATTGACGACGCGGTACGTCTCGTCATTGAAAGTATGGGCTCGAGAAAAGAGACGGACGATGAGTAATGATGACCGCCGACGTGCAATTGGAAAGGTGATCTCTGTCGCAGCCGACCGCTTCGTTATTGAGGTGCATGGCGGGACCGACAACTTCACAGTTGTTGGCTTCGACGACATCCACTACGTCGCGCGGCTTGGCTCCTTTCTCGTGATCCCCGCGCAAACCGAGTATGTCGTCGCCGAAGTGGTCGGCCTCCGAGAGCGGGACGGCCCAGGTCGCGGCGATGGTCAGATGGACAAGGCTAACTCAGCCAAATTCCTGGACGTCGTTCCCGTCGGCATGCTGTCGGTGGCGCCCAATGGCAAGTTTCGTTTCGGGGTATCAGTCTTCCCATCGCTCTTTTCCGACGCGCTGTATGCTCTCGATACCGAGCTCGATCGCATCTTCGATACAGAAACCGATGCGGTAAAGTCGATAGGGCATAATGGATCCGACTGTATTCCAGCCGACGCCACGCGCTTCCGCAATCTCGGCATCGGCCAGTCGGTTATCTTTGAGGACTACCAGGTCAAAGTTCGTATCGACGACTTCTTCGGAGGTCATGTCGCTGTGCTCGGCAACACTGGCAGCGGAAAGTCTTGCACGGTTGCGTCCATCCTGCAGGCTCTCTTTGAGAAGCCGGACGAGCATCACGCGCGCGGCGCGACATTCGTAGTCCTAGACGTGAATGGCGAATACCACACCGCGTTCGAGAAACTACCAAGTATCGCCGATATCGGCGTGGAACGTGTAATCCTCGACGGCAGCGCTGCAGCTAATAAATTTCGTGTGCCGCACTGGTTCCTCGATCTTGCCGAATGGGAATTGCTCCTTCAGGCGCAGCGAGCGCACCCAACTTCCCATTCTGCGAATGGCGTTGGGATTGACCACGCTGTTCGGGCAGGCAGGCGGCACTCAGCTCAATGACTTTCGCAACCACATCTTGGCGACTTGTATCACCCAGATTCTCGGAGACGAAACCCAGCCCGGCGCGAAGGAAACTCGGATACGCGGGATTCTTCAGCGATTCCGAACGCAGGAGATCAACGCCACCAAGCTCGGCCGTTGGATCAGCGTCAGCTATGGCAACATGCCCGCTCTGCAAGACGCCTATAAATACCTTGCTGGCTCAGACGGGGCGAGTGGCTTTATCAACCCCGATTTGAAATTCCCCGATTACGACGGAACGCCGTTCGACTTCGCAGCGCTCGGAGACGCGATTGATCTCTCCCTTCTCTATGAAGAAGCCCACGGAAATCGTCAGATCCGCGACTACTGCTCGCAGATGGTAACGCGCTTCAAAGCACTTCAGGAGCGCACCGACTATCGCTTTCTGCGCCACCAGGCCGATGAAGCATTGGAGCCAACGGACTTTCTCGCTCGGCTTCTCGATTAAAGGCCAAGGATGGTGGACACACCAAGTCTGCGCAAATCGTCATAATCGATATGAACGCCGTGGAAGATGAGGTGGTTGAGCTGGTCAGCGCCGTACTCGCGCGCATGGTGTTCCGCTTGCTTCGGCACGCCGACCCGCGCAATCGCTTCCCAGTGCATCTCCTCTTGGAAGAAGCGCATCGTTACGTCGCTTCGACGCCTTCACGGTACGCAATGGATGCAGGTCGTATATTCGAACGCATATCTAAGGAAGGTCGAAGGTACGGTCTTTTTCTTCTAGTTGCTTCGCAGCGACCAAGCGAATTGTCCAAGACTGTCCTCTCCCAGTGCTCTAATTTCGTCGTGCATCGGATTCAGAATCCAGATGACCTTTCTCAAATTCGGCAGATGACGCCATTCATCTCAGACGCCGTGCTTCGCCGCCTCCCGTCGTTGCCGAAGCAGCACGCCTTGGTGTTCGGAAACTCGGTCAACCTTCCAACGACCTTCAAGGTGCGGAGTGCGTTCCCGCTGCCGGCGAGTGATGACGCAAAGATTGTCGACCTGTGGTTCCACGAGGCGGGACGGCCTTCACTGCTGCGGTTCGGGTCGGCCACGACGACACTGGCGGCTGATGATTGAGCGCCCGTCATCAGAAGAGATGGCGACCGCCCTCGAAGCCACTGGCGATTATCGAGTATTGCGCCGGCTGCGCGTTCGATCCGGTAGCCTAAATCCCCACCTGGGACTGGCCGCGGCATGGTACTTGACTTCCTGTCACATTTTGGCTTCGACGCGCCGTGCGACCTGCCCGATATGGAAATGCTCGAGGAGGCCGGCCTGCTCAGCAAGGCCAAAAGGTTGGCCGGCGAGTTTCCCGATCCGTTGCCGGCACATGATGATGACCAGGACGATGACGAAGAAGCTGCAGATCGGACAGAGACAGGCTAGCCACATTTTCGCTGCGATGATCGTAATAGCGGCGAAGGAGACGTTGCACGGAGCCTAAACCCCAGCGCTGGCTAGGCATCCAAGAGACGGGCCGGTATCACGCTGGGGAATTCTTTAAGGCCGTGCCTTGTCGACCTCCTAATTCATCCCTATATTGGGGATGAATTATTGATGGAGTTCCGCATGTCTTCCGCCGAAGTATTGACACTCACGGAAGCAGGTTACGTGCTGAACCGGTCCGCGGCTGCGCTCAACAAGGCCGTCGATACCGGCATCATTCGCGCACGTCAGCGACGCGTCGGAAGCGGCGTTCAGCGCCTCCTCGGCCCGGCGGAGATGCGCTTTCTGCTGGTCGCCGACAGACTGGAAAGAGATCTCACCCCTGCGGGCCGGCGTCGCCTGTATGAGGCGATCCGGCAGCTCTCTTTCGACGCGCACCGAGTCGCGTTTGGCGAACTGGTCCTTGATCTCGGCAAGATCGACGCCGACCTCAAAACCCGTCTCCACCGTCTCGATGAACTGCGCCGATGGGTACAAGTCGGAGGTGATCGCAACGAACCCATCATTAAAGGCACCAAGATTCCTGTCTACATGGTGGCGGCCCTCGCCCGTGGGCAATCGGCCGAGGAGATTGTCGACGATTTTCCGTCGCTGACGCGCGATCAGGTTGAGGCCGCGATCGAATATGCCAAGGCCTATCCAAAGCGAGGACGCCCCTATCCCTCGCGGAGCCTGAAGCGGGCGCTGGCAGAGCTAGCCGACCTCGGGTTCGATGACGAAGCCGAGGCGGGCGAGGTTGCGCCGCGCCGGATTCCGTGACCGCATATTTGATCGACGAGAACGTGCTTCGCGAGTTTGGTGCGCGTGGCAACGCGAACGTGCGCAAGTGGCTTGCAACAGTCGACGATTCGGACCTCCGTCTGAGCGCCGCCACGCTTTTCGAGAAGCGGCGCGGCGCCGAGATGTTGAAGCGCCGCGATCCGGACAGGGCCGCGAACTTACTCAAGACGATCGGTGCGATCGAGAAAGCCTATGCGGACCGGATCATTCCGATAGACGCAAGTGTCGTCGCGGAATGGACCCGACTGCTTGGATCGAAGAACAAGGATCGGTGGGATCTGGCCCTCGCGGCGACTGCGCGGGTTTACGATCTTGTCCTCGTCACCCGCAACATCAAGGACTTCGAGACGCGCAGCGTGCGATTACTTAATCCCTTTCGTGACCCGCCGGTCCGGATTGAATCCTGACACGCCGCGATGTTCAAACGATGACTTGGATAGCTGCACATCGAGCTCGAGGACGTGAAAGCAGCCTGCCCTCGTTCACATCCGACCGACCACGTCGCGCCATCTGTCCGTGACGATAACGCGAGCCGGAAACCCTGGACGGATGGTGAGTGCGCAAGGTTATTTGAAGAGATCTAGGATATCGTAGCTAGGCTACGATTCGCGAGCTGGATCCAAGTGGCTAAACCCAAGCTTGGGTTCACGCCGCTGACCAGCGAACCCGGTCATGTGGGGACGAATTTCCGTTCCCGTTTCCCGCGCCAAAGCGACCAATAAGGTTCTACAATGCCGTCAAGTGATAAATGTGAGTCACGAACTCAAGGTATGGACTTCCCTTCTATTTGGACACATAGCGCGGGCGGCGATCTTTATGACTGACGAAGAAGGATCAGGAGACCTCTATCCGAGTGGCTCGTGGCAGAGAACCTAAGCGAAGCTGTCTGGCTGCGCCTCCGACGTTTCACCAGTCCGACACTTTGCGAAAGAACCATTGCGGCCCGTGCGCCCGGGCTTGCTCCCGATATCCTACAGAAGAAGGGACAGGAACTCGCATTTGCCGTTCGGAGCGCTCTTGGCTATTGGCGGAGCGAGCCCGGCTCGCTCAATGCCAGAGTGCTCACGCGATACTACGCGCTGCTCCAGATCACGATTGCTGAGCAGGTAGCGAGCCCGCAATCCACCGCCGACCTGAAGGACATCCAAGCTCACACGGAAAGCGGCCACGGGCTTTGGACGATTGCGGCAACCGGGAGAGGAGTTTCCATTCAACTACAAAGTCGCTTGCCGGGACCGCGGTCATTTTTACGAGTATTGCCGCTTTCGAGGCGTTGATCTGAAGCCGGTCGCATCCAAGCCGCGGCCCGACAGTTGGGACAGAATCTCGACGGACGGCCAAGCGCGCTTGATCTCTCTAGCCGATTTATTGCGGCGCATTCCCGAACTGCAACTGTTGATCGAAGAGACATTAGGAGCAGCGCCGTTGTCGCTCCACGTCGCCTACGCGGACCAAAACAATATAGAGCGCGCCGAGCGGATACAGCAACATACGGCGAAGACTGGCGAGATAGTGTTCGACGTTCCTGTCACGACGCCCGAAACGACAACGTACATCGGCATCCACCCGCATGGCCGGAAGATCACAGCAGGCTTTCTGAACAGCCTAGACCGGCCAATAAAGAACATACGGCCGGCTCACCCAAAATACCCCGCGGGATCGCATCCCGCTCAACAAACTCTCTTCTCTTCAATCACATAGCCAGATGGGTGTTCTGATGCGCAGTTGTAGAAGCCTTCGATGAAGGCGAAGATGTCGCGCTGGGCCTCGAGGCGGGTTTGGTATTGACGATGATGAACGAGCTCGGG
>NZ_PSRR01000359.1 GCF_004296405.1 Bradyrhizobium sp. Leo170
TATCATCGGACTCCCAATACTCACGCTGACACTGCTGATGATTGGGCGCCAAGCGCAATACGCGCACCACACGACAATGAGTCAAATATATCAAAATACAGCCGATGGCTTTGCCACCGTGCAGAGATATTTCATGGACAATCCTGAATATAGACCGTATTTCTACGATGGCAAAAGCATAGACGCGGTCGATCCAGAGTATGTACGAGTCTCCGCAATAGCGGAATTTTTTCTCCACGCGGTGCATAATCTCACAATACATCGCCGATACATGCAGGAGTATCCGTGGTATGTTTGGGAGAGATCTCTGCGTGATATCTACAACAAAAGCCCGATACTCCAACAATTCCTATATGAGCATCCTGACTGGTATACAGCCGACGTACATAGGATACTCACGGGCAGATCGCCTACCCTCGGCACTCGGCCGCCCGCCTAGTCCCACAATATTTGCCGGCCTGTAATTCACGTCATTCTCGCCATTCTGGCGTGTCCGGTTCGCCCCGCCCCAAGAGCGGACATTCGGCGAATGGCCCATGTGTTTATGAGCACACGCTCATTAGAACGCTTACGCTGAGCAAGAACAGATTGTGCACGGAATCATGATGATGGAGAAGAAAGGCCGCAAGGCGCCCCGAGGAATGACCAAGGCGCAGCTCGCTTGGGTGAGCAGTCCGACGGTCGTTCAAATCCACGGTCAGGGGCCCTTCGCGATCACCTACGTGAACCCTGACGACGATCCGAGAAGCAAGCCACAGGCGTCAAAGTAGTCGGCCGCACCTTTGAAACGACACCGGAGTCGGTGGCGCCCTCGCCGCCGCAATGTTATTTGCGATGGAAGCTGCTGAAGACCCTTCGACCCTTCTCACCGTATCGAGGGCGCACCGGCGTCAGTTCGGCAGATTTCCATCGCGTTGCCTTGGCGGCCTTGCTGACGCAGGCACCGCTCCTAATCCTGTTCACCGATGGCTTGGGCGTAGGTTTTGCCGTACGGATAGAAGAGGTCCTTGCGGCCTTGCTGCCACGCCGCCTTGAGTTCGGGCGTTGTGATGTCCCAGTCTGGCCGGCATTTCTTGATAACGACACGTAGATCCTGGCGGAGCTCTTCCATAGTGGGCCGGCCAAAGAACCAGTAGCCATTGTAGATCTTGTAAATGACAAGGCCGGGCTCGAGGACAATCACATGGGGGATCATCGGGTCGTGGGCCGGATCCGTATATTCGGCGATATCGAGATCCTTTTGGACGATACGCCTGGTGTCCGAGAGGAAGGGCCAATGAGCGCCGACACCGCTGCGATATTCGTTCGTCTCAGTGATGTTGTCAGTGCTGATCGTGACAAGGCGGCAATAGCCAACCTCCATCTCACGATGGAGTTCAAGAAGCCCTTCAGCCTGTCTGCGGTCCTTGGGGCAGAATCCGCCGCGGCTGAGGACGAGCAGCATCGGATGCTGGCCTTGCAGTTCGGAGAGCTTACGGCGTTTCGCCGTGTGGTCGGAAAGTTCGTAGTCGGGAAAGATGGCCCCTGGAACAATGTCAGATCGCATATGAAACGCTCCTTAGTTCGATGCGTGGCGCAACCCTGGTCCCGCACGTAAGCGAGATAAGCTTCCCGATCCAAAAGCGTGTCGAGTTCGGAAGGCTCGGCGAGCTTGATGTTGTAGATCCAGCCGGCGCCTCGGCGTTCTTCATTTGTGAGTTCGGGCTTGCCGGCCAGCGCTTCCTTTGCATCGGCAGTGGATTTTTGCGCCCAAGCTCAGGACAATGCGACGCTGCAACCGAAAGATAGCACAAATGAGCAGCTTGGAGTAGAGCTTCTCAATGCCTTCAAGACGGCAGTGGTTTGCGAATATCAGCGCAAATCGTGGGCATTCGGTCCCTGCGTCCGTAAGAGCCACCCGCTGTTGAGAGGGCCATCAGGCTAATCGAGCAGAATTCCCTTCAGCAACCCACGCGAGGCTCGCGTTTTTCGATGGTCGGCTTTGGGTCCAAATCCGGACTGTTGCACCGCAAGGACATGCACTCGGCCGATCGTTTTATCGGTGCGCGAGCACCGTCTGGAGCACGTCGATCACTGCTGTCAGATCCGAATTGCTTGGCGCTTCGTTCGGCTAATTTGTGAACTACGTCACATGTCCGACTTGCGATCAAATGTAAGGTTTGGCGGTGGGCGCAGGCTGAATTCGATCGACATCGCTAACGCGTCAAGCGCCAACGGCACCTGGGATGCCGGTCCGTTCGCAATGGAGGGGGCATGGGCGATTCATCGGTAGCAAGGCGGCTCGTCGACGCCATCATTGCCAATTTGCCGGAGCCTGCCCCCGGGCAAAGGCCGGTGCACACGATCGGCGTGGGCGCAGACGGCTATTTCATGGCTTCGGACGTGGCGCGCAACTATTGCATCGCAGAGCACTTCAAGGGACAGCGCATTCGCGTGTCGGTGAGGTTCTCCAACGGACAAGGGGGGCCGAAGCAGCATGATGGATGGTCCGATGTTCGGGGAATGGCGACACGTTTCCACCTGCAGGACGGGGCGGCAGCCGACCTGATCGCTACGACGCTCGCCGAATTTTTCGCCCGCAATGTTGAGGACTTTTTCGAGTTCACCAAGGTCGCGCGGCAGCAGCCGGTTCAAAGAGAATCCCCGTGGCGGAAGATTCTCGACATGCTGCAGCTCAAGGAGCCTGCTCGCGACCCGTACCCGAAGCAAACGACGAGTGACGGTGCGGGAATACTCAATTACGCCAATCGGCGCCGGTTCGCCCAGTTGGCAGTGTTCGAAGCCGGGGTGATCGGCGCCCCGGTGAGCTATGCCCGCGCGACCTATCACGCCATCCACACCTTCATGGTGGAAGATCCCCATGGAGTACGTCGTCCCGTTCGCTTTTCCTGGCAGCCGGTTGCAGGCGTTCGTACGACCGATCCCGCTGCCACGCCGGTCGATAAATATCTGCGCCATGAACTTGAAGAGCGCCTGCGGCGGTGGCCGGCCCGGTTCATGCTGATGATGACAATCGGCGAAGCGGGCGACGCACTCGACGATCCCACAAAGCCTTGGCCGGCCAGGCGAGTCCGGGTCGTCATGGGCACCCTTACGCTCACCAATCTCGCCAAGGATCAGGTCGCGGATGGCGAACGCATCAGTTTTAATCCCTGGCGTCTCGTACGTGGCATCGAGCCCTCCGGGGATCCGATCCTCCACGCCCGCCGGTGCGCTTATGAAGTCTCGCGCGAAATGCGCGACGGGTGCCCCTTCAGGTGGAGCTAAGCTGATGTCAGGTGAGGAAGGATGGTTCGATCGGTTTGTGAACGGGTTGCCCGAGACGCGCGTATTTCAGCGTTTGGCGTCGTGGGTTCTGGTGCCTTACTGGTCGTGGCGCACGCCGGTGAGGCCGCTGCCCGGTGGTCCCCACCCATCAATTCAGCCCGGCGACAATCTCCAGTGCATGATGAACCTGATCATGCCGCTCAAGGAGAAGTCGCCGGTCGGTCGGGCGAAGGCGGCGCTGGCGATCGCCCAAAACAAGGATGCGATATATGCCGGATTGGACAATGTCGGCACGGTGCACTTTGCGCGCTTCGTCATCGTCGGCGACAATATTTGCATGTTCTCCGTCTACGACGGAGACTTCACCAATTACATTCGTGACTTCATCGCTACGATCGGCAGCGTGTTCAATGCCGTGGTCGAACTTGTCGAAGGAGGGGAGGCCGTGATTCCCTGCGAGCATAATGTCGAGGCGTTCATCCAATGGGTGCACGAGCGCGACCTGTACCAGGTGCCGGACACGGCCACCGATCTTCTGAGAGACCAGGAAGCTTTGAACGGCGACAAGGCCGCATCCGGCAATGACGATCTCCGCCTGCTTCCGCGCAAAGTGGTCCTCCAGCTCCGCGCCAACGCGAACGTTTCGCTCGGCAGCGGCTACCGGGCTTATCCCGGATTTTCTGCGGCTCAGGTCCGCAACCAACTGGGGATAGGCTGGTGAGCGCAGTATTCGACGCCGCTGATGTACAGGGCAATATCTTGCGTGGCTATCGCAAGCCTCGCGTGCGGTACCTGATTCTTGAAGTCGCCGATCGCATCGCGGCCCGGCACTGGCTCGCCGCCTCGACATCCGGGCGCGGCGACGATGTTCCGCAGATCACGATCGGGAATTGGGGAAGAACCAAGCCGGAGACCTGTTTCAACATTGGCTTGACCTACGAGGGACTGCGCGCCCTCGGCGTGCCGAATTCTTCACTTGAAATGTTCCCGAACGAATTCATCGAAGGCATGAACGCCCGCGCCTTGAAGCTTGGCGATGTCGGGCCGAACGCGCCGGAAACCTGGCCTGCTCCCTTCGATGCTCCCAAGCGGGTCCATCTCATCGCCACGATCTACGCCGACGAGGTCGCGCAGCTCGACGAAGTCCAGCAGCACGCCCTCACCGATGGAAAGGCCTTCGGGCTGCTCGGTGCACTTGAGGGCTGCGCCTTCCCCAACGACGTCGTTCACTTCGGGTATCGCGACAACATTATGCAACCGAGATTCGCGGAGGTTCACGACGGACAACGCTATGAAGACGGACAACCCAAGGCGCCGCTCGGCACCGTGTTGCTGGGACATCCGACCAACTTCGAAGGTTTGACGTGGCGGGTGCCTCAACCCGAAGCATTGGGACACAACGGCACCTTTAATGCCTTTCGCGTGCTGGAACAGGATGTGGTTGGCTTTGAGGAGTATCTCGACCGAGCCGCGTCGGATTTGCTCACACGCCCGCAAATCGACGAGTTGCTGCCACCCGGTGCTGAAGCGAAAATCGGCCAAGCCTTGTCAATCGAAGGCTTGTCACGCCACGCGGCCTTGCGCGAGGTCGTCGCCGCCCACCTGTGCGGCCGGTGGCGCGATGGCACGCCGATGGCCCTGTCCCCGGATGCGCCTGATCCCAAAGTGGATCAGGCGAATTTTGACTACGTTGGCGACTCCCGCTGCCCCTTTGGGGCGCATATCCGGCGGTGCAACCCACGCGGCGGCCAGATCGTGCAACGGGTGGCGAACAACAGTCGGCGTCTTGTTCGGCGCGGGATGCCCTATGGACCACTCTATGATCCGGCGAAGCCTCGTGATCCGAGCAAACCCGAACCGGAACGGGGCCTGCTCGGCAACTTCATTGGGGCGAGTCTCGGCGCACAGTTCGAGGCCATGTCCTGTGATTGGCTGAATCTTGGCCTGCAGGATCCGCGCATCACCGGCTCCAACGATCCGATCACAGGCGCGAACGATCCTGGCACCAGCTGGTTCGACTTGCCGCTTAAATCCGGCACGACGATCCGGCTGCGGGCGTTGCCGCGGTTCGTCCGGACTCGCGGCGGCGCCTATGCGTTCCTGCCGAGCATCCCGGCGATCCGTTTTCTGGGATCGCTGATGGCGTGAGTCCCCCAAACAGGCTTGTTCGCTACGGCCTGCTTCGCGTCGGTCGCAACGACGATTTCGATGCTTGGCCGCGATGATGAGAGGGTGGAAGGGCACGCAAACCTCGGGCATTGTATGCTGCGAGAATGCGGACTCACATCCTCTCCGCTGTTTGACATTTTGAATCAGCACTCTCCCACGTCGTCCCGGGATTGACCCGGGACCCATAACCACAGGGCGTTGTTGGTTGCTCCGCCGCCACCGCTTGCTCGCGCCACAACACGCGCTTGTCGCTGCTTTCGCAGGGACGACATCGATGCGAGGTTCGACGGAATCGTAGGATGGGTAGAGCGCAGCGAAACCCATCATCGCGCGGCTTGCTCCGAAGCTGATGGGTTTCGCTGCGCTCTACCCATCCTACGGCACCGGCCTTGGTGCGACGAACTGCTCAGCCTTTACGAAGAAACACGTAGTCCGCCGAGTACGGCGCGCTGTGGGTCGCGCCGGCCTTGTCGCAGGGGCCTTCGAGCGTACCACCCGCGGTGTTGATCCGCTGCACCGTGGTGACGCCGGACAGCGTGCCGCTGCCGCGCCGCGAAATCACCTCGAGCTTGAGCCAGGGAATGTCGTTCGGCGTCGCGCCGGGCGCATTGCCGGAAGTCCGGCCGAGCACGACGCTGCCGTCGACATGCTCCCAGTTCGGTCCGGCATAGTGGCGGCCGACGGTCTTGCCGTCGGCCATCAGCGTTGCGATCGGCTCGCGAAAGGCCCAGGCCAGCTTGCCTTCGAGGCCAGCCTTGCACTCGTAGACCTGCGCGCCTTCGGCGTGGACGCTGAGCACGACCGCCTCTCCCGGGGCGGCGATGGCCTCGGGGAGGGTTGTTTCCGCGTGCACGCTTACCAGCGTGCCCGACAGCACCAGCAATGCGAGTGCGGCTTTCCCGGGGAGCGGCATGGCTTAGCCTCCATACGTATTCCCCCGGGGAAAGAGCGAAGCCCGGGAAGGCGGCCTTTAGGCCGCCGTCGCCTTGGTGAGGTTCTCGGCGACCTTGTCGAGGAAGCCGGTGGTCGACAGCCAGCGCTGGTCGGCGCCGACCAGGAGCGCGAGGTCCTTGGTCATGTAGCCGTCCTCGACGGTCTGGACGCAGACCTTCTCCAAGGTGTCGGCGAACTTCGCGAGCTCGGGGTTGTTGTCGAGCTTGGCGCGGTGGGCGAGGCCGCGCGTCCAGGCGAAGATCGAGGCGATCGAGTTGGTCGAGGTCTCCTTGCCCTTCTGGTGCTCGCGGTAGTGCCGGGTCACCGTGCCGTGGGCAGCTTCGGCTTCCACAGTCTTACCGTCGGGTGTGAGCAGCACCGAGGTCATCAGGCCGAGCGAGCCATAGCCCTGCGCCACGGTGTCGGACTGCACGTCGCCGTCATAGTTCTTGCAGGCCCAGACATAGCCGCCGGACCATTTCAGGGCCGAGGCCACCATGTCGTCGATCAGGCGGTGCTCGTAGGTCAGTCCCTTCGCGTCGAACTCCTTCTTGAATTCGCGGTCGAAGACATCCTGGAAGATGTCCTTGAAGCGGCCGTCATAGACCTTGAGGATGGTGTTCTTGGTCGAGAGGTAGACCGGATAGTTCCGCATCAGGCCGTAGTTGAAGGACGCACGGGCGAAGTCGATGATGGAGTCGTCGAGATTGTACATCTGCATCGCAACGCCGGCGCCGGGCGTCTTGAAGACTTCCCTCTCGATCACGGTGCCGTCCTCGCCGACGAACTTCATCGACAGCGTGCCCTTGCCCGGGAACTTGATGTCGGTGGCGCGGTACTGGTCGCCATAGGCGTGGCGGCCGATGATGATCGGCTTGGTCCAGCCGGGAACCAGCCGCGGCACGTTCTTGCAGATGATCGGCTCGCGGAAGATCACGCCGCCCAGGATGTTGCGGATGGTGCCGTTCGGCGACTTCCACATCTCCTTGAGGCCGAATTCCTTCACGCGGGCTTCGTCCGGGGTGATGGTGGCGCATTTGACGCCGACGCCGACCTTCTTGATCGCTTCCGCCGCATCGATCGTGACCTTGTCGTTGGTCTTGTCGCGGTACTCCATCCCCAGGTCGAAATACATCAGGTTGATGTCAAGGAACGGGTGGATCAGCTTGTCCTTGATGTACTGCCAGATGATCCGGGTCATCTCGTCGCCATCGAGTTCGACGACGGGGTTGGTCACCTTGATTTTTGCCATGGGAATAGGGCCTCTTGGGGGAACAGCGCGCTTTCGGGCGCGACTAGCGGATTATCCTCGGGGCTATAGCACCGGGAAAGCGCCGGCGGAAGCCAAGGGGTTATGCAGTTTCGGCTCATCTTTTAGCCGAGAATGCCGCCGCTATGTCTCATGCTTCAGGCGGCAGCGGAAGAGTGGAAGTGGGGTTGCGACGCTTCGCATCTCAGGTTTCGGATGAAGATCCAAGAACAGCCGTAAAGCCATTATTCCGCTTGAGAAATTTGCGCCCGCGGGGCAATCCCGGGGGGAGCGGGAAACTTGGCACTCTGATTCAACTCCTTCAGGACCTGAATCAGATTGTTCAGAGATTGAATCAGGAAGCGAAGTTCTAGGATGTCCGGCACCGACAAGACCAAGACCGGCCACGACCTCAGGGGTCCCGTGGTGATCCTGGTCGAACCGCAGCTTGGCGAGAATATCGGGATGGCTGCGCGCGCGATGGGCAATTTTGCGCTGTCGCGGCTCCGGCTGGTCAATCCCCGCGACGGCTGGCCGAACATCGCCGCGCAGCGCGCCGCCGCGGGCGCGGACCATATCCTCGATGGGGTCGAGTTGTTCGACACCGTGGACCAGGCGGTCGCCGATCTCGACCTGCTCTATGCCACCACCGCGCGTGCGCATGACCAGGCCAAGCCGGTGGTCGGGCCGGAGGCGGCCGCGCGCGAGATCGTGACGCATGTGGCCGATGGTGGCGGGGCCGGCATCCTGTTCGGCCGCGAGCGAGCCGGCCTGACCAATGAGGAGGTGGCGCTCGCCAACCGCATCGTCACCTTCCCGGTCAATCCGGGCTTTGCCTCGCTGAACCTGGCCCAGGCGGTGCTCCTGATGGGCTATGAGTGGTTCAAGCTCGCGACATCGGGCGGGCTGCCGTTCGTAATGCCAGAGCGATCCGAGCGCGCCTCGCAGCATCAGGTTCAGGCCTTCTTCGACAATCTGGTCGCCGAACTCGACAAGGTCGAGTTCCTGCGGCCGCGCGAGAAGCGCGACACCATGCTGGTCAACCTGCGCAACATCTTTACCCGGATGGAGCCGACCAAGCAGGACATGCATACCCTGCACGGGGTGATCATGGCGATCGCCGAGGGACGCAAGGGGCCGGCCAAGGGCGGCGTGCTCGACGGCGAGCAGGC
>NZ_PSRR01000360.1 GCF_004296405.1 Bradyrhizobium sp. Leo170
GAAAACTCACCGCGGGGACAACGGTCCCGGGTTGCGCTGCGCTCCACCCGGGCTACGTGAGATCAGGTCCCTCCGAGCTTGGCCTCCAGCGCTGCGATCCGCGCCTTCAGCGCCTCGTTCTCCTCGCGCGCCAGGCGGGCCATGTCCTTCACCGCCTCGAACTCCTCGCGCCGGACGACATCGAGGTCGCGCAGGACGCGTTCGGCCTGGTTGCGCATGACCGAGTCGACTTCGCGCTTGACGCCCTGGGCGGCGCCGGCGGCATCGTTCATGAGGCGGCCGATCTCGTCAAAAAACCGGTTCGTGGTCTGGGTCATCTGGCTCTCCGCACTCCCTAAGGCGATCAAGACAATGGCAATCAAAGGCGCGTGGTTCAAGGCCGCAAATGACCCATGATGCCGCTTGCCTTGTCATGCTCCGGTTTCCTTGCAATCGTACTCAACGCTTAGGAATAGAGAATCGCTAACCGAGAAACGCCCATGATCGACCAGCAGATCGATATTCCGACCAAAGACGGCAAGATCACCACTTTCATCACCCATCCCGAGCGCGGCGGCCCGTTTCCGGTGATCATCTTCTACATGGATGCGCCGGCGATCCGCGAAGAGCTGCGCGACATGGCGCGCCGGCTCGGTACGTCCGGCTACTATGTGATGCTGCCGAACCTCTATTACCGCGCCGGCGTCATGGAGCTCGGGCCGATCAATCCCGACCCGGAATCGCCCGAACGCAAGCGCATGTTCGAATTGATGCAGTCGATCAACATTCCCGTGGTGATGGAAGACACCAAGGCCCTGCTCGCCTATGCAGAGGGCGAGGCCGCCGCGAATACGCGCATCGTCGGCACCGTCGGCTATTGCATGAGCGGGCGCTATGCGATCAACGCGGCGACGCATTTCCCCGATCGCGTGAAAGCCGCCGCCTCGGTCTACGGCACGCATCTGGCGACCGATCAGCCCGACAGTCCGCATCTGGCGGCCGAGAAGACCAAGGCCGAGCTCTATTTCGCCTGCGCCGAGACCGACATCTACGCGCCGATGGAGACCATCGAAAAAGTGCAGGCCGGCATGAAGGGATCGAGCAACGAGGTCGAGATCTATCCCGCCACCCATCACGGTTTTGCCTTCCCGAAGCGCCCGGTCTATCACCGCGACGCCGCCGAGCGGCACTGGGAGCGCCTGCTGGCGCTCTATCGCCGCAATCTGTCTGCATAGCCTGAGGCGCGATGCCCTTCCTCTTGATCGATTTCCCCGTGTTCGACCCGATCGCCATCTCGATCGGACCGATCGCGATCCGCTGGTACGCGCTCGCTTACATCTGCGGCATCGTGATCGGCTGGATCTACGCGCGGCAGATGATCAAGAACGAGAAATTGTGGGGCGGCCCCGCGCCGATCACGCTCACCCAGATGGACGACTTCATCCTCTGGGTCACGCTCGGCATCATCGTCGGCGGCCGCACCGGCTACGTGCTGTTCTACAACCTGCCGTTCTTCATTCAGCACCCCGCCGAGATCTTCGAACTCTGGAAGGGCGGCATGTCGTTCCATGGCGGCTTCCTCGGCTGCGTCGTCGCAGTGATGTGGTTTGCGCGCCGGAACAGCGTCCCGATCCTGTCGCTCGGCGACATGACCACTGCGGTCGCGCCAATCGGTTTGTTCCTCGGCCGGCTCGCCAATTTCATCAACAGCGAATTGTGGGGCCGGCCCGCCGATCCGAGCCTGCCCTGGGCGATGGTGTTTCCCACTGGGGGCCCGGTGCCCCGGCATCCGAGCCAGCTCTATGAAGCCGGGCTCGAGGGCATCCTCCTGTTCACGATCCTGGCGGTGATGATCCGGATGGGCGCCTTGAAGCGGCCCGGCCTCGTGCTCGGCAGCTTCATCTTGATCTACGGCATCGCCCGCATCATCGGCGAACACTTCCGCGAGCCCGATCCGCAGCTCGGCTTCCTGTGGGGCGGGTTAACCATGGGAATGCTGTTGTCGGTGCCGATGGTCATTGTCGGCATTATCATGGTTGTGATGGCTTGGCGCCGCAGGGCGCCACAGCCGCTACCGAGTTCGATTTAAGGCTGGATGTGACCGAAGTTTCGCCGCTGCTGTCCGAGATCAGGAAGCTGATCAAATCATCCGGCCCGATGCCGGTCTGGCGCTACATGGAATTGTGCCTGATGCATCCGGAGCACGGCTATTACGTGTCGCGCGACCCGCTGGGCCGCGAGGGCGATTTCACCACCGCGCCCGAGGTCAGCCAGATGTTTGGCGAGCTGCTGGGCCTGTGGTCGGCGTCGATCTGGCGCGCGATCGGTTCGCCGGAATTGCTGCGGCTGGTCGAGATTGGCCCCGGCCGCGGCACCATGATGGCGGACGCGCTGCGGGCGCTGCGGGTGCTGCCGCCGCTCTATCAGTCGCTCAGCGTCCATCTGGTCGAGATCAATCCGGTGCTGCGCGAGAAGCAGCGCGCAACCTTGGGCAATGTCCGCGACATCACCTGGCACGAGAGCATCGACGACGTGCCCGAGGGCCCGGCGGTGATCCTCGCCAACGAATATTTCGACGTACTGCCGATCCACCAGGTGGTGAGGCGCGAGATCGGCTGGCACGAGCGCGTGATCCAGCTCGACAGCAATGGCAAGCTCGCCTTCGGCACCGCGCCCGAGCCGATGCCGCGCTTCGACGTGCTGCTGCCGCCGCTGGTGCGCGCGGCTCCTTTAGGTGCGGTGTTCGAATGGCGGCCCGACACCGAGATCATGAAGCTCGCCCGCCGCGTGCGCGACCAGGACGGCGCGGCGCTGATCATCGACTATGGCCACATGCGCAGCGACGCCGGCGATACCTTCCAGGCCATCGCCCGCCACAGCTTCTCCGATCCGCTGAAGGACCCAGGCCAGGCCGATGTCACCGCCCATGTGGATTTCCAGGCGCTGGCACGCGCCGCCGAAGACGTCGGCGCACGCGTCCACGGCCCGGTGACGCAGGGTGAATTCCTAAAGCGGCTCGGCATCGAGGCGCGGGCCGCGGGATTGATGGCGAAGGCCACGCCCGAAATCGCGGACGAGATCGCCGGCGCACTGAAACGATTGACCGACAGCGGCCGCGGCGGCATGGGCTCGATGTTCAAGGCAATGGCGATCTCCCACCCGGAGCTCACCTCGATCGCGGGCCTGAGCGATCATCCAAACGACGCGGAACGTTCATGACCCTGGCCTCCCCGCTGCTCTCAGCCATTCCCGGCCTCCGCCATGCCTTTTTCTCGCGCGAAGGCGGCGTATCCGAGGGCATTTACGCCGGCCTCAATGGCGGCATCGGCTCCAATGACGCTGCCGATAATGTCGCGGAAAACCGCCGGCGCATGGCGGAGCGCTTGGGGGTCGGACCCGACCGCCTGCTGACGCTCTATCAGGTGCATTCCCCCGATGTCGTGGTCGCCACCACGCCGTGGGCGAGCGATGCGCGGCCGAAAGCCGACGCCATCGTCACCCGCACCGAGAACCTTGCGATCGGCGTTACCGCAGCCGATTGCGGGCCGATCCTGTTCGTCGATCCCAATGCGCGCGTGATCGGCGCGGCGCATGCCGGCTGGAAGGGCGCGCTGACTGGCGTGCTGGAATCGACCGTCGAGGCGATGGAAAGGCTCGGCGCCGACCGCAGCGGCATCGTCGCCGCGATCGGGCCTTTGATCCGCCAACACTCCTATGAAGTGGGGCCCGAATTCGTCGCGCGATTTCTGGAGGCTGACGCGGACAACGCCCTCTTCTTCCTGCCCGGCGAACGCGAAGGACACGCGATGTTCGACCTCGGCGGTTACATCCGGATGCGGCTGGAGAATGCCGGTATCCTGATGATCGACGACATCGGTATCGACACCTATTCCGACGAACGCTTCTATAGCTACCGCCGCTCGGTGCATCGGAAAGAGGGCGATTATGGCCGCCACGTTCACGCCATCGCCCTGGAAAAATAACCGCTTCCGGCGGAAGTACTTAAACTTCAAAGAAAATTTCGATCAGCGCCTGGAATCTATCGAACCGGCGCCGGGGCCTCGCCGCCCTAGACCTTAACGTATTTTAACGATATCGGGGTGATGATGAGCGACACCATCGTCACCCTTTCCCGAATTGCGCGCGCCGCGTTGGCCGCAACGTTGCTGATTGCGGCTTGCGCGCTCGGCGGCTGCGCCAATGGCGGCGCGGCGAGCAATGCCTATGCGATGGCGGGGAGCGGCGGCAATGGATCGACAATCGCGTTCGAATCGATCGACGGCCCGCCGCCGCAGGTGTTCGACCGCATGGTGGGTGTGCTGGACAGCGAATCCAAACTCCGCGACCTCGCGATCGTCTCGCGCGAAGGCGCGGCCGCCTACCGCGTGCGCGGCTATCTCTCGGCGCAAGTCGTGCGCGGCAAGACCGTCATCGCCTGGGTCTGGGACGTCTATGATGCCAACCAGCAGCGCGCCCTGCGACTCTCCGGCGAAGAACCGGCCGGCAAGTCCGGCCGTGACGCCTGGGCTGCCGCCGACGACCTGGTCCTGCGCAAGATCGCACAAGCCGGCTTGAGCGGCCTCAGCACCATGATCAATGGCGGCCCGACCGATGCGCCTGCGCCGGCCTCCACGCCCAGCCGGCAGGGACCCGCGGTCGCGAGCGCGCCCGCACCGGAAGAATCCGGGGTCGTGGCGCTCGGCTACAGCGCTAACTAAACGTTCGGGATAGTCAAAAAGCTGTCATTTTTTGGCCGGGATAACGGGTGTGACGGGTTGCCGCTGCCCCCCTCGCCTGATATCTCGTCGCGCATCGAAACCCGCCGGTTCTGTAGGTACTTGAGATGTTGGACATGGTATCGAGCAAACCTCGGGGAGAAGCGTCCATGTCGGCCAAGAACGGCGCGATCAAGCTGGTAGCTGGCAATTCCAATCCCGTGCTGGCACAAGAGATCGCCGACGGGCTCGGGATGTCCCTGACCAAGGCGGTGGTCCGGCGCTTCGCCGATATGGAGATCTTCGTCGAGATCCAGGAAAACGTCCGCGGCTCCGATGTCTTCATCCTGCAGTCGACCTCGTTCCCGGCCAACGACCACCTGATGGAACTCCTGATCATCACCGACGCGCTGCGCCGGGCTTCCGCCCGCCGCATCACGGCGGTCGTGCCCTATTTCGGCTATGCGCGGCAGGATCGTAAGTCAGGCTCGCGTACCCCGATCTCGGCGAAACTGGTCGCCAACCTGATCACCCATGCCGGCGCCGACCGGGTGATGACGCTCGACCTGCATGCCGGCCAGATCCAGGGCTTCTTCGACATCCCGACCGACAATCTCTACGCTTCGCCGGTGATGGTGCGCGATATCCGCGAGCGCTTCGCGCTGAGCAATGTGATGGTGGTGTCGCCCGACGTCGGCGGCGTGGTCCGCGCGCGCGGCCTCGCCAAGCGCATCAACACGCCGCTCGCCATCATCGACAAGCGCCGTGAGCGGCCGGGCGAGTCCGAAGTGATGAACGTGATCGGCGATGTCGCCGGCTACACCTGCATCCTCGTCGACGACATCGTGGATTCCGGCGGCACGCTGGTGAATGCGGCCGACGCCCTGATCGCCAACGGCGCCAAGGAAGTGTTCGCCTATATCACCCATGGCGTCTTGTCCGGCGGCGCCGCGGCCCGCATCGCCTCGTCCAAGCTGAAAGAGCTCGTTATCACCGACTCGATCCTGCCGACCGAGGCGGTGAGGAATTCCGCCAACATCCGCACCCTCTCGATCGCCGGCCTGATCTCCGAGGCGATCGCCCGCACCGCCGCGGAAGAGTCGGTGTCGAGCCTGTTCGACTAGACATCCCCAAGCCTCGTCATTCCGGGGCGCGCGTCAGCGCGAGCCCGGAATCCATCTGACCACAGAAGACGCGGCCCAATGGATTCCGGGCCTGCGTGCTTCGCACGCATCCCGGAATGACGGCGGGTCGTTACCCCACGATCCCCGCGGCGACCTGGCCGCGCAGGCGCTCCAGGCTGTGCAGGGTGTTGGCGCAGGCTTCCGCGACCTCGACGCCCTTGATGGCGAAATGCTTGCGGAAGAAATCGTAATGCACCTCGGTCTCGTGGAACTGTTGCGGCGTCAGCACGGCCGAGAACACCGGCACCTCCGTGCGCAACTGCACGTCCATCAGCGCCTTGATCACGGTGTCGGCGACGAATTCGTGGCGGTAGATGCCGCCATCGACGACGAGGCCCGCGGCGACGATCGCCGTGTAGCGGCGCGTCTTGGCGAGGATCTGCGTGTGCAATGGAATCTCGAACGAGCCCGGCACCTCGAACACGTCGATATTGGTGACATGGCGCGCCTCCATCTCGGCGAGGAAGGCGATGCGGCATTCCTCCACCACGTCGCGGTGCCAGGACGATTGCACGAATGCAACCCGCTGCGGCTTGGCGAAACGCGGATGCGTGGGCGCCGGCGGCGGCTCTGATGTCGCCAGCGCGGCACCCGCGGGCGACTGGACTTCCTCGGCTTCGGGAGTTTGGACTTCGGCGTCTTGCAACATCTGATTCATGGCTTTCCTCTTTCAGGACCAGAATCAGGGCATACGGAAAACGACTGTAGCCACGCGCGATGGCGAGGCTGCCGCAACCGTTCTCTTTCATCCGGACTTTGACCGTCGGCTTCGGAATTGCACCGAATCTGCTGACCCTTCCTCCTGGGAGGAGAAAGGCGCTCGCGGGCTTGGGCCATCAGGCCCTTACCGCCGGTGGGGACTTTCACCCCGCCCTGAGAACATCGGCCGCCCGGAATGGACGACCTGCCCCAAAGCTATTGCCAAACCCACGGACGCGGCAAGCGCCTTGGCATGGCGAATCGGCATGTTCCCCATGTGCCCGGCGCGAGCCTTGACGACCGCTTGGCGACTCTCAGGTGCCCTCGCCCGGGCCGAAACGCGCGGAGCGCGTTAACGATTGCGACGATCGCGCAAATCCGATTCCGATTTGTTCTCGCGTTAATAATTGTGGCGGCGATGAGCTGTGGACGAGCACGCCTTTGGCTGTGGACGGACTCGGGGCCCGGTTGCGCGGATTCCGCAAATCACATCACTTCATCCTGGCAAGCCTCGGAGCGATCGGGAAGGCCACGGGGGCCTGCAGTCGGCAACCATGCGTTATCTGGTGCAGGCCGGCCTTCCGGATGCGTACCAAGAAAGTCAGAAGAACAAGGGTCGAGACGGCATGTCCCTCCTCGAAGGCATAATCGATTCCGAGAACCATCCACTTGCGGTGGTCGAAGACATTGCGGCCGATAACAACTGGGCGTTCGAGCGCGCTGGCGACGAGGTCACGATCGTCTCCAAAGGCGACTGGACCGACTATCAGCTCTCCTTCACCTGGATGAGCGAGATCGAGGCGCTGCATCTGGCGTGCGCCTTCGACATGAAGATTCCACCGGCGCGCCGTCCCGAAGCGCAGCGGCTGATCGCCGCCATCAACGAGCAATTGTGGATCGGCCATTTCGATCTCTGGACCCACACCGGCATGATCATGCATCGCCAGGCGCTGGTGCTGCCCGGCGGGTTGAACGCATCGACCGCGCAATGCGAGAGCATGCTGGTCGGCGCCATCCATGCCTGCGAGCGCTACTACCCGGCGTTTCAGTTCGTGGTGTGGGCCGGCAAGACCGCACAGGAGGCGATGAGCGCCGCGATGTTCGACACCGAGGGCGAGGCTTAAGGAACACGCCGCATCCGCGGAGTTGCCGTCGTCCCGGCCTTGAGCCGGGACCCATACCGCGTGATCTCGCCGTTTGAGCTAAAGCGCTTGTCGCGCGTCCTGCACCTTACTAAAACCGCCTGTGGTTATGGGTCCCGGCCTGCGCCGGGACGACAGTGGTGGCGCCCTTGAGCAACAACACCTTGCAAAATATCACCGGCACCGTCGCGCTTGCCGGCGCGGGCAAGATGGGTGGGGCGATGCTGACCGGCTGGCTCGCCGGAGGCCTCGATGCCTCGCGCGTCGCCGTGATCGACCCGCAGCCTTCGGCCGAGATCGGTGCGCTGGCCACCAAGGGCGTCCGTCTCAATCCCAAAGACGCAGGCCACGTCGACGCGCTGGTGGTCGCGGTCAAGCCGCAATCGTTCCGGGATGCCGGCGCCGCGCTCAAGTCGCTGGTCGCGCCATCGACGCTTGTCGTCTCGATCATGGCCGGAACCACCATCGCCTCGCTCGAGGAAGTCTGCGGCGGCGCGGTGGTGCGCGCGATGCCGAACACGCCGGCCTCGATCGGCCGCGGCATCACGGTCGCGGTCGCCGCTAACAATGTCAGCGCCGCGCAGCGTGCGACTGCGGATGCGCTGCTGCGCGCAACCGGCACGGTGGAATGGGTCGACGACGAGGGCCTGATGGACGCCGTGACCGCGGTCTCCGGCTCCGGTCCGGCCTATGTGTTCCTGCTCGCCGAAGAGCTCGCGCGCGCCGGTGTCGAGGCCGGATTGCCGGAAGACCTCGCCACCAAGCTGGCGCGCGCGACCGTCTCGGGCTCCGGCGAATTGCTGCACCGCTCGGACTTGCCGGCGGCGACCCTGCGTCAGAACGTCACCTCGCCCGGCGGCACCACCGCCGCTGCGCTGGACGTGCTGATGGCGACCGACGGGCTGCGCCCACTGATGATCCGCGCGATTGCAGCCGCGACAAAGCGATCGAAGGAATTGGCGAAGTAGCCAAGCTTTGTAGGGTGGGCAAAGCGCAGCGTGCCCACCATCACGAGCGGAACGTGGATGGTGGGCACGCTGCGCT
>NZ_PSRR01000361.1 GCF_004296405.1 Bradyrhizobium sp. Leo170
CGCGGCCAGGATCATCCTCGACGGCGTCAAGGCCGATCGCTGGCGCATCTTGGTCGGCGAGGACGCCCATGTCCTCGACGAGCGCGTGCGCCAGACCCCGGAACAGGCCTACACGCCGGAATTCTTCGAGCGCATCAAGGCGGACGTCGGTTGGCGGCTCGGCTAGAGCTCCGGTTCCACTTCGCTTGAAAACGCTTTACTAACCGCGCGCCACGCGCGGGCGCGAGCTGGGCTGATAGGCGAGCCGGGCGTGGCCTGCGCAATAGGGCAGGCCGTCGACCGGCCGGTTGCCGCAGAAGCGGAAATCGTTGGCGTCAGGCGTCTCGACCGGCCAGCGGCAGCGCTGCTCGTCGAGTTCGAGAAGCGAACAGCAATGGCCGTTCGCGATCGGCTCCTCCGGTGCCGCCTCGCCATACTCGGCCTGCAACATCCGGATCTGATGCCGCACGGTCCTTGCGCGCGGCGCGCGGGGAGAGGCCTTCCGGGCCGGCCGTTCGGCGTCGTCGCGCGGCTCCCGTGTCAGGTTGAGGCGGGAGAGCTTGCCGATCACGGCGTTGCGGCTGACGCCGATGTCGACGGCGATCTCGCGGCAGGTCAGTCCGGCATCGAAGCAGCGCTTCAACTGTTCGACGCGTTCGGGGGTCCAGATCGATAGGATGGCGGTCATGGCGATGGTCCCAGGTTGCCGGAAAGTTTCCGGGTTGGCTTGACCACCCTTTAGCCGGACCGTCTGACGCCTCGCTTCACGGCTTACCGTTGTCGCGGATCGACAACAACCCATCCTTGATGGCGAGGCGGATGCCTTCCTCGATCAAGGTCCGGGCGACGCCGGGGACGCTGGTGCCATGGGTACCCTGTCTCACCAGCTTCTCCATGTAAGCGATGGTCGAGAGCGCCAAAGTGACGGGAATGCGATCGGTCTCGGCTTTCTCCGTGGCCATGGCAAAACGCTAGCCTTTTACGCCTGTACAGAAAAGTATCTATTCAGACTCTATTTAGTTTTACACCGGCGAGTCAAATTGATTCGCTTTTCGTGAGCTATCCGATTGGGAAGTAACGAGAAAATTTCTGACAGCCCTGGGGATAACGCGCGCACCCCGTGTGCACCGCCCAGGGGCGGGCGGCGAGGGCGCGGCGAAACGCGCATGGATTCTTCGATTTATGGGATTGCTTCCTGTCGCCCGGGCCGATGATGATGCGTCGGGGAATTCGGGCGCGATGACAGTAACGAACGGGCTTTACACCATTCAGATCGAGATGACCGAGGGCGGGCAGGGCCGCGCCAACGGTGTCATCGTCTTGCACGACGGCAGGATCGCGGGCGGAGATTCGTATTTCTACTACTCAGGCTCCTACAGCGCCGATCACGGCAAATGGCGCGGCGAGCTGACCACCAGCGAACACACCAGATCTGTCGGCGTATTGCCGCTGTTCGGCGGGCGCGATGTGACCTGCGGTTTCACCGGCCTCTATTCCGCCGACACCGCGCAGGTGAGTGGGACGGCGCTGGTCGGAAAGACCAGCGTCATGTTCGTTGCCAGGCTGATGCTGCGCTCGAAATTATGAGGTGCGAGACACCTCGACCTTCACCGGGAATTTCTGCAGCAGCCGGCCGGCCGCCTCCGCCTTGTCGGGCGTAGCGTTGACGCGCAGATAAAGCCCGCGCGACGGATCGGTGATCGCTTCGACGTTCACCTCCTTGGCAAGGCCTTCCGCGGCAAGCAATTCGCGCGCGGCGTCTCCGGCGGCAATCTCGCGCAGCTTTGGCTTGAAGATCTTGCCGACCGGCGTCACCGGCATTTCCGGGATCACCGAGACCGCGCGGGGCCGCGCCGGCGGCTCGGGGATGTTCTCCTGGACGAAGGCGGCAAGCGCCTGCGGATCGACCTGGACGCCGGGCTGGGTCGACACGAACAGCATCGGCACCTCGCCCGCGTAAGCGTCGGGGCGCCCGACCGCCGCGGCGAGCGCGACGCCAGGAAATTGCAGCGCCGCGTCCTCGATCGAGCGCGGATCGATGTTGTGGCCGCCGCGTATGATGACGTCCTTGGCGCGCCCCATGATGTAGACGAACCCGTCGGCGTCGATCCGGCAGATGTCGCCGGTGCGCAGCCAGCCGTCGTGGAAAGCGTCTTCGGTCTGCTTCTTGTCGACATAGCCCGCGAAGACCTGCGGCCCACGGGTCAAGAGTTCGCCGACCGGCGAAGGCCACGGGCTGGTGTGCAGCTTGCCACCCGCGAGGATCGCAAGCTCGACCAGCGGATTACGGGTGCCGACGGCTTCGGGCCGCGGCTTGATGCCGTGGACGTCGTGGGTGATGGCGCCGGCAAGCTCGGTCATGCCGTAGAGCTGCTGAATGCAGGGACCGCCCCAGGTCGCAAGATAGCGGCGCTCGATCTCCAGCGGGCAGATCGAGGCGCCGGTGGCGGTTACGCGCAAGGACGAGATATCGGCGTCGCCGACCGGGACGCCGGCGATGGCCCCGAGCGCGGTCGGCACGTTACCGTTGATGTTGACGTGGTACTTCTCAACGATCTTCCAGAAATTCGTGATCAGCGCCGGATCGCGCGCGCCGGCGGGGCCGGGGATGAACATGGTCGCGCCGGCCGACAGGCAATTGGCGACAGTGCAGAACAGGCCGCCGACATGGAACAGCGGCAGCGTGATCGTGCAGCGCTCACTCTTTCGGAAGTCCAGTGCCATCCGCGAGGAGACGGTGGAGGCAACCATCGCGCGGTTGGTGAGCCGCGCCACCTTGGGATGGCCGGTGGTGCCGCCGGTCGGCAGCATCACGGCGACGCGGTCGGCTTCGGAGAAATCCTTCGACTGGCCGTAATCGTCGCGCCACGCCGGATCGGGCTTGAGCACCTCACCATCGAACGAGATGGTGCCGTCGAGCGGCACGATCACGATGCGCTTCAGTGAGGGCACGTCGCGCTGCAGGCCCTCGATCTTCTCGTAAAGCCCGCCCGGCATGCCCGGTGGCGGCGCCAGCAACAGTTTTGCCTTGATGGCATTGAGCTGGGCGATGATGGCTTCGCGCGTGAACAGGAGATTGAGCGGCTCGGCGATGCCGCAGGCGGCCGCACCCCAGATCGCGGCAATCGCAGCCGGGCAGCTCGGCAGCAGGATCGCGACCGCATCCTCCTTGCCGATGCCCTCGCGGCGGAAGAAGTTTTCCGCTGCTTTGACCGAGCCCATGAGCTGCTCGTTCGAGAGGATGACCGGATTGGGATCGAGCGGCGAGCGCAGATAGATGACGCTTTCCGCATTGGGATTGCCGAGCGGACCGCGGGCGATCAGATCGAGGATGCGCGGGCAGGCGGCAAGCTCCTGCCGCATTTCCTGTTCGCGGGCGGCTTCTTCCGCCGGCGATAATCTCTCTTTCAGCATGTGTCTCCCTGTCGTTCTTGTTTTCGTTGTTTGATTGTATCGGGTCGATTGTATCGAGCGCAGCTTGCGAAGCACAAGTGCGGCAATCGGTCATTCCCGGGCGAAGCCTAGCATCGAACCTGGAAATCCGGCGGTCACGAAACAGAGCACGCTGGCGATTCCGGGTTCGCATTTTCGTGCGCCCCGGAATGACGGCGGCAGGTCAGCCGTGCACGATCGCCTTCGCGATCATGCAGTGGATACCTTTCGAGCCATTCACGGTCTGCGTCACCCGCAGATCGGCGGCGAGGCTGCACAGCGTGTACGCATCCTCGCGCGACAGATTCCGCTTTTCCCCAAGCAGCGCGATCATGTCACGCAGCGCGCGCACCACGCATTGGTCGAGGTCCGGGTCCATCGCCATCGTCATGTAGTGATCGGCGGTCTCGGCGCGGGGATAGGTGAGCCGCAGGTCCTTGCGCAGCGTTAATTTGAAGCGGCCTTGCAGCGCGGTCTCGATCGCGGTGACGCAGACCTCGCCGTCGCCCTGCACGCCATGGCCGTCGCCGCAGGAGAACAGCGCGCCTGCTACGAACACCGGCAAATAGAGCTTGGCGCCGGGCCCGAGCTCCTTGTTGTCGAGATTGCCGCCCATCGCGCGCGGGATCAGCGAGGTGATGCGACCCCAGGCCGGCGGCGGCGCCACGCCCATCACGCCGAAGAACGGTTTCAGCGGCAGCTCCAATCCCCAGGGCAGGCGGCCGACCATGCGCTCACGATCGAGCGGGATGTTGAGGATGCGTGGTTCATGGAAATCATCGGGCAGGGTGCCGGAGAGCGGTCGGATCAGGTTGTAGCCCCAGTCCTGCCGCAGGCTGACATCGAGGATATCGACCTCCAGCACATCGCCGGGCTCGGCACCCTCGACCGCGATCGGGCCGGTGAGGATGTGACCCGGCAGCATCCGCTCGGACCTCGCATGGATGTCCGCAAGCTCCGGCGGAATGTGAAATTTGGTCCGGTCGGGCACCACGTCGGGGCCGCCGCTGACGGTGTCGATGGTGACCTCGTCGCCGCTCTTGATCGCGAGCACCGGCTTGAGTTTTGCTTCGAAGAAGCCCCAGTGGCAGGTCTCGGGGCTCGCAGGGAGATGATGGTGTGTCATGGGATTTCTCGGGCGAGCATGTAACGTGTGACGCGCATCGCATTTAGAATGGGCTTTTGCAGTCAGATCAATCGTTGCCAGATCAATTCCGGCGGAAATTATCGTATGGGCCGATGCCGCGGCCATGAAGCGGATCAGCACCATGCGTATCCACGCGAGATGGAATGCCGGTCCGTTTGTGCTATGGCGCTGTCCGTTGATCGGATCGGAGGCCACCGCGGGTGTTTTTTGTGCTGTCGAAGACGCTCGGCGTCATGCTGCTGCCGGGCAATTTCCTGATTGGGATCGGCGTGCTCGGGGCAATCCTGCTCGCGACGCGGTTTGCCGCGCTTGGCCGCAAGCTTTTGGTCGCGGTGATGGTGCTGCTTGTCGTGGCGGGGTTCTCGCCGCTTGGAAACCTGTTGCTCTATCCGCTCGAGGCGCGCTTTCCGCCGTGGAATCCCGCAGAGGGCGCGCCCAATGGCATCATCGTGCTTGGCGGCCCGGTCGATTCCGACGTTTCGGCGTCACATAATACGCCGATCGTGCGTAACGCAGCCGATCGCATCATCGCCGCGGCCGCGCTCGCGCGAAAATATCCGAATGCCCGTGTCGTATTTTCCGGCGGCAACGCCAACCTGATTTCCAATGACGCCAAGGAAGCTGATTACGTGGCGGAGATATTCGAAGGCCTCGGCATCGCGAAATCGCGGCTGACCATGGAACGGCAATCGCGCAACACGTGGGAGAACGCCGAATTCTCCAAGGCGCTGGTGGCGCCGAAACCGGGCGAGCGCTGGCTACTGGTCACTTCAGCATTTCACATGCCGCGATCGGTTGGGCTGTTCCGGAAGGTGGGATTTCCGGTTGAGCCTTATCCTGTCGACTGGCGGGTCGGGACGGGCAACGACGTCTTCTGGTTCACGAACACCGCACTCGATGGATTGTCGCGGACCGATCTTGCGGTGCGCGAGTGGATGGGCCTGATCGCCTATCGTGCCGCAGGCCGAACCGACGCGTTGCTGCCGGGGCCGTCAACCAACTAGGACATATACTCGTATATCCGGTAGGGATGCGGGATAACACAGTCGGCTCGATCAGCCGCTTACTCAGACAGCTTGGTAAGTGCCTCCCCCTTATGAGCGGCAACATGGTCCGTTTTGCTACTCTTGATCTCGTACTGCGGTGACTCCGGGCTCGCGTGATGCGTATAGCCCTTGTAGTTGAAATCCTTGAGATGAACCCGGACGATCGTGCCGCTGACATGCCCAGCTTCCGAGTTCCACCGGACTCGATCGCCGACCTTGAATCGTTCCGCCATCCGCAGCCTCCTTGTCTGGCGAGCAGTACAGGCCACTACCAAACGCATTCTAACGGTCTATCTTCATCGTGTGAAGCAACGCCGTCCGATCTCCATTTGCATGATGCCGGTCGAAATCAATCCCATCTACACGGTCGGTCACGCGACGCACAGCATCGCCGAATTCGTCGAACTCTTGAAAGTCGGTTCGATCGGGATGGTCGTGGACATCCGGAGCTTCCCGCGGTCACGAACCAACCCCCAGTTCAATATCGATGAGCTACCTGAGGCGCTTTCGGCTTGGCAGATCGGTTATATCTGGATCGAGGAACTTGGCGGCCGACGAGCAAAATCGAAAACGGTGCCACCCGAAGTAAATGCCTTCTGGATCAACCAGAGCTTCCACAACTATGCGGACTACGCGCTCTCTGACGAGTTTCGCAGGGGGTTATCGCAACTGGAGCAATTGAGCTTAGGGCGGAGGTGCGCGATCATGTGTTCGGAAGCCGTCTGGTGGCGTTGCCATCGACGGTTCGTCGCCGATTACCTTCTCCACCATGGACGAGATGTCTTCCACTTGATGGGACCGGCGCGCGCTGAAATTGCCAGGATGACTGCCGCGGCGCGCGAGGACGGCGTATCACTCGTCTATCCGCCGTCGTGATGTCGTGCAAGTCGGCGATGTCCGCCCGCATCGCTGCCGCGCACGCAACCTCGCATCGATGCGGCGGTGGCCGCGCCTCAATGAGTCCACGCCTTAGAATGCGGGTCGCAACCAGCTGTCGATCGGGCTAAGATCGGGCAAAACAAGCCCGGGAACTTACGCCATGCAACAGCAGACACCGCCGGAACAATTCGATCCGGCCACGATGGTGGCCGATCTCAACAGCCTGCTCAGGCTGAAGACGACCGTGATCGGCCTGAAGCTGTTCGAGCGGGTCGAGGACATGATGGCGATCCCGAAGATCCGGCGCCCGACCGCGATCCACACCACCGACCAGATCGTGAGCATGGCCTCGCGGCTTGGCTGGACTGTTGGCGTCACTGCCGATGATCTCGTCGGCGCGCAATGCCGCGCCGTGATCGGGCTCGCGCCACAGGACGAGAAATGGCTTGCGGGAGAATCCTATGTCGGGGTCTGGCATGGCACCGCGGAAGATGCGCGCAAGCGCCAGGAGGCGCTGGATGTGGTGCCCTATGGCCAGTACAAGGCCATCGTGGCAAGCCCGCTCTCCAGCGGCCGCCTCAATCCGCCTGACATCTGCCTCGTCTATGCGACGCCGGGGCAGATGATCATCCTGATCAATGGGCTGCAATATACCGGCTACAAGAAGTTCGAATGGGGCGTGGTTGGCGAGACCGCCTGCGCGGATTCCTGGGGGCGGGCGTTGAAGACGCGCGAGCCGTCGTTGTCGCTCCCATGTTTCGCCGAACGGCGCTATGGCGGCGTGCCTGATGAGGAGATGCTGATGGCGCTGCCGCCGGCCGATCTTGCCAAGGCGATCGCCGGCATGAAACAGCTCGCCAAGAACGGCCTGCGCTATCCGATTGCGCCCTACGGCATCCAGGCCGACGTGCGTGCCGGCATGGGCGTGTCGTATGCGAAGAAGTAGGAACTCCTGCCGTCATTGCGAGGAGCGATAGCGACGAAGCAATCCACGCCTCCACAAGCGGTGAAATGCATTGCTTCGCTTCGCTTGCAATGACAAGAAGGGGCAATAGCTCGTTTCAGGGAAAGTCATCCTATGTCGTCGAAGTTCGACATCGTTATCTATGGCGCAACCGGCTTCACCGGCCAGCTCGTTGCCGAATATCTCGCTCAGCATTACAAGGGCGACAGCCTGACATGGGCGATGGCCGGGCGCAGCAAGGACAAGCTTGCTGCGGTGCGCGACGCCATTGGCGCGCCTGCGGACACGCCGCTGATCGTTGCCGATTCAAGTGAGATCGCGTCGCTGCAAGCCATGGTTGGGCAGGCCAAATCGGTGATCAGCACGGTCGGCCCGTATCAGCTCTATGGCAACGACCTCGTCGCCGCATGCGTGGAAGCGGGTGTCGATTATTTCGATCTCTGCGGCGAGCCGGTCTGGATGCGGCAGATCATCGATAGGCACGAGGCTGCTGCGAAGGCAAGCGGTGCGCGCATCGTGTTTTCCTGCGGCTTCGACTCGGTGCCGTTCGAGCTCGGCGCGTTCTTCGTGCAGGAGGAGGCCAGACGCACATTCGGCGCGCCGGCATCCCGCGTCAAGGGCCGTGTGCGCTACCTCAGCGGTACGCTCTCCGGCGGCACCGCGGCAAGCGCCAAGGCAACCTTCGAAGCAGTCGCCAAGGATCTCAGCCTCGTGGCCATCCTGAACGATCCCTTTGCGCTGACGCCCGGATTTGCCGGCCCCAAACAACCGCGAGGCAACAGGCCGGCTTACGAGGAAGACCTGCAGTCCTGGGCGGCGCCGTTCATGATGGCGCTGATCAATACGCGCAACGTTCATCGTTCCAACATGCTGATGGATTTTTCTTACGGCGAGGAATTCATCTACGACGAGATGGTGCTGACTGGTGCGGGTGAGAAAGGCGAAGCCAACGCCAAGCGCGTGATGGCCCTCAATGCCGAGAAGACCGGTCCGAACGCGCCAAAGCCGGGCGAGGGGCCCTCGAAGGAAGAACGCGAGAACGGCCGCTACGATCTCCTCTACGTCGCGATTGCGCCGGACGGCCGTCAGGTGCGTGCGGCGGTGAAGGGCGATCGTGACCCCGGCTATGGGTCGACGTCAAAGATGATCTCGGAATGCGCGATCTGCCTGCTGCGCGATGCGCCGGATGTTCCTGCCGGCATCTGGACGCCGGGCGCCGCGATGAAGGACAAGCTCATCAAGCGGCTGGTCGATCACGCCGGCCTGACGTTCCAGGTCGAGACGTAGGCTTCGGATTG
>NZ_PSRR01000362.1 GCF_004296405.1 Bradyrhizobium sp. Leo170
CGGCCCGTATCGGTTCCTCAGACTGGACTTCATTCGCCTTGTCCTCGGCGCGAGGGCGAGGAACGCCCGACGATTGCGCGGGAGGATGGGACATGCAGTCGATTCCTTGGGATGGGAAAACGATAATCGAGCCCGGGATTTATCGCGGCATCCCGCTGACCGACTACCATCGGTTTGACCTCTGCTCGGAGGTCAGCGTGTCCTCGACGATGCTGCGCGGCATCATCGGGGAATCGCCGCGCCACGCCTGGGAAAAATCCAGGCTCAATCCGGATCACGTCGACGATGAAGAGCAGAGCGAGGCGATGGCGCTCGGCCGCTTCCTGCATGCCGCCGTCGCAGCCGAGCCGTTCGAAAGCGATTGCGTCTTCCGTCCCGCGACGATTGCCGGACACCCGTACAACGGGAACCGGAAGGAATGGCGGGAGTGGAAGGCCGAGCAGATTCGGAATCGCAAGACGATCATCACGCCGGAGATGGCGTCGCATGCGAAGGGCATGATTGTCGCCCTGGGCAGCTTCCCGCTGGTCCAGGCCGGGATGCTCGGTGGCGCCCCCGAACGTTCGCTGATCTGGAAGGACGATCGCGGATTCTGGAAGAAGGCGCGGCCCGACGAGATTCCCAACGCCAGCGGCGACTATGCCGAGATCAAGACGACGCACCCGCCAGTGCTATACCGCAACCTGCAGCGGACGATGGCCGATCGCGGCTACTACCAGCAGGCGGCCATGGTGATCGAAGGCGCCCGCGCGCTCGGCCTTCCGGTGCAATCGTTCACGGTGCTGTTTGTCGAGAACCGGCCGCCCTATTGCGTGCGCGCCTGCACCTTGAAGGACGAGGACATCGCGCGCGGCGATCAGCTCAATCAGCTCGCCTACAGCATGTTCTGGCAGTGCTACCAGGGCGGCGTGTGGCCGGGACCGGGCGACGATCGTGCCGACGCTGAATACATCGACGCGCCCGACTGGTGGCGCAAATCGGTCGATGACCGGGTCAAATTCTTCCTGCGTGAGGCTGCCTGATGAGCGATCAATCCTTTCCCGGCGACCGTCCCATGGAATCCGACCGTCCGCATCCGGAGCGCGTGACGCGCCGCGACCTGGCGGAAGGCAACGCCGAAAAGGTCGTCAACGAGCGCACTGAACAGGTTCTGTTGTTCAAGGGCGGTGGCGGCGTCAACGTTGCCAACCTGCGCGACATGATCGACGAGGCCAAGCTTTTGTCGACCGCTGGCCCGATGATCCCGCCGTGGCTGCAGGGCAATGTCGGCGGCATGTTCGGCGTCTGCATGAAGGCGCACGAGCTGGGCATCTCGGCGCTGACGCTGGCGGGCTGGACCTACATCGTCGAGAACAAGGGCGAGAAGCGGGTCGCCTACGAATCCCAGTTCTTCCATGCCATTGTCGAGCAGCGCGCGCCGATCACCACGCGGCTGAACGTTGAGTACGAGGGCGAAGGCGATGATCGGCGCTGCCGGGTCTACGCGACCTTCAAGGGCGAGAGAGAGCCGCGCTATTTCCCGCCGCGCAGCGCCGACCCTGGCCAGTTCACGCTGGGCAAGTTGCGGCCGGCGCGCAACGAATACGGCAAGGTCAAGGGGTCGCCGCTCTGGGACCTGAAACCGGACCTGCAGCTGTTCTACAACATGTCGCGCGACTGGGCGCGCATGTATTGCCCCGACATCATCGGCGGCATGTACGGCCGCGATGAGATGGAAGACGCCGGATTCGTCGTCGCCAGCGAGACCGCGAAGGATATCTCGCCGCGCCTCGCCGAACGGCTGCGCGGCAATGCGCCTGCGATCGGTCAGGCCGCAGTCGCCACGCTCGACGCCTACGCTAATGAGCATGCTGCGAAATCACAGAAGAAGGTGCCATCCGACGCAGTGTCGGATGAGGCCTGAAAGACGGGGAGGAAAGTGAAATGCCGGACTATACGCGCGAATTCCTGCTGGAAGGCACTGCCGAAATGCGGTTTCTCCACAATTGCCTCGCCCTCGATTGGATCGCGGCGGCGCGGATGCCATCGCTGACGGGCCATCCGCAGACGGAGCGACCCGCGGAATTCACCGCCGTCGAGATCAACTGCCTGATCATGGCCGAACGGGCATTCCGCCGCTATCGCATCGCGCGCCCCTGGAGCAACCAGATCCTCGACGCGATGGGTATCTGCGCCAAGTATTACGGCGTCACGCGGACTGTCCTGCTCAGTGAGCGTTCCGACGTCGTCGAGATTCGCCAGAAGGTGATGGTGTTCGTTCGCGTCGTCACCGGCAAGAACTTTCACGAGATCGGCGAGAAGTTCGAGCGCAGCCATTCGGTCGTGATCCATGCCTGCAAGAAGTACGAGCATGCCATCCGGACGGCACTGACGCCGGTCGAGTAGCCGATGAGAAAACTGATGCGCGAGACGATCAAGCTTATTCGGGACTACGGCGGCTCCGACGTTCTTGTAACGCAGGGCACCCGTCACACGCGCATCCATTTTACCAGCCGAGACGGTCGGCGCCTGACGCTGCTGATTCCGCAAGGCCATGCCACGAACTGGCGCTTTGTCGCGGGAATCCGCTCGCAGCTTCGCCGCCGCATTGAATCGAGCGCTGCAGGAACCGGCGCCGCTGATGCCTGCAGCTCGATCCGAAAGCCCGCTGCTGCCTTTAAGCCCCCAGCCCCCAGGGCGGAGGATCACCTAACCCGCAACAGGAGCAGACCACCATGAACCTCGCCAACGAAGTTTCAACGCTGCAGACCGAGATCGAATCCTTGCGTTCGGAAAACGAGACCCTGAAGCACAACAAGGCAATTCTCGATTTCGAGAACGAGGGCCTGCGCCGCCAGCTCGCCAGGGCGAATGCCGACCGCGACGCCATGATGCGCAGGGGTGAAGCGATCAAGAGCCTGCTCGATCAGACCGGCGCCGCCTTGATGCACGGTCTGCAGAAGTTTCACGACACCGAGCGCGAGCTTGACGAGCGCCGCTCGGTCGACGGCTCCGAAGTCCAGTTCCTGCCGCGCAACGGCGGCAACGGTCAAGCCGCATCAACCGAGCATTGAGATGAAGAACGAGCGACCCAGCGACATCGAAATTGCGCAGGCGATCTGTTGCGGCGAGGTCTGCCGCACCGACACGATGCACTGTCATGCCGGTGATCACTTCAGTGAGGCCTATCGCGTGCGCAAGTTGCTGGCTCGCTTCACCCTCGATCCGGTCCAGCTCCCGCCGCGCGGCGAGGATCGGAGCGAACGAACCGCGCCCCGGCGGAGGCGCCAGACCAAGAAAGGATGACGCCATGTCTTGCGCTCAAGAAGAACAGGATCGGATCGCGGTGAAATTCTCGCAGATCCTCGCCGACGCCGTCGCCGACTGCGCCTTTGTGCCGACCTCGCTCTGCGGCACGTGCCGGACGGTGACGGCCATCAGCGCCTTGCTCACGGGCGCCGCCAAGATTCACCACGACGCCGGAATCGAAGACGATTTCTGCGATCTCGTGCAGCGGGTCCACGCCGCCTTTATCAAAGCAGAACGCGCCAACTTGGATGCTTGACCATGGCTGACCGCAGCTACCTGGAACGTTTGTCGAAAGAGCTGGCCGAGGCGGGCAAGCTGATCGAGGCCGGGTGGATCGGCTACCGGATCGCGGTCGTGCCGCCCGACGCGCCGCTGGTCCAGCTCGAGGAATGCAAGCTCGCGTTCTTCGCTGGCGCCCAGCACCTGTTCAGCAGCCTGATGACGGTTTTCGATCCGGGAGGCGAGGAGCCGACCGAGCCCGACATGCGCAAGATCGACCTGATCGATAAGGAGCTGCGCAGGTTCGCCGAGCAGTGGGAGCTGCAGTTTTCCAAAGCAAAGGGATCGGCATGACCTATCGCGTCATCAATCTCTCGACGGGTGAGATCGAGGCCGAACTGAGCGACTTCGGCATCGCCAAACGGCTTGCCGACAAGATCGCGAACGACGTCGGGCATCGCGAGGTGATCGGCGTGGTCGAGCTGGTGACGCGATACGAAACGCCGCTGGCGGATCAAGAGCATGGAGGATCGCAATGAAGATTCCGAAAGGCGCGGACGTCCAGTTGAAGACCAATGACGGCAACATCGAGCTGCATATCACGGCGGCGATCACCACGCGGTCGCAGGCCGCAGAGCTGATCGGTTGCATCCGGCAGGTATCGGGCGCGCTGGAGGCTGAGAAGCGCGGGCCGCGCAAGCCGAAGGTCGCGGCGGTGGCGTGATGGGCGAGCGCCGGGTCTTGCCGCAGCGTCGCCGCGCCGAAACATTCGAGATCGAATGGGGCGGCGTCGGTCGCCGCTTTGCGGTGACGCTCGGGTTCTATGACGACGGCGCCCTTGGCGAGGTCTTCATAACCGGTGGCAAATCCGGCGAGGCCGTCGAGGCCATCGCACGCGATGCGGCAGTGGTGCTCTCGCTGGCGCTGCAGTACGGCGCCGAGATCCACAACGTGGCGACCGCGATTACCCGCGACGGCGCCGAGACGCCATCCTCGATCCTGGGCGCCGTCGTCGACCAATTGCTGCCGGAGAAAGATCCGGGACAGGAGCCCGCGTCATGACGACGCCTTATGAGAACGCGACCAGCGGCGTCGCCGCTCGCGACGACATCATCAAGGTGTTGCGCCGGGTCGGCTGCGACAGCATCGGCTTCATGGATGATTTCGAAAAGCACGAGCTGTTGCTGGCGTTTCGTCATCGCGGTCGTCAGATGCAGTTGCGCGCCAGCGCCAGCGGCTGGGCCGCGCTGTATCTGAAAGAGCATCCGTACAGCTACCGGATTCGGGGTCGCACCGAGCGCGAGCACCGCGAGCGCGCGCTGGCGCAGGGACAGATCGCGATCAATTCGATCCTGCGCGACTGGGTCAAGGGCCAGATCATGGCGATCGAGACCGGCATCCTGTCGTTCGATGCCGTCTTTCTCCCGTTCATGCTGACCCATGACGGTCGCACCGTATCAGACCGCGTCAACCAGCTCGGATTGTTGGAGGCGCCTGCATGACGCTCGTCTGCCAGGAATGCGGGAAGAGCAAGCCGGCGAGCGGATTCTATCAGCAGCCTCGTCGGCTTCGCCCGATGCCGATCTGCAAGGATTGCCACAAGGGCCGCGTATCGGCTCGCCGCATCAAGCGCAGAGCGGAGCTGAGCGAGAAAGTGAGGATTGAGATGACCGAGAAGGAAGAGATCGACACCGTTGTCACCCCGACCGGGCGGCGCCTGGCGACGATCAAGGAGGCGTGCCGCTACGGCAGGTTCTCGCACACCAAGTGCTATGAGCTGATCAACGCCAAGCGGATCAGAGCCTACAAGTTCGACACCCGAACCCTGGTCGACCTGGATTCCATCGACGCGATGTTCGCCTCGCTGCCGGAGATGTAGGCCCGATGATTCATGTGAGCTGGATCGATCGCGGCTGCGAGCCGGCGCATCCGTCGAATCCCGCCTATCCCGATGGCATCGACCTCGACCTGACGCGCGGCGCCAAGCCGTTCTGCCAGACTGGCCTGCCATACCCCGCAGAGCGCTGCGGCTACTTCACCATTGCCTGCGACGTCTGCGGCTTCACCACCATGGTGACGACGGCAGGCCGGCCGGAGGACCCGAAAAGCATCAAGCTCCCTTGCCAGATCGAGCCGGTGAAATGGCGCTGACCGCATTCAAGGTGATGTCCGGCGCCGCCGCGATCTGGTCGCTGCTGATGATTGCAGCGAGCCAGCGCGACGCGGCGCCACCGGCTGCAGCGACGACCAGCGTTGCGGACGATGAGCCGCAGCGGTCGACGGCAAAGGCCGACCGGCTGCCGCTGTTCGTGCCGGCGGTCGCGCCATTGGGCGACATGGCCGAGCCGGCAATACCGAGGACCGAGCGGCGCCGCGCGCACAGGCGCCGCGACGTCTGCGAACACGGCCGCCGGTACTACGGGGTTGGCCACCGTCGATCCTGGCGCTGCAGGAGGGGCTGAATGGAGACGCGGCTGAATCAGGCGATCTGGTCGTTGCCGACCCCTGATCGCATCAAGCGCCTGCCGGTCTCGGCGACCGGCTACTACGTGCCTTGGTTCGTCGCCTGGATCGATCGCGAGCCGGATTTCCGGGTGATCGGTCCCGGCAAGCTCGCGCAGGCTGTCAACCGCAAGCTCTGCTGGATTTGTGGCCAGCCGCTCGGCGTCTACAAGGCGTTCCCGATCGGCCCGATGTGCGCGATCAATCGCAACATCTCGGAGCCGCCGTCGCATTGGGAATGCGCCGAGTATGCCGTGCAGGCCTGTCCGTTCCTCGCGAACCCGCGCATGCGGCGCAACGAAAAGGACCTGCCGTCCGACCATCGCGAGCCTGCGGGCACGATGATCAGAAGGAATCCGGGCGCAATCGGCATCTGGGTGACGAAGCAATACAGCGCCGTGCGCTGCGGCGATGGCGTTCTCTTTCGCCTCGGCGATCCGGAGCGCGTCGTCTGGTACCGCGAGGGCCGCAAGGCGACCCGCGCCGAGGTCGAGGAATCCATCGAGTCCGGGCTGCCCGAGCTGCTCAAGCGTGGCGAGATCAGCGCCGACGAACTGACGGGCTTGCGCCGCAAGGCCGAGCCGTACCTGCCGGCATAGGGGAGTAACCATGGGGCACAACGGAATCCAGCTGATGCCTGACGTCCTGGTGGTCACGAACTACGGCGACCAGACGTTCGATTCCGACCGAGGCAGTTGGAATATCACGCGCGCGCTGCGCGACTGCCTCGCCGGAAAGTTCGAAAGCTTTCAGTTCGACATCGAGGTCGTCGTCGCGGCGAACCAGAACATCGAGATCGACGAGAACAGGATCGTCGCGCTGGTCGCCGAGCCCGTCAAGCTGGCGGCGATGCCGCCGCTGATCTTCGTCCTTGAGGACGGCATGACCTGGCTGATCGACGGGCAGCACCGCGTCCGCGCGCTGCAGCGGCTCGGCCATAAGCGGTGCGTCGGCTTCGTGATCGACGACGCCGCGCCCTATCGGATCTCCTTCAACGGCGAGCGGGTGGCGCCATGGATGCGGAGCTGAGCGGCGAATTCTCGGTGTGCCAGTTCTTCGAGGACGGCAGCTATGAGTATGTTCGCCGCTTTGTGGGCGCGGAGGAAGCGGTTCGCGCTGCGCGGCACTATACGAGCAACGTCGCGGCCAAGACCGGCATCGTCAGGCGGGTCATCATCGTCGACGGCGGCGACTTCACCAATTTCGAATGGCGGTACGGCCAAGGGGTCACCTATCCGGTGGAAGCGCGAGGACGACAATGATCGATCCCGGTCCCGCCGTCGGTTGCCTCTATTGCGAGCCGCTGCTCTCCGAGCTGGCCGAGCTTCGCGCGCGTTGCGAAAGCCTTGAGCGCCTGGTCCGCGTCGATTCCGCGCTGGCGCGCCAGCTCGCGCGCTCGATTGCCGAGAACGTCAAGCTGCGTGCCCGCCTGATCGAATTGGGAGTAAGGGACCTATGAGCGACGACAACGTCAAATCGCTGCCGGTCAAGTTCAAGAATCCTCCGGATGAAGACGGTCCGATGCTGAAGGTCGTTGACCTTTCATGGCCCGATTACAGCGGCTCGCGGCTTCGGACTCAATCCGCTACGTCTAGCGGCGGCTCGGCAGGCGAACACAAGCTTTCGGTCAAGAGGCGGCGCGCGCGAGTGTCGCTGATGTTGGCGGCAAAGGATGCCGCCGTCGATAGCGTCGAACGGCGCGTCAAGCCCAGGCGGCTGACTATCGCCCGTTCGCCGGGCGTTGTGAGCGTGCTTGATCGTTCCGACGGAGAACGTCGGCAGGGCAGCGCGTTAGTGGGAGCGGACAAGTCGAGGTCGTCGGTCATGATGTATCGCAGCGAGGTGCTGCGCGTCGCTGCGTTTGCGCTCGCGGCACAGGCCCAATCTCGACCATGCGGCCTCCGCAGATGGGGCACAAGTCGAGGCGGTGACCAAGGAGGATGGCGCAGCGCTCACGATAGTTGACAGCTTCGGCAGGCGGAGGTGGCAGCGGCGCCTCAAGCGCCGCTCGGATGCGCGCGAGTTTGGCGGCGCGGCAGGCGTTCGCCAGGAAACCAAAATGACGGATGCGGCGGAACCCCTTCGGCAATATGTGGAGCAGAAAGCGACGAAGGAACTCCGCAGTGTCGAGCGTCATCACTTTGGATTTGTTGCCGGCGCGATAATCCTTCCACCGGAAGCGGACGTGGCCCTGGTCACAGGTAAGGAGCCGGCTGTTGGCGATCGCAACGCGATGGGTGTAGCGCCCGAGATAGGCCAGAACCTGTTCTGGTCCGCCGAAGGGACGCTTGGCGTAGACGACCCACTCGACCTTGCGGAGGGCGTTTAGATGGCGGGCGAATGCCGCGGGCTCGACGAGGTGCGCGAGATGGCCGAAGAACTGGAGCTTGGTGCCATCGAACGCCGCCTGCAGGCGCTCCAGGAATAGCCGACGATACAATCGTGACAGGACGCGAACGGGAAGGAAGAAGCCGGGGCGACAATGAACCCAGCTTCCATCAGGAGCGATCCCGCCGCCTGGCACGAGGCAATGGGCATGCGGATGATGCGTCAGGGTCTGGCCCCAGGTGTGGAGAATGGCGATCATCCCGGTCTCGGCACCGAGATGCTTCGGGTCGGCGCTGATT
>NZ_PSRR01000363.1 GCF_004296405.1 Bradyrhizobium sp. Leo170
CCGTCATTGCGAGCGCAGCGAAGCAATCCATCGCACGGCAAGTGGAGGCATGGATTGCTTCGCTGCGCTCGCAATGACGGGGTGACTTGCCCGCACCACAACAACTCCCTGTGGTTATGGGTCCCGCCTCAAGGCCGGGACGACAGCGCGCGCTAGAACTTCTCCACCCAGGGACGCAGCTCCATCTCCCAGGTCCAGGCGCTGCGCGGTTGCTGCAGCACGTTCCAGTAACTCAGAGCAATCGCGTCGGGATCGAGCATCGAATCCGGACGGTCCTCCGGATCAGGGCGCGTCTTGCTGCGGATACCGCCGTCGATAACGAAATGCGCGACATGAATACCCTCTGGCGATAGTTCGCGCGCCATGCTCTGCGCCAGTCCGCGCAGCGCGAACTTGCCCATCGCGAACGATGACGATTGTGCATAGCCTTTGACGCTGGCCGAAGCCCCCGTGAACAGGATCGCGCCATGCTTGTTCGGCAGCATGCGCTTTGCTGCCTGCTGCGCCACCAGGAAGCCGCCGAAGGCCGAGACCGCGATTGCGTTGGCGACCTCGGCCGGCATGAGGTCGATCAGCGGGCCGCGCGCCCGCGCGCTCGCGTTATAGACCACGAGATCGGGCGTTCCGATCTCGCGCTCGACCAGGCCGAACAGACGTTCAACCTCGTCGGCGTCCGTTGCGTTGCAGGCAAAGGCACGCGCGCCGGTTTCGGTGCAGAGCGCGCCGAGTTTTTCGATTTGCCGCGCGGCCAGCGCCACGCGAATTCCTTCGCGCGAAAATAACCGCGCCAGCGAGGCGCTGAGGCCTTCGCCGACACCGACGATCAGGGCAATCTTGTATTTCGGGGTTTCCATGAGCTTTCCTTGAGCTGCCGGAGAAGATTTTGCTTTGGCAGGAAGCTGCGGCGAAATTGGCTCTCTCGCCGCAACCGTATGGGGCGACATCCCGGCATTCGATGTGCGATAGTCTCATCCAACAGATGAGGAAACGAACTAGAGATTTCAATGCAGCCACTGAAACAACATCCGAACGCCGATATCGCCAACCAGCCGGGCCTGCTCGCGCCCGATACCTCGGGCATGAATTTCTATCAGGCCGATCCGGCGCTTCAGGACCTGCTGCGACTGCATCTGCCGGAGGCGCTGTTTCGCCATATCGAGCCGCATCTCGATCGGCTGGGCGCGCTCGCCGGCGGCCCTCTCGACGAATGTGCACGGCTCGCCGACCGCCATGTGCCGGTGTTGCACCAGCGCGACAAGTTCGGTCGCGACGTGCAGTGGATCGAATATCACCCGGCCTATCGCGAATTGGAGGAGGCCGCGTTCGGTGAGTTCGGCATCCATGCGATGTCGATCCGCAAGGGCATTTTGGGCTGGCCGGACAAATATCCTGTGGTGGCAAAACACGCCTTCACCTTCCTGTTCAACCAGACCGGATTCGGCATGGGTTGCCCGATCAACGTCACCGACGGCTGCGCGAAGCTGCTGGCGAATTTCGGCAGCGAGGCGTTGAAGGCAAAATACTTGGACGGCCTGACCCAGACCGACATGAGCAAGCTGACGCAAGGCGGTCAGTTCATGACCGAGAAGGAAGGCGGCTCCGACGTCGGCACGCTGACCACGACTGCGGTGCAGGAAGGCGATCACTGGCGCCTCTATGGCGAGAAATGGTTCTGCTCGAATGCGGACGCCAAGGTCGTGATGCTGCTGGCGCGGCCGGAAGGCGCCGGCCCCGGCACGCGCGGCGTCGGCCTGTTCCTGATGCCACGCTTCCTCGATGACGGCTCGCAGAATCGCTACCGGATCGTGCGGCTCAAGGACAAGCTCGGCACACGCTCGATGGCCTCGGGCGAGATCAAGCTCGAAGGCGCGATCGCCTATGCGGTCGGCAAGCTCGACCGCGGCTTCGTGCAGATGGCCGAGATGGTCAACTCGTCGCGGCTCTCCAACGGCGTCAAGTCGACCGCGCTGATGCGCCGTGCGTATCATGATGCGATGACAGTGGCGAAGGGCCGCGTCGTGTTCGGCAGCCGCATCATCGACCTGCCGCTGGCGCGGCGGCAATTGATGAAGATCATGCTCGCGACCGAGCAGGCGCTGTCGATGAGCTTCTTAACGGCGGATGCGCTTGACCGTGCCGAAGCGGGCAGTCAGGACGCGGCGGCGCTGCTGCGCATCCTGACGCCGACCTTGAAATTCCGTGCCACCCGCGATGCGCGAAAGGTCTGCGGCGATGCGATGGAGATGCGCGGCGGCATCGGTTACATCGAGGAATTTGTCACCGCGCGGTTGCTGCGCGACGCGCATCTCGGCTCGATCTGGGAAGGCACCGGCAACATCGTCGCGATCGACGCGTTGAAGCGCGCGGTTGGCCGGCATGGCGCCGATGCGGCGCTTGCCGCGGACCTGCACGCGCGGCTCGACGACAGCGCCAATGTGCCGCAGGCCTGGCGCAGCCGCCTGCATGAACTCACCGACCGCTCCATCGGCTTTGCGCGCGAAGTCGCCGGCCGCATGGACAACGAAGCGGAAGCACGGCGCGCCACCAGCCTGCTCTATCACGTCGCAAGCGCGGTGACGCTCGCCTGGGAAGGCGGGCGCATCGACGAGATGCGGGGCGATGCACGGCGGCTATTGCTGTCGCGCCTGGTGATCGACCATCGCGTTGCCGCCCATGATCCGTTCCGGCTGACGGAAAATACCGTATCGCGCGCCATCACCGATCACCTGCTCGGCGACCGCGCCGTCGGCATGGCCGAGGTTGGCGAATTGCTTGCCGCAGCGTAGGCTGCCGCTTCCACCTCTCCCTTCGGGAGAGGTGGAGAGAGCGTCGCGACAAGATAGACGCAACGATAAACAACAGAGGGGAAACACCGATGAAGGCCGCCGTCCTGTACGAAGTCAACAAGCCGCTCGTGATCGAGGACGTCAGCCTGCCTAATCCCGGACCGCGCGAAGTGCTGATCCGCACTTCCGTCGCCGGCCTCTGTCATTCCGATCTGCACTTCATGGAGGGACTCTACCCGCATCCGCTGCCCGCCGTGCTCGGCCATGAATCCGCGGGTGTGGTGGAGAAGGTCGGCTCCGACGTGAATTATGTGAAGCCCGGCGATCACGTCGTGACCTGCCTCTCGGTGTTCTGCGGCACCTGCGACAACTGCACCACCGGACGTACGGTGCTTTGTACCGACACCACCGTGAAGATGCTGCCGGGCGCTTCCAACCGGCTGCAATGGAACAGGCCGGAGAAGTTGAACCAGTTCCTCAATCTCTCGTCCTTTGCCGAGCAGATGCTGGTGCATGAGAATGCAATCGTGAAGATCCGCAAGGACATGCCGCTCGAGCTCGCAGCCCTGATCGGCTGCGGCGTCATCACCGGCTATGGCGCTGTCGTGAACACCGCCAGGGTGCAGGCCGGCGAGACGGTGGCGGTGATCGGCTGCGGCGGCGTCGGCATGGCCGCGATCAACGGCGCCGAGATCGCGGGTGCTGGCCGCATCATCGCGATCGACACCAATCCGGCGAAATTGCAGCTCGCGACCAAGCTCGGCGCCACCGACATCATCGACCCCAGGAATGGCGACGTGGTGCAGCAGGTGCGTGAGCTCACCGGCGGCGGCGTGCATCATTCCTTCGAGGTGCTGGGCCGCAAGGAAACTGCGGAGCAGGCCTTCGGCATGCTCGCGCCCGGCGGCACCGCGACCATCGTCGGCATGATCCCGTTCGGCCAGAAGATCGAACTGCACGGCTTCGATTTCCTGCGCGAGCGCCGGATCCAGGGCTCGTCGATGGGCTCCAACCATTTCCGCGTCGACATGCCGCGGCTGGTTGAGTTCTACATGCGCGGCAAATTGCACCTGGAGGACTGGATCTCGGCCAAGCTGAAACTGTCCGAGATCAACGAAGGCTTCGCCAATATGAAAGCCGGCAAGACGCTCCGCAGCGTGATCATGTTTGATAGCTGAGGCACTCTCTGTCCGTCATGCCCGGGCTTGACCCGGGCATCCATCCATCTTCGCAAAGACGCCCTTGTTAGCGATGGATTGCCGGGTCAAGCCCGGCAATGACGGCTACGCGTCACCGCGTCACATGCGCCGATACCGCGAGCCATTTCCCGTTCTGCTTTGCCCAGCAATCGGTGTATCGCCCCTGCGCCTGCTGCCCTTCCGGCGTGGTGTAGCTGGTTGCCCCATGGATGATGGCGAAGTCGCCCATGATGCGGATCTTTACATCATGCGCCTGCAGGTTCCTGATCGCCACCGCCTCGCGGTCTGCTCAAGGAAGCCGACGCGGTCGACCAGCGATTTGTCGGGATTTGTGCAATAGAACTCCGGCGCCAGGATCCCATCGAAGCGCCTGACGTCGCAATTCTGCACCGAGGCGACATAGTCGCGATTGAGCGCGGTGAGTTCGTCGATGTCGTTGGTCATTTGTATTCCTCCTTGTTCCCGTCATTGCGAGAAGCGAAGCGACGAAGCAATCCATGCCTCCGCGAGTGTGGATGGGTGGATTGCTTCGCGGAGCCTGTCATCGGGCGGCGCTTCGCGCCGACCCGGTGGCTCGCAATGACGCTAATCGTTAAACATCTTTGGCGGCACGAAGCCGCCGAATTCGCGCTCGATCAGTTCAGCCAGTTTCAGCGGCGTGCGATCCTCGAGCCAGGGCCCAACGATCTGTACGCCGATCGGCAATCCATCCGGCGCGAAGCCGGTCGGTATCGCTGTTGACGGAAGCCCGGGCAGCGTCGCGATTCCGGGCCAGGCGAGCTGGTCTGGATAGACGTGTTCCTTGCCGTCGATCATGATGCGGCGTTTCTCCTGCTCGGGCGAATGGTCGTGCGGATAGGCCGGCGTCGGCATCACCGGACAGATCACGGCATCGAATGTCTTGAAAAATTCGCGCCATTGTGCGCGGAGCCGGGTGCGGCCGCCGTCGGCCATTACCCAGTCGCGATGACTGAGCGCGATGCCGCGCAGCCGTTCGGCGGCAAGGCTGGTATCGCTCTCCGGTAGCGCCGCGGCGGCCTGCTTGGCCCCCTCATGGACGTCGGGCGCGAAGGAAGCGGCGAGGAACGACATCAGTATCCGCATATAGAGCCGGGTCGATGCGGCGAAGTCCGGCAACAGCTTGCTCTGGCGCTCGACCTTGACGCCTGCCTTGGCGAGGTTGGCGGCGAGTCTTTCGATCGAGCCGCGTACCACCGAATCCGTCGGCATCACCGGATCTGTGTCGATCAGCAGCACGCGGAAGTCTTTCAGCGCGGCATGTCGCGGCGGCGGCAGTTCGAGCCGGTAAGCACTGGCGTCGAGCGGATCGGGGCCAGCGATCGCATCGAGCAACAACGTCAGATCGGCCGCGCTGCGCGCCATCGGGCCGATCACCGAGAGATCGCGGTTGAACGGCAGCGGCGGCAACGGAGGCGGCGTGTGACCGCGCGACGGCACCAGCGCGTAGGTCGGCTTGTGCGCATAGACGCCGCAATGAAATGCCGGCACGCGCAATGAGCCGCCGATGTCGGAGCCGAGCGAGAGCGGCCCGTAACCTGCGGCGAGCGCGGCCGATGATCCGCCGGACGAGCCGCCCGGTGTGCGGCCGAGATCGTAGGGGTTGTTGGTGGTGCCGTAGATGTCGTTGTAGCTCTGCCAGTCGCCGAGGACGAGCGGCACATTGGTCTTGCCGAGGATGACCGCGCCGGCATCCTTGACCCGCGCGACCGAGAGTGCGTCCTCGGTCGGCGTGAAATTCTTCTGTTCGGGAATGCCCCAGGTCGTCGGCAGCCCGGCGACGTTGTAGGATTCCTTCGCCGTGATGGGGATACCGAGCAGCGGCTTTTGTTCGCCGCGGGCAAGTGCGGCATCGGCGGCGCGCGCCGCCGCCGACGCGCGATCGAAATCGCGCACGCAGACCGCATTGATTTTCGCATCGTGACGCTCGATCCGGCCGATCGCATCTTGCGTCAGTTCGACCGCGGATACTTGCTTTGCGGCAAGCGCCGCCGATATCTCGATCGCAGTCTTGAAGCTCCATTGCGATTTGGCCAAGGCGAACTCCTGATGTGATGGCGGTGCTGCAACAATGATGGTCACTTTGCATGACCGCCGCAAGCGTGAGACGTCACGGCGTGATGCGCCGACGATCATCGCCGATCTGACGGTACCAGTGCTTGACAGGGATTGCTGAGCTACGCGGCGCCGATCAGAATCCCGACACCGAGAACGATGGCGCCGCCGAGCACGATCTGGAACACCGCCTGCAGGAACGGCGTGTCCATGTAGCGCGAGCGGATGAAGGCGATCGCCCACAATTCGAAGAACACGATGATGCTGGCGATAGCGGTCGCAATCCAGAACGCGTTCGGCCAGGTATCGGGAACGAGATAGGGTAGGGTGTGGCCGAGGCCGCCGAGCGTCGTCATCAATCCGCAGGTGAGGCCGCGCAGCCACGGCGAGCCGCGCCCGGTCAGCGAACCATCGTCGGACAGCGCCTCGGCAAATCCCATGCTGATCCCGGCACCGATCGAGGCGGCGAGGCCGACCAGGAAAGTCTGCCAGTTCTGGTGGGTGGCAAAGGCGGCGGCGAACAGCGGCGCCAATGTCGAGACCGAACCGTCCATCAGTCCGGCGAGTCCGGGCTGCACATATTGCAAGACGAACATGCGCCGCCGGGTCCGGTCCTCCTCGGCGCGCACGTCGGGCTTGAGGATATCGTCGGTCAGCCGGACGGCGAGGTTCTCGTGGTGTCGCTCTTCCTCGGCGAGATCGCCGAGCAGGCGGCGCACGCCGACATCCTGGGCCTGTTCGGCGGCCTTGGCATAGAAGCGTTCGGCCTCCAGCTCCATCGTCTCGACTTCCTTCCGGATGGTGTCGAGCGGCAGGTTCTTGGTCAGCCAGATCGGGCGGCGGCGCAGAAAGCCCCTTACGTCCTCGCGGCGGATTGGCGGCAGATGCGGGCCGAACCGCTGCTCGTAGAGCTCAAGCAGCCGATGCCGGTGGCCGCGTTCCTCCTCGGCCATCTGCTCGAAGATCTTTGCAGTATCTGGATAACGTTCGGCGAGGTCCTCTGCGAAGGTCATGTAGATGCGGCTGTCCTCCTCCTCGGAGGCGATCGCAACCGCCAGCACTTCGCGCTCGGTCAGATCGGCAAAGTTCTTCACGGAGCCGCCTTCTCATCTAGTTTAGAATTATTCTAAACTACTTAGGAGGCCTTGGCTACCGCGTCAATCACCTTCCGCCGCGCGCGTCGCGCAGGAATGCGAGCAGGAGCCGGCTGACCTCCGCCGGCTGCTCCTGCTGCACCCAATGGCCGGCGCCATCGACCAGATGGCAGCCGATCATGTTGCTGCAGGCCTTCGATTGCATCGTCTCGAACACGCCAGGCCGCTGGTAGGTGCCCCAGTCCTGCCGGCCGGAGATGAAGCAGGAGGGCACGTCGATGGTGCGGCCCGACCATATCTGCAGTTCTGAGACGAACGCGCCGGAGATGCCGCAGCGATACCACTGCAAGCCGCCCTGGAAGCCGTTGCGCTCGTATTCGGCGCTGTAGAACGCAAGCTCATGGTCGGGCAGCCATTGATTGGCAGCGATCTCCGCGGCCGACGGCATCTCCTTCGCCACCGTGACGGCCATGCCCTCGGCGAGATCCATGATGTAATAGGTCGGCAGCTTTGCCAGTTCGCCCGCGGACCAGGACTGCAGCGGGTAGGGCTTGTTGTCTTTCCAGTCCGCGCTCTTGTGGTGGTAATAGGCGCGCAGGAAATCATGCACGCCCTGCGGTGCGCGGTACATGTCGGTATTGGCCTCGCGCGTCGAGTAGTACCATTGGTAGTGCTTGCGCGGTCGCGGCAATGCCGCGAGCTCGCGATGCACCGGGTCCTCCGTCGCAGGTTTCGCCGGCGCATCCGCGGTGTCGAATGGCAACGACGGCGGACCGCCGAACGGCGCGCTCATCATTGTCACCGCCCGGAACACATCCGGCCGGATCAGTGCGCACCACGCCGCGACCGACGAGCCGAAGTCATGCCCGATCACGGCATCGACGTGTTTGTAGCCGAACGCCGACACCAGCCCCAACGCATCGCGCACCAGATTGGGGAGACGAAACGACGCGAGATCGCCGTCATAGTCGCCATCCCAGCCGGTAGTGCGGCCGTAGCCGCGCTGGTCCGGCGTGATCACGTGATATCCGGCCTCAGCCAGCGCAGGCATCACCTTGCGCCAGGAGAACGCGAGCTCGGGAAAGCCGTGCAGCAGCAGGAGGCAGGGCCGGCCTTTGGTTTCGAAACCGGCCTCGAGCACATGCATGCGCAGACCGTTGATATCGTCGACATAGCGGGAGCGTATGCCTGAGGGGAGCGGAATGTCGGGAAGAGCACTCATGGCCGTTTCCATCCACGTCTTGTCATGCGCGCGACTGTAAAGACGTGGACGCCCGGGACAAGTCCTGGCGTGGGCTGCCGTAGGGTGGGCAAAGCGAAGCGTGCCCACCATCCACATTGCAAGAAAGGTGGGCACGCTGCGCTTTGCCC
>NZ_PSRR01000364.1 GCF_004296405.1 Bradyrhizobium sp. Leo170
CGAAATTCAAGCTACGCTTGAATTTCGGGTGAGGGGAGCCCCCGCGAATCCGTCTGTCACCGTGTTCGCGGAGAGAGCCCCTCACCCCACCCCTCTCCCCGTAAGAACGGGGAGAGGGAGGAGAAGTGCCGTCGATCGCTCCGACCCGAAGTCGTCACGCTCTACCGCCACAGATATGACGGATCGGCAGAAAAGGGTAGTTGTGCCAGCGCAATAGATTTCCGCGATTTACGCCGGGCCCGAAGGGTTCCTACCTGCCGCCGATGTCATCGGCGCGCTCGGCCGGCGCTGCGGCGTCCTGTTCCTTGGCGACCTCGTAGTTCAGCTCGATCATCACGCCGTTGGGATCGTGCACAAATATCTGCCAGAGGTCGCCGCCCGGAACCTGCCGGGAATCGAATTTCATGCCCTTGGACTGAAGGCGCTGCTTCATCGCCGTGAAACCGCTGCTGACAAAGGCGACATGATGGACCACGCCGGAGTCGGGCTTTTGCGGCTCGTCGGTCGGGGAAATGTCCACGAGGTGAACCACCGGCTTGCCCTCGCTGTACATCCAGGCGCCGGGAAAGGCGAAATTCGGCCGAGCGCCCTTCTCCAGGCCCAAAACCTCCTCATAGAACTTGACGGTTTCGGCCAGTTTCCGGGTGCGGATGTTGAAATGATCGAGCACGCCTACGCTTGCGCCCGCCTCTCTTCCATTCATGTCTCACTCCCATTTTTGTGAGGTTCGTTGGTGAGTTATCATAACACAAAACCGCTGATGTCGGCCAAACGAGCCGTTGCCCTCTGCGGCGCAGCGTTTATGGTGCGGCCCTCCCGCCTGAAAAACACCGTCCGGCCCGTCCAATGTCGCCGGCAAATCCCAAGGTTATTAGGCAAGAAACAAGGTAGCAGACATGGCTAAAGTCGCTTTTCTCGGTCTCGGCGTAATGGGTTTCCCCATGGCAGGACATCTCGTGAAAAAGGGGGGCCACGAGGTGACGGTGTACAATCGGACGCCGGCGAAGGCGCAGGCCTGGGTCGAGAAGTTCGGCGGCCGCGCGGCGCCGAGCCCAAAGGCGGCGGCCGAAGGCCAGGATTTGGTGATGTGCTGCGTCGGCAATGACAACGACCTGCGCGCGGTCACGATCGGCCCGGACGGCGCATTCGCCGGCATGAAGAAGGGCGCGACCTTCGTCGACCACACCACCGCTTCCGCCGAAGTCGCGCGCGAGCTCAATGCCGCCGCCGAGAAAGCGGGGTTCAAGTTCGTCGATGCGCCGGTCTCCGGCGGACAAGCCGGCGCCGAGAACGGCGTGCTGACGGTGATGTGCGGCGGCAAGGAAGACGCCTATGCAGGCGCCGAGCCTGTCATCGCGGCCTATGCGCGGATGTGCAAGCTGCTGGGACCGGCAGGCTCCGGCCAGCTTACCAAGATGGTCAACCAGATCTGCATCGCAGGCCTGGTTCAAGGCCTCTCCGAAGGCATCCATTTCGCCAAGAAGTCGGGCCTCGACGTCGCCGCCGTGATCGATGTGATCTCGAAGGGCGCGGCGCAATCCTGGCAGATGGAGAACCGCTACAAGACCATGAACGATGGCAAGTACGATTTCGGCTTCGCGGTGGAATGGATGCGCAAGGATCTCTCGATCTGCATCGCGGAAGCGCGACGCAACGGCGCCAACCTGCCGGTGAGCGCGCTGGTCGATCAGTTCTATGCCGAAGTCGAGAAAATGGGCGGTAAGCGCTGGGACACGTCGAGCCTGCTCGCGCGGCTGGAACGTTAACGGCGCGTGGCTGCATTCCTTCCCCCTGAAAGGGGGAAGGTCGGGATGGGGGCCGGCCACAAGCACCGGCGTTCGTGGAGAGAGATGATCCCCACCCGGTTCGCGCGTTCCGCGCAAACCGACCTCCCCTTTTCAAGGGGAGGTTTGAGGCGCTCTCGCCCAAAGGCCAATCGTTAATTTAACCTCTCGTTAACGAGATTCTTTAGCTTTCTAAGTCATCGCTTAATGATTTGGCGCGAGAGATAGACAATGCAAAAGCCCGTGCGGTTTGCGGGCAGGATTTTGTGTTGTTAATGAGTGATCCCGCGGAAAAGCCTGAAGTTGTCCAGTTGCCGGCCGAGCCCCAGGCTGCCGCGCCGGTCAACAGCCGCCGCGCCGCAGCGCAGCGGGTCCGGGAGGCGCGGGATCGGTTAACGTCAACCAGCGGGACCCGCCCCGCATTCGACACCGAACTGCTCCGCCAATACGCCCAGACGCGGATCTCGGCATCCTACGTCGTGATGCTGCTGGTGATCGCCACCGGCGTGCTATTCGGCGTGTGGCGAGAGCCGCTCGTGGCGGCCGCCTGGACCATCGGCATACTCGGAGCCCATGCCGCGACCGTGAAGAGTTGTGCCAAGTTCCTGAAGGAATCCCCCTCGCCTGCCGCGACGCGCAAATGGCAGACGCGGTTCGTGCTGCTCGACCTGCTCTACGGCCTGTTCTGGACGGTGATCCTGACTCACCCCGCGGGCACGGACGCCGCCTCCAATGCGCTGATGATGTTCCTGATGCTGCTCGTGATCGCGGTCTCCAGCATGCTCGCAGCGAGCCTTCCGATCGCGGCACTGGCGGCCACCGCGCCGGTGACGATCGCGATCGCCGTCAGTTTCGTGCTGAGCGGTTCCTTTGACAATTACGTGTTCGCGCTGCTCGCGCTCGGCGCCGAGGGCTATTTCGCCCTGCTTGCCCACCGGCTGCACTCGACGACGCTCGCCACGCTGCAGGCGCGCGCCGAGAAGGACGTGCTGATCGCCGAACTCGAACAGTCCAAGGCGATCTCCGACGAGGCGCGGCATCGCGCCGAAGCCGCCAACGTCGCCAAGTCGCGCTTCCTGGCGCAGATGAGCCACGAACTGCGCACGCCGCTCAACGCCATCCTCGGCTTCTCCGAGGTGATGAAGAGCGAGATCTTCGGCGCGCATGCGGTGCCGGTCTACAAGGAATATTCTGCCGATATCCACAATTCCGGCGTTCACCTGCTCAACCTCATCAACGAGATCCTCGACCTGTCGCGGATCGAGGCCGGCCGCTACGAGCTCAACGAGGAAGCGGTCTCGCTGCTGCATGTCGTCGCCGACTGCCACCATCTCTTGAAACTGCGCGCGACCAGCCGCGGCATCACCATCCACGAAGTGTTCGAGCAGGGCATGCCGCGGATCTGGGTCGACGAGCGCGCCACGCGGCAGATCGTGCTCAATTTGTTGTCCAACTCGATCAAGTTCACCCCGCAAGGCGGCGAGATCTGGCTGAAGGTCGGCTGGACCGCCTCCGGCGGCCAATATCTCAGCGTGAAGGACACCGGCTCCGGCATTGCCGAGGACGAGATTCCGATCGTGCTGGCATCGTTCGGCCAGGGCTCCAACTCGATCAAGTCGGCGGAACAAGGTGCCGGACTTGGCCTGCCGATCGCCAAGAGCCTGATCGACCTGCATGGCGGCACCTTCACGCTGAAGTCGAAGCTGCGCATCGGCACCGAGGTGATCGTGACCTTCCCGCCGGAGCGCGTGATGTCGGCGCTCGCGCCGATGGCCGAGGAAGCGCCGCCCTTGCAGCCGCAACCCTCGATTCCTTCGACCGACGACAAGCAAAGGGGACGCCACAAGCCGATCATGAGTGCAGGCACCGGACTCTAGACGCGCTTGCACCCGCGATCGAAATCGTTTCACTATCGATGGATGAGCACAGAAACGCCGTGTATCGCAGTCTGTATGATCGACCCCAGGACCAGGCTCTGCTTCGGCTGCGGGCGGACGCTGCCGGAGATCGCGCGCTGGCACAAGATGGACAGCGCCGAGCGCCTCGCCGTGATGGCACTGTTGCCCACGCGCATGGCGGAAGCGGGCCTCGAGCGGATGGACGCGCGCCCGAAGCGCGCCTAGAGCGTGATGACTTTTCTTCGAATCGTCATCCCGCTCTAGCTCTTTGTTTGAGCATGATCTCCGCGCAAACGCTTTGCGTTTGTCGCGAGGGAAAACCGGTGTCCACTTTTCCGGATCATGCTCTAGTGCGTTGGACGCGGGAGGCAGTGTCATGAGCCGCGTCCTCCTCGTGCTCCTGTTGCTGTTCGCCACCGCGGGCGCGGTCGTCGCCTATGGCGATCACGAACAGATCGCGCGCGCCAGTAGCCAAGTCTCGCACATGCTGCGCGGGAACGTTGTGCCCCCCGGCCCTGCCGTGCAGATCCCGCGCGGACAGGGCGGCGAGTTCGCGTTGCGCGCCAAGATCAACGGGGTCAGCGCGCCGATGGTGATCGACACCGGCGCGACCTCGGTGGTGTTGACCTGGGAGACCGCAAAGGCGATCGGGCTGCCAATCGAAATGCTCGAATACAATGTCGATCTCGAAACCGCCGGCGGCCACACCAAGGCGGCACGGCTGACCCTCGATCGCCTCGCCGTCGGTCACCTGGTCGAAAAGTCGATTCCGGCGCTGGTGGTGCCGCGCGGGCAGATGAAGACCAATTTGCTCGGCATGAGCTTCCTGGATCGGCTGGAAAGCTGGGGCGTGCGCGCCGACAAGCTGATGCTGACCGGTTATCCGGACGTGCTAGGCCGCCATCGGCGCGGCCGCACGGCTTCCAACTAGCGCTATCGCCTCGCGCAGCACGTTGACGCCCGCACCCGACTTCGTGCCATGCTCGGCGAGATGGCGGCGGAACGCGCGCGCCCCCGGCACGCCGAAGAACGCGCCGACGAAATGCCGCGTGATCGCATGCAGTCGCGCGCCGCGCGCGAGTTCGCCCTCGATATAGGGGATCATCGCTTCGAGTGCGTCCTGCATCGTGGCGTGCGGCGGCGCCTCGCCGAACAGGTCGGGATCGACCGACAATAACCGCCACGGCTCCTGATAGGCGGCGCGGCCCAGCATCACGCCATCGACATGCGCCAGGTGCCGCTTCGCCTCCTCGAGGCTTGCGATGCCGCCATTGATGATGATGGGAACATGGGGCATGGCGGCCTTCAGCCGATAGACGCGATCATAATCGAGCGGCGGGATGTCGCGGTTCTCCTTCGGCGACAGGCCGTTGAGCCAGGCTTTCCGCGCGTGCACGATCAGTGCATCCGCGCCCGCTTCGATCACGCCGCGCGCGAGCGTATCGAGCGCCAGTTCCGGATCCTGGTCGTCGATCCCGATGCGGCACTTCACCGTCACGGGAACCCTCACCGCGCGCTTCATCGCCGCAACACCCTCGGCAACGAGCGCCGGCTCCGCCATCAGGCAGGCGCCGAACCGGCCATCCTTGACCCGATCGGACGGGCAGCCGACATTGAGGTTGATCTCGTCATAGCCGAAATCCTCGCCGATCCTGGCCGCGGCCGCGAGCTCACGCGGATCGGAGCCGCCAAGCTGCAACGCGACCGGATGCTCGCTCGCATCAAACCCAAGCAGCCGCGCCCGGTCGCCATGAATGACGGCGCCTGTGGTCAGCATCTCCGTATAAAGCCGCACCCGCCGCGAAAGCTGACGATGGAAGACGCGACACCTGGTATCGGTCCAATCCATCATCGGGGCCACAGAAAAGCGATAGTCTTGCGATTTCAATGATTTACCATATACTCTCAATAGAATGAAACACGAACGTGTGCACTCCAAACTAGCCGAAATTGCACACGTTTGTACCCGTTTTGACCTCTCAGTGCACACGTAGCGCACACGAATTGGGGAGTGCACACGGCCATGGCCAGCTTCACTCAATTGCCATCCGGCAACTGGCGCGTCCAGGTCCGCTGGAAGAACCGCTACGTGGCAGAGACCTTCCGCCGCCGCAAGGACGGCGGGGAATGGGCGCTCGATATTGAGCGCAACATCGATCGCAGCGGATCACCCAAACCGCGAGCAACGCAAAAGGTTCGCACGTTCGGCGACCTCATCGATCTGCACGTTGAAGACATGCATGAAGTCGGGCGCCCCCCTCGCCGATCCAAGGCAGCGGTCATGGAAGCGCTTAAGCTCTCCCTGGGATCTGTGAAAATTCCCCAACTGAATCGCGAGCGGTTGATCGAATTTGGTAGGAAGCGAGCGAAGGAAGGAGCTGGGCCGGCCACCCTGGCAATCGACATGTCGTTCATCAGGACCATCGCAACCCATGCCGCGGCGGTTCACGGTATTGAAGTCTCGGCTGAGGAAGTTCGCTTAGCGCGTTTTGCGTTGAAGCATTTGGGTCTGGTCGGCAAAGGCGGGGAACGAGATCGTCGGCCGACCCAAGATGAGCTTGATGAGCTCATTGAACACTTCGAAAGCAGTCGTCGACAAATCATTCCAATGGCTCGCATCGTTCGGTACGCCATTGCGACAACAATGCGGCAGGAGGAGATTTGCCGGCCCGACTGGCCGGACGTCGATATGAAGAAGCGGATCCTGGTTATTCGCGACCGCAAGGATCAGCGGGAGAAGGAAGGCAACGACCAGAAGGTCCCGCTTCTCAACCTGACCGGCTACGATGCGTGGGAGATCCTGCTTCAGCAGCGGATCATTACCAGAGGTCAGGGTCGCGTATTCCCGTTCAACCACCGTTCAGTGAGCGCGGCATTCACCCGAGCCTGCGACAAGTTGAAAATCGAGGATCTGCACTTTCACGACCTTCGTCACGAAGGCACCTCAAACAACTTGCGCTCACTCGATATCATGCGGGCGAGATCAACGTTTGCGGACTTAGAAAGGTCGCTAGGAAATTCGACTTCTTCCTCTCCGCGCCGTTCGGCTTCAAGTCGCGACTCGCGTATCTTCAGCTCGCTCAAGCTCTTCGTAACAACAGCCAGATTCGCTCGCGTCATGGTTTCATCGAGACGAAGGAGGATCTGGCCAGCGGCGACGTGATCACCGTCACGAACGCGCAACTCGCTTACAATTCCACCGGTTGGATTCTGAACGCGCTTTACATTGCTCTCAACAACGAGCGACCCAGAGGTGACAACTGCGCCAGAAACTTCCGTAATGGCCGCCCATCCGCCCAAGCCCGCCACGAGAACAGCCAGCAGCGCGCAACCGAAGATCACGTGCTGCCGAAGGCTTGTTTGAGCGTCCTCATCGACGTAGGTCACGACGTGGCGCCTGCATCGACGATCTTGAGTGAAGCAGGAGTGGCGGGTGCCGGACGCGTGATTTGTGCCAGCACCGTCTCTTTAGGGCCGAATGCTTGCACAACCCCTTCGGACAGCGCAAGAATGTTGTCGACTGCGACTAGCGCAGACGGCCGGTGCGCAATAACGATAACGATACCCTTTCGCTGGCGCACGCCAACGATAGCCTTCGTTAGGGCCTGATCGCCTTCAGCGTCCAGATTGGAATTCGGCTCATCCAGCACCACGAGCCAAGGATCGCCCAACAAGGCACGAGCAAGCCCAATGCGTTGTCGTTGGCCGGCTGATAGACCAACGCCGCCATCCCCAATAATCGTGTTGTAGCCGTCCGGAAGGCGCACGATCATTTCGTGCACATCTGCAGCCTTTGCGGCCCGAATTATCATTTGGTCGTCGACGTCAGTCCTGCATCTCGCAATGTTCTCTGCGATCGTACCGGCCAAAAGGTCGACCGTTTGCGGCACGTATCCAATATGCGATCCGAACTCCTCATTGCTCCATTGATCGATCGATGCTCCATCCAATCGAACAGTGCCGCGAAGTGGAGGCCACACACCGACAATTGCTCTCGCCAATGATGACTTGCCGGAACCACTAGGTCCGATCACACCAAGCCCTTGACCTGCGTGCAGCACAAAGCTGACGTCAGACACAACGACTTTGTGGCTATTCGGAGTGCGAACGATCAGTCCGTCGACGGATAAAGTTGATCTCGGCGGAGGAAGCAGTACCGGCTTTTTGACTGTCACAGTGGCATGCGTAAGCATAGCCTTCAGGGTTACCCATCCCTCCTTGGCCGCCAGAAAGCTCTTCCAATGAGCTATGGTAAGCTCAACAGGAGCCAACGCTCTCGCAGTGAGGATCGAGCTAGCGATAATGATGCCGGCGGTCGCTTCCTGATGGATTACAAGGAAGGCGCCAAGCCCCAAGATCGCCGATTGGAGAAGCATACGAAACGCCCGACTAGCGGCACCAAAGCCCGCCAGAATATCGGCACCGCGTTGATGTGCGTTCAAATAGGTCAGATTTCGATCCTGCCACTTTGAAACAACGCGATTTGTCATCCCCAGCGCGTGCAGTGTTTCAGCGTGACGCACTCCCATCGCTGCTATCTGTTCGGATCATTCACGCGCTTCGCCGTCGCGGCGGCGCGGGCGGCCCGCGTCGTGGCGCGCCCGCTCAAGACGGCCCGCTGATCCCGCATCGCGCTTTACGGATTCAACTGTCGCGACCGCTTCTTTGAAATGAAGCCGACGGGAGATATGGTGCCGACTCGGTTCAGGCATTTTCCGAGCAACCCGATTGTCCGTCGCTTATTTCGCCCTCCTCTTCGCGCTTGCTTTCACCACCATTCTTGAAACGTCCAACTCCGGCTTCGCCA
>NZ_PSRR01000365.1 GCF_004296405.1 Bradyrhizobium sp. Leo170
CTTGGGGCTCGAAGCCTTCCAGCGCATCAAATTTGGTACCAGTCTGGCGCTCCGCGATGTGTGAATCGGACAGCCGCAGGCGGGGCGAGGTGGAGCGGAGTTCGCTCCCCGATCGAGAACAAATATCGCTAGGCGGAAAATGCCGGAACCGGGCCTGCCCTCACGCAAACGAGCCTTGTGCTTTGCGGCCAAGGCAGGCAGAACAATCTGATGCACCAAGGCAAATCCGGAGCTTACATCGGTGGCTGACAATCGGCCTGCGGCCTCGATCGAGGCCGTCGAAAGCGGTCTCGCCGCGCAAGGCTATATCGCGAGCCGGCAAATCGCGACCGCGGTTTATCTGTCGCAAGAGATCGAGAAACCGATCCTGGTCGAAGGCCCCGCGGGCGTCGGCAAGACTGAGCTGGCGAAGGCGATCGCCACCTGGCGCGGCATGAAGATGATCCGCCTGCAGTGCTACGAGGGGCTCGATGAGGCCAAGGCGCTGTATGAGTGGAAGTATGCAAAACAGCTCCTCTATACGCAGATCTTGAAGGACAAGCTCGGTGAGGTGCTGGGCGGCGCGCAGACGCTGCATCAGGCGCTCGACCAGCTCCACGCCTTCGGCGATGTGTTCTTCTCCAAGGAATTCGTCGAGCCGCGGCCGCTGTTGCAAGCATTGGAGCAGCCGGCGGGCTGCGTGCTGCTGATCGACGAGATCGACAAATCGGACGCCGAGTTCGAGTCGCTGCTCCTCGAAATCCTCAGCGATTTCCAGGTCACCATTCCCGAGCTCGGTACGGTTTCGGCGATCGCGCCGCCGACCGTGATCCTGACCTCCAACAGCGAGCGCGATCTCGGCGACGCCCTGAAGCGGCGCTGCCTGCATCTGCATATCGGTTTCCCCGAACAGAAGCTGGAAGAGCGCATCGTCGAGAGCCGCGTGCCCGGCATCTCGCAGACGCTGCGCCGACAGATGGTCGGCTTTATTCATGAAATCCGCACCCTCGACCTGAAGAAGCTGCCGTCGGTGAGCGAGACCATCGACTGGGCGCGCGTGCTGGTGCTGCTGCAGGCGACCGAGCTCGACCACGAGATCGTCAGGGATACGCTGAACGTCCTGCTCAAATACGAGGCCGACATCGAGGCCGCGCGGCCGCAGCTCACCACCTTTATCGCCAAGGCGTCGCGGCAGGGCGTGTTCGGGTAGACGCCATGCGCGAGAACCTGCATCGGTTCCTTCGTGCCGCGCGCGGAGCCGGGGTCCGGGTCTCGCCCGCCGAAAGTATCGATGCGATGCGCGCGGTCTCAAAGGTCGGCTTTGCCGATCGCGGCGTTCTGCGCGACACCTTCCTGCTGACGCTCGCCAAGTCGCAGGACGAGAAGCGCGCGCTTGGCGAATGTTTTGATCTGTTCTTCAGCCAGCCCGAGCCGGCGCAGGATACGGCGGAAGAGAACAAGGCAGACAATTCGGAACAGGCGGATTCCGACGCCGGCTCCGATTCTTCGAGCGAAAGCGGCGGCGGCGAGCAAGCCGAGAATCTAGGCCCCCTCGCGCAGATGCTGCTGTCGCAGGATCGCAACGCGATATCGGCGGCGATCGCCAATGCCTCGGGCGCGGCCTCGCTTTCCAACATCCGATACTTCACCCAGCGCGGCATCTTCTCGGGCCGTATCCTGGACGCCATGGGCATCCAGCGCCTGCGCGACGATCTCGACAATCTGACCGCGACCAACCCGGCGCTGGCCGAACGGCTGCAGGCGGCGCTTGACGGATTGCGCGGCACCGTCCGCGACACGGTCTCGCAGGCGCTTCTGCTCTACGGCCGCGAGGAGACCGAGAACCTGCGCAACGAGATCCTGCGGAATGCGCCGCTCGCCCGGATCGAGCCGCGCCAGGTCGAGCAGATGCGCGCGCTGATCCGCCAGATCGCCCGCCGCCTGCGCGAACGCTACTCCAAACCGCGCAAGCGCCAGCGCCGCGGCCATCTCGACGTCCGCCGCACGCTGCGGCGAAACGCGGCCTGGGGCGGCGTGCCCTTCCTCACCGCCTGGAAGCGCAAGCACCGCGACCGGCCGAAGATCGTCGCGCTCTGCGACGTCTCCGGCTCGGTCGCGCGGGTGTCCGATTTCTTCCTGCTGTTGATCCACTCGCTGCACGAAGTGGTCGACGACGTCCGCTCTTTTGCCTTCTCCGGCCATCTGATCGAGGTGAGCGACATATTGGAGGAGAAATCGCCTGAGGCGGCGATGGCCGAGATCATGTCCAAGGTCGGCTTCGGCTCCTCCGACTACGGCAATTCGCTTGCCGATTTCGAGAAGGGCTGGATGGACGCGATCACGCCGCAGACCACCGTCATCGTGCTCGGCGATGCCCGCAGCAACAATCTCGATCCGCGCGCCGACATCCTGCGCCGCATCGCCGAGCGCTCGAAACGCCTGGTCTGGCTCAACCCCGAAGGACGCATGACCTGGGGCTTCGGCGATTCGGAGATGCCGCGTTACGCGACCTTCTGCAGCGTGGTACGCCAATGCGCCACCGCCCAACAGCTCGAGCGCGCAGTGTCCGATATCGTCGCGACGTATCAGTAGATCGGGCCTTGTAGCCCGGATGAAGCGAAGCGTAATGCGGGGTCTTTGCCGGCCGGCACGAGTGGTCCCGGATTGCGCTTCGCTCCATCCGGGCTACGGGCTGGCTGCACATGTGAGGCGAAGCCGGAGCAGCCTCACGCGTCGATCGCGTCCTTGATGCGTTTACGGGTCAGAGGCAGGTTGCGCAGGCGTTTGCCGGTGGCGTGGGCGATGGCGTTGGCGATCGAGGCTGCGGCGGGGCCCTGGCCGGTCTCGCCGCTGCCGAGGAACGGCTGGCCGGGGCGGTTGATGATGTGGACGTCGATGCGGTCAGGCACCGCGTCGAAGCGCAGGATCGGATAGGTCTGCCAATCGACGCTGGTGATCCGCGTGTCGTCGAAGCTCACGCTCTCATACAGCGTCCAGCTCATCGATTGCATGATCGCGCCCTCGATCTGGTTGGTCAGCCCGTCCGGATTGACAACCTGCCCGGAATCGACTGCTGCAACCGCGCGCAACAGCCGCGCGCGCCCGGTCTCGCTGACCACCTCGACTTCGGACGCGATGGCACAATAAGCCGCAAGGTTCTTGTAACGGGCGAAGGCAAAGCCGTAGCCGCGACCGGCTTGCGGTTTCTGATCCCGCCTCCAGCCAAATTCCTGCGCGGCCTTTTCGATGACATCGCGTCCGCGCCGATCCTCGAGATGCCGCAGGCGAAACTCGACCGGATCGGCGTCGGCGAGCCCCGCAAGCTCGTCCATGAAACTCTCGATCGAGAACACGTTGTGATAGGCGCCGAGCCCGCGCATCGCCGAAATCCGCAGCGGCATCGCCGGAATGAAGTGATGCACCACGCGCGCGTTGGCAAACGTGTAGAGCGGGATCGCGTTGCGATCGCCGCCGCCTTCCGGCAAGGGCAACGGTTTTGGCGGCGGAACGGCAAAGGCCTGCGCCATGTGCTGCGCGGCAAGCAGCGTGCCCGCATTGCCCGGCCGCATCGAATGGGTGTTGCTCCACACCGCGAAATTCCAGTCGGCGATGCGGCCATCGGCGTCGAGCGAGGCCTTCAGCTTCGTCACCATCGCCGGCCCGAACGGCTCCCAGGCGTGTTCCTGCTCGCGCATCCATTGCACGCGCACGGGCCGGTCCGGCAGCGCACGCGCGATCAAGGCGGCGTCGGCCGCGACATCGTCGGCGCCGTTATGGCCGTAGCAGCCGGAGCCCTCGACATGGATCAGGCGGACGCTCGCAGGCGGCATGCGCAGCATCTCCGCAATCGCCTGGCGGTCGGGGTACACGCCTTGGGTGTGCGTCCAGACCGTCATCGCGCCTTCGACGAAATGCGCCACGGCGCAGGATGCCCGATCGAGCCATGCGACTGATAGGGACGGGTGTAAATGGCCTCAATGGTCTTTTGGCCGGAGACGGAAGGATCGCTGCGATTGAGGATTGTGGAACCCTGGGAGGGCAGGCTGGTGATCACATTGAGCAAATCATCCTGCTTCGGCAGGCTCGGGCTTTCCTTCCATTTCGTGGCGGCGGCGAGCGCGTTCATCGCCTTGACCGCCTGAAATTCCTTGTCCGCGACGACGGCGAGGAAATTGCCATCGCGCACGACCTTGACGACACCGGGCAGTTTCTCGACGGCCGAGCCATCGCATTCGACGAGCTGCGCGCCGCAGCTCGGCGGCCGCACCACGCGCGCATGCACCATGCCGGCCAGTCGCATGTCCTGCACATAGGCCTCACCGCCCGTGACCTTTGCCGGGATGTCCACGCGCGGCACCGGATGGCCCATGATCTTGAAGGTCGCGGGATCCTTCAATTTCGATTGCGCCTGCGCCTGCACATGGAGCATGTCGGCGGCAACCAGTTCACCGTAAGTGATCCGCCTGCCATCCGGATCGACGACCGCGCCGTTATCGGTCTTCAGGCTCTCGGCGGCGAGACCGAGCCGCCTCGCCGCCTCCGCGACCAGGAGTTCGCGCACCTGCGCGGCGGCGTTCAGGATCGCGGTGCCGGAATCCTGCATCGAGTGACTGCCTGCGGTATAGCCCTCATTGGCCGTGAGTTGCGTGTCCGCGGTGACGACGCGGATCGCTTCGAAGGGAACGTCGAGCTGTTCGGCGGCGATCTGCTGGAACGCCGTCTTGAATCCCTGCCCCAGTTCAGCCTTGCCGGTGAAGGCGGTGATGCGGCCATCGGCGTCGATGCGGAGCCACGAATCAAGATAGGGCGCGGTCGCGAGGCTGCCCGGACGCTTTGGTCCCGCAACCGCCGGCGCCCCTTCTTCCGCGAATGCGCGGCCTAGCGAGAAGCTGACGATGAGGGCGCCGCCACCCTGCAGCACGCGGCGGCGGTCGAGGATGACAGGCGCATTCATTGGCCGCTCCTCTCGTTTGCGGATGCATCCGCCGTATCCATCAGTCGCGCGGCGCGATGCACCGCGCGCAGGATGCGCATATGGGTGCCGCAACGGCAAAGATTCGGCTGCAACTCGGCACGGATCTCGGCGTCGGTCGGTTTTGGATTTCTGAGCAGCAGCGCCTGCGCCCGCATCATCATGCCGGCGATGCAATAGCCGCATTGCGCGGCCTGCTCTTCCATGAATGCGCGCTGGATCGGCGCCGGCGCGGACACGGTGCCGAGACCTTCCAGCGTCGTCACCTGCTTGCCTTCGAGCAGCAGCAGTGGCGTCACGCAGGACAGCACCGCCTTGCCATCGACGATGACGGTGCACGAGCCGCATTGGCCGAGCCCGCAGCCGAACTTGGCGGCGTTGAGTTTCAGATCGTCCCGAAGCACGTAGAGCAGCGGCGTATCGGGATCGGCATCGATATGATTTTCCTGGCCGTTGACCTTCAATGTCATCATGGCTGGTCTCGCTGCGAAGGGTCGGCCGGCGCATCGCGCGGGCCGGCGGACGTCTGGAGAAGCGCGGTCTGGGTGCGGCGCGCATCCGCAATGGTCTTTTCAACGTCGGCCCAGGGCGGCTCCTTGCTGAAGCGCGCGCGCAGGTAATTGAGGAGCGAAGCGACCTGCGCGTCGGTCATGCTGGCGGCGAAGCCCGGCATGATCGGACTGCGTTCGCCCGCCACCGCCGGGACGCCGGCCAAAATGATATTGGCGAGGTTGCGGGCATCGGGGCTCGTGACCGCGGTGCTCAGCGCAAGGTTGACGCCGCCATAGGGCAGCGGCCGGCCGGATTCATGGCAGGCAGCGCAGGCCGCAGCGTAGATCGCCCCACCCGTCGGGTCTCCTTGTGCAGGTGCCGATTCGGCTTGCGCGAGCACAGCAACGCGATTGCGTTCCGGCTTCGGCGCGCCGGAAACGTCGGCCATATAGATGGCGATGGCGCGCACGTCGCTGTCGGGCACCGTGGAAAGGTTGCTCACGACCTCCGCCATCGGCCCGCGTGCGGTGCCATGATCGGGATGCCAGCCATGGCGCAAATAAGCGTAAAGCGACTCCGCATTCCACGGCACCGGCGCATGCGCGCGGTCGTTAAGCGCATAAGCACGCCAGTTGTCAGCCTCGCCCCCGGCAAATTGCGCCCTCACGCGCTCGGCGCCCAGCGCATTGCGCGGCGTGTGGCAGGCGCCGCAATGGGCGAGGCCGTCGACCAGATAGGCGCCCCGGTTCCATTCGGCGCTCTTTGCCGGATCCGGCTGGAACGTCTCGCGGCGCAGGAACAGCAGTTTCCACCCCGCGATGATCGGCCGCTGGTCCAGCGGAAAAACGAGTTCGTTCCGCGGCGCCACGGCATGCACGGGCGGCCGCGTCATCAGGAACGCATACAGCGCCCGGTCGTCCTCGTCGGTGACATTGGTGAAGTGGTCATAGGGAAAGGTCGGATAGAGATGCTGGCCCTCGCGGTTGACGCCGGTGCTCATGGCACGCCCGAACGCAGCTTCCGACCATCGGCCGATGCCGGTCTGCGGATCCGGCGTGATGTTGGAGGAAAAGACCACGCCGAACGGGGTCGGCACCGGCAGGCCGCCGGCAAAATCCTGGCCGTCCCGCCGGGTGTGGCAGTTGTTGCAATTGCCGAGCGCGGCGAGTTCGCGGCCGCGCTTGACCACGGCTGGATCGAACGATGCCGGTGACGGCGGCTCGATCGCGGCGATTGCCGGCCGCCACACCATCGCAAAGGCCGCCGCCGCGCCCACAACCAGCGCGACAGCGACAATGCCTGCGATGATCCGTGGCGATCTCGCCATGCCGGCCATTTGAGTTTGTGGTTGGACCGTGTTTTAACACGGATATCCCGGCATCGTTCGCCGGCGGGGCCCCCGATCACCGCTTCTTGACTGCGTTTGAAACCGACATGGATTCTGTCCTCAACCGAGCGTCCGGCGACATCAGGGATGCGCTTGCCGTGCTCAATTCCGTGTTCGGCCTCACTGCGTTCCGGGGCGCGCAGGAAGAGATCGTCCGGCATGTGACCGATGGCGGCAATTGCCTGGTGCTGATGCCGACCGGCGGCGGCAAATCGCTCTGCTACCAGTTGCCGTCGCTGCTGCGCGAGGGCTGCGGCATCGTGGTCTCGCCGCTGATCGCGCTGATGCGGGACCAGGTCGCGGGCCTCACCGAGGCCGGCGTCAACGCGGCCGTGCTGAACTCGACGCTGTCGCCGCAGGAAGCAGGCGAAGTCGAGCGCCGGCTGATCGCGGGCGATCTCGATCTGCTCTATGTCGCGCCGGAGCGGCTGGTGACGCCGCGCTGCCTCGGCCTGCTGGCGCAGGCCAAGATCGCACTGTTTGCGATCGACGAGGCACATTGCGTCTCGCAATGGGGCCATGATTTCCGGCCGGAATATATCGGCCTTTCCGTGATCGCTGAGCGCTTTCCCGACGTGCCGCGGATGGCGCTCACCGCGACCGCCGACGAACTGACGCGCGAGGAGATCGCCGAACGGCTTTCGCTTGGCGACGCGCCGCGCTTTGTCTCGAGCTTCGACCGGCCGAACATCCGCTACGAGATCATCGACAAGGTGAATTCGATGACGCAGTTGAAGGCGTTCATCACCGAGCGCCATGCGGGCGAAGCCGGCGTGGTCTATTGCCTGTCGCGCGCCAAGGTGGAAGACGTCGCGGCCTCGCTCAGCGCGGCCGGCATCCCGGCGCTGCCTTATCACGCCGGGCTGGAGCCCAGCGTGCGCGCACGCAACCAGGATCGCTTCATCAACGAGGACGGCATCGTCATCGTCGCCACGGTTGCTTTCGGCATGGGCATCGACAAGCCGGACGTGCGCTTCGTCGCCCATCTCGATCTGCCCAAGAGCATCGAAGCCTATTACCAGGAGACCGGCCGCGCGGGACGGGACGGCAAGGCATCAAGCGCGTGGATGGCTTATGGCCTCTCCGACATCGTGCAGCAGCGCCGCATGATCGATGAGTCCACCGGCTCGGATGCCTATAAGCGCGTCTCGATCGGCAAGCTTGATTCGCTGGTGGCACTGGCGGAAACCGTGGGCTGCCGCAGGCGGCGCCTGCTGGCCTATTTCGGCGAGATGCAAAGGGAAGAGAATTGCGGCAATTGCGACAATTGCCTGTCGCCGCCGCGCGTGCGCGACGGCAAGATCCTGGCGCAGAAGATGCTGTCCTGCGTCTATCGCACCGGCCAGCGCTTCGGCGCCATGCACCTGATCGACGTGCTGGTCGGCCGCCTCACCGACCGCGTCAAGCAGTTCGGGCACGACCAGCTCTCGGTATTCGGCGTCGGCCGCGAGCTCAACGAGAAGCAGTGGCGCGCGGTGCTGCGCCAGCTTGTCGCCATGGGGCATCTTTGGGCCGACGGCGAGGCTTTCGGCGCGCTGAAGCTGACCGAGAGCGCGCGCGGCGTCCTTAAGGGCGAGACCGAGGTGCTGCTGCGCGAGCAGGCGGAAGGCGCGCGCAACCGCGCCATCCGGTCCAAGTCGCGGCG
>NZ_PSRR01000366.1 GCF_004296405.1 Bradyrhizobium sp. Leo170
GGCCGTAAAACTCGAACTCGGGCCCGCGCGCCGTGATCCTGATGACACCCGCAGCCTTCAGCCACATCGGCCAATCGTCCGGCGAGTGCGCCACCCGAAGCAGGCTTCTCCCCTTCAGGTCGCTTGCGCGCTTGAGCTGGCTCGCCAGCCGCGGCGTGCACACCGGAAGGAGATCGGCGGCGAACAGCGGCTCGGCCACCAGCCCCGGCCAATTGCCGTCGCCGAGCTTGATGCCGCAGCTCCAGTCGTCGCTGAACGGCTCCGGCGCCGCGGCGCCGCCGGTGGTGATGCGCACCTCGATCTCCGGCTCTTCCTTCTGGAAAGCGGCAAGCCGCGGGATCAGCCATTTCATCGCAAACGTCGGCCCGACGCCGATGGTCAGAACGCGGACGCTCGCGGGCGCGGTGACCTGCGCCGTGAGGCTCGCCAGCGCATCGAAGATCGGCGTCAAGCCGCTCTGGTAGAAGCGGCCGGCCGCCGTGGTGACGAGGCGGTTGGCCTTGCGCTCGAACAGCGCCACCCCGAGCCGCTCTTCCAAGAGATGCACCATCCGGCTGATCGCGGCGGCCGTGACGTTGAGCTCGGCGCCCGCGCCGGCAAAGCTGCCGGTGCGCGCCGCCGCCTCGAATGCCTTGATGCCGTTGAGAAAGAGCAGTCGCCGCAAGCTATCACCCTCAGGAAAACTGATGCCAGGAGGAGATAACTCAGTTTGCGCCGCGAGTCCAAGCGGGGCACAAACTTTCATCAGGAGGAAACACGATGAGCCCGCTCGTGATTGCAGCCCTTGGCGTGCTGATGGTCGCGACAGCGTTCCTGTCGGGCCTGTTCGGCATGGCCGGCGGGCTGATCCTGATCGGCGTGCTGCTCACCATCCTGCCGCTGCCCTCAGCGATGGTGCTGCACGCGATCACGCAGATGGCATCGAACGGCTGGCGCGCGTTGCTGTGGCGGGCGCATATCCGCTGGCGGCCGGTCGCGGTCTACCTGATCGGCTGCGGCGTGGCGCTGGCGATCTGGTCGGCGACGCGCTACGTGCCGGACAAGCCGATCGCGCTGCTGCTGCTCGGCGTCACCCCGTTCATGGCACGGCTGATGCCGAAGGGAATAAAGCCGAACCCCGACAGCATCTGGCAGGGCACGTTCTACGGCTCGGTCTGCATGGGGCTGATGCTGATGACCGGCGTCTCCGGCCCGCTGATGGACACCTTCTTCCTCGGCGGCAATTTCGGCCGCCGCGAGGTGGTCGCGACCAAGGCGACCTGCCAGGTCGCGAGCCATTTCACCAAGCTGATCTATTTCGGCGGCATCATCGACCAGGCCGCGACGCTCGATCCGGTGCTGGCGGGCGTGGCTGTGGCGGCCTCGATGCTCGGCACCACGCTGGCGCGCCGGATCCTGGAAGCGATGAGCGACGCGCAGTTTCGCACCTGGGCGAACCGGCTGATCACGACGGTCGCGAGCTACTACATCCTCTATGGTGGCTGGCTGCTCGTCGTGCGTAACAGCGCGATGGCGCATTGACGGAGGAAGTCCGATGACGGAGGCGACGGATGCGTTGGTTCTCGATCTCGTCGAATGGATCGCGCGCGAGCCGCGGCCTTACGCGGAAGTCATCGAGACCTGGCGTACCTCCTGCCCGCGGCTGACGATCTGGGAAGACGCCGTCGACCGCGGCTATGTCGTGCGCCGCCCAACGGTCGAGGGTTTGCGGGTGATGGTCACCGAAAGTGGCGAACGATTCCTGCGCGAGCACGGCCGCGCTGGCTGAGCTGGCTTGGTGCTACCTGTATCCGCTTCGCTCGAAAACGCGCTACTTGGCAAGGTGTTGGCGGATGATCTCGACCATGCGGTCGGCCGCGGTGCCCGGCGGGAAGAAGCCGAGATAGCTGCCGTCGCGGCCCATCAGATAGATGAAGGCAGTGTGGTCGACGGTGTAGTCGCCGCGGTCTTGCCCGAGCGGCACCTTGGCGCTGTAGACCTTGTAGGCGTCCGCTGCCTTGCGGATCGCGTCAAGGCTTCCGGTCAATCCGATCAGGCGCGGATGAAACAGCGGCACATAGTCCGCCAGATGCTGCGGCGTGTCGCGCTCGGGATCGACCGTGATGAACAGAGGCTGCACATTGTCCGCATCGGTGCCGAGCCGGTCCATCGCAAGCCCGATCGCCTGCAGATCGGTGGGGCAGACATCGGGGCAAGAGGTGAAGCCAAAATAGACCAGCATCAGCCGTCCGCGGAAGTCGCGCTCGGTGCTGATACGGCCGGTGTGGTCGACGAGCTCGAATGGCCCGCCGACCGGCTCCCGGTTCCACATCAGGATGTCCATGACCTCCGCCGCTGATCGCGCGGGTGCATCGCCCGCGCAGGCGGGCGCAAGCACAGGCGCCAGCATCAGCCACAGACCGATGCCGGCGCTGCTGGCGGCGCGCAGGATCATGCGCCGAAGGAGAGGCGGCTGCCCGTCGTGGTGACGAGCACCTTGTCGCCCATCTGCGCGGTGGCCTCCTGGACGAAATTCAGTCCGCTGCAATGCATGGGCACCACGACATCAGGCTCGAGCTTCTTGATCTCGGCCACGACCTCGGTGAGGTAGTCTTTCGGCGCCGGTCCGAGATGGAAGCCGCCGACGACGGCATGCACCTTCTGGATGCCCGAGACCTCCTGCGCCTGCTTCACCGAATTGACGATGCCGACATGGCCGCACGAGCTGATCACCACGAGCCCCTTGTCTTTCACGTTGAAGCAGGTCGCGTGCTCGTGGATGTGCTCGTCCGGGACGATCTTGCCTTCCATCTCGGCCGGCAAATAATGGCCGGCATTGCAGCCGAGCCCGTCTTTCATGCCGAACTCGACCCAGGTCTGCGGCAGGATGCGCTCGATGCTGCGGCGCGTGATCTTGCCAGTGGTGAAGGCATGGCCTGCGATCACCGTCGGCGTTTCGCAGAGAACGGTCGTGACCTTGTGCGCCGCAAGCTGGCGGCGGTCGAGCGCGCCGAAATCGGTGAACTGGCCCTTGGTCGGCGTCGCGTTGACGCGGTGGCAGAAATTGTCCTCGCCGCCGGCGTAGAGCTTCACGTCGGCGGGGAGCTTGTCGCGGAATTTATCCAGGAAGCCGATCAGGCCGCCGAAATGATCGTAATGCCCGTGGCTGACGATCAGCGCATCGAGCTTCGACGGCTCGACGCCGACCAGCTCCATATTGTTGATGAGCACGTCGGGCGTGTAGCCGTAGTCCAGCATCAGCGTGCGCTGGGTGCCCGCGGCCTGCGATTCCAGCCACAGCGACAGGCCCCATTCGTTGTGCAGTGACTTGCGGAAGTCCGCGCTTCGCGCTGGCGGCGCGATCGATACGCCGTTTGCCTGTTTCGGGCGGAAGAACATGTCGAAACTGCTGTCGACCAATACGCGGATCGACAGTCTGTCGACGGTCGGCACCTCGATCGGTGCCGCACTGGCGATCTCGATGCAGGAAAATCCACCGGCGGCCGCAATGCCGGCGAGCGCGGCTGAACCTTTGAGAAAATCACGTCGTGGCAAATCTCTCGTCATTGAATCCTCCTAAAAAGATATTCCGAATGCAGAGAGGGCCCAAGCCTAGGACCGAGGCGATCTCGACTCAATGCATGGGCCGGTGTACCCGCCGATCAAATTCGCGCGCATGGCGCCAAGAACCGGATTGACTTGCCACGGGTTCTGCGAGATTCATGCATTCGCATCTTTTTCTGATGCGCGTTCCACCCAGCCGCAGGATCACGCCCATGATCGACCTCCACTACTGGACCACGCCGAACGGCCACAAAATCACGATGTTCCTCGAGGAGACCGGGCTGGACTACAAGATCATCCCGGTCAACATCGGCAAGGGCCAGCAATTCACGCCGGAATTCCTGGAGGTCGCGCCCAACAACCGGATTCCCGCGATCGTCGATCATGCGCCGAAGGGCGGCAGCAAGCCGATCTCGCTGTTCGAGTCCGGCGCGATCCTGCTCTATCTCGCCGAGAAGACCGGCAAGTTCCTGCCCGCCGATCTCTATGGCCGCTACGACGCGATCCAGTGGACGTTCTGGCAGATGGCCGGCCTCGGTCCGATGGCGGGGCAGAACCATCACTTCCGCAACTATGCGCAAGAGAAGCTGCAATACGCCATCGACCGCTATGTGAACGAGACCAACCGCCTCTATGGCGTGCTCAACAAGCGCCTGGCCGACCGCGAATTCGTTGCCGGGGACTATTCGATCGCCGACATGGCGAGCTATCCCTGGGTCGTCGGCCACCAGAACCAGGGCCAGAACATCGACGATTTCCCGCATCTGAAGCGCTGGCTGGAAACGATCAGGGATCGGCCCGCGACGGTGCGCGCCTACGCCAAGGCGAAAGAGGTCAATCCGAATTTCGGCCAGCCCGCGATCCGCACCGAGGAGGAGCGCAAGATCTTGTTCGGCCAGACCGCGGCGGTGGTGCGGTAGCGCTGCTGCGTGCTCCGTCATCATCCGCGAAGGCGGATGATCCAGTAACCACCGGCGGTCGTGGATCCATGCAGCCGCCGCAGCGTACTGGATGCCCCGCCTTCGCGGGGCATGACAGCCTTCCGGCTTCCGCGGTTGCGCTCGCTGTGGCCACGGCTACTCTGTCCGCCGACATCAGCGAGATTGATCCATGGCCATGAAACTGTTCGAACTCGTCGGCACCGACACTGCCCGTCCGTTCAGCCCGTATTGCTGGCGCGCGCGGATGGCGCTTGCGCATAAGGGGCTCGGCGCCGAGTCGATCCCCTGGTGCTTCACCGAGAAAGAGACGATCGCGCCGCACAAGTCCGACAAGGTGCCGGTGCTGCTCGACGGCGACACTTCCGTCGCCGATTCCTGGGCGATCGCCAATTATCTCGAGGATACTTATCCGGACCGCCCCTCGCTGTTCGGCGGCGAAGGCGGCCGTGCGATGGGGCGCATGCTGAACTGGTGGGGCGATGTGACCGTGATCGGCGGCATCTTCCCGCTGATCGTCGCCGATATCCCCGCGCATCTTGCGCCTGATGACGTCGCCTATTTCCGCAAGACGCGCGAGGCGCGATTGGGCAAGCCGCTGGAAGAGGCCGCCGCCACCCGCGATCACGCGGTCGAAGGCTTCCGGAGGAGCCTCGATCCGCTGCGGCTGACGCTGCGGACACAGGCCTATCTTGGCGGCGACAAACCGAACTATGCCGACTACATCGTGTTCGGTGGCTTCCAGTGGGCGCGCGTCGTGAGCCCGTTCAAGCTGCTGGTCGAGAGCGATCCGGTCTACGCCTGGCGCGAGCGCCTGCTCGATGCCTTCGACGGCATGGCGCGGAAGTCGCCTGGATACGAGGTGTAGAGTTCACCGTCATTGCGAGGGGCGAAGCGACGAAGCAATCCATGTCTCCACGCGCGGAGAGATGGATTGCTTCGCTGCGCTCGCAATGACGGGTGTTACAGCGCGCCGCGCTCGCGCAGCATCGCCAGCGCCGCGTTGAGGTCCGGCAGCACCGCGGCGCATTTGGCGCGCGTTTCCTCGGTCGGCGGGATCATGTCCGGCACCATCAGCGTGATCGCGCCGGCGGCGTGGGCGGCGGTCACGCCGTGGTTGGAATCCTCGATCGCGACGCAGGCCTGCGGTTTCACCCGGAGCCGTTCTGCAGCCAGCAGATAGAGATCCGGGCTCGGCTTGCAGTGCGTAACGTCGTCCCGCGTCAGGATGGTGTCAAAGCGTGCGCGGATTCCTGCGAGCGTCAGGTGCTGGTCGGCGGAGCGGCGCGAGGAGGAAGTCACGATCGCCATCGGGCATTCCGCGGATCGAGCGCATCGAGCAGCTCGATGGTGCCGGCCTTCAGCGGCAACCCTGCGCGAAACATTTCGTCCCGGTTGGCGGCGAAAGCCCTGTTGATCTCGGCGAGCGGGAAATCGTCGCCGTAGCGTCTCACCAGCATCAATTCGCATTCCGGCCCGGGAAGGCCGATCATGGCGTGACACAGGGCAACGACATCGTCGGTATAGCCGTGCGCGTTCAGCGCTGCGATCAGGCTGTCGAAATAGACCTTCTCTGTGTCGAGCAGCGTTCCGTCCATGTCGAGCAGGACGGCGTTGATGTCCCAGCGGCTCGTCACGTCGCGGCCGTATCGGTTTGCTGGCTCGCGAGCGCGCGCAGGCAATCCGGGCACAGGCAGTCGCCGCCATCATGCGCCGGCATCGGCATGCGGTAGGGTTCCGCCGCGCACCAGCATTCGCCCGACAGGTCGCAGGTGAAGCCGATGCCGCAGCGTCTGCAGGAAAGCTGACGCGAGGTGCTTTCTTTCCGATTTGTCATGAATTCGGCCACTCTCCTCTCGCTGAATTAATCCAGGGTTCATCCGGATGCGCGCTAAGATGTTGCACAAATCATAGACCGAGGACGCCCGAAGGGAAATCCGATGGCCCGCGATTCGCAAGCAGCCCTTGTTGCGCTCAATCGCTTCGGTTTCGGCGCCCGCGGCGGCGCATCCGGCGATTTCGTCAATGCGGCATCCGATCCGCGCGGCTTTGTGACATCAGAACTCAATCGCGCCAATGCTGCGCTCTTGGAGATGCCCGGGCTTTCCTCCACGCCGGCGCTCGGCAAGGCCCTGTTCGACTATCAGTTCGAGATCCAGCAAGCGCGCGACGCCGTCGCGAAATCTGCAGCGACGGAAGCGCCATCGACGGACCCCAAAGCGCAGCGCCGCAACCCGTCGCTCTCCTCGATCGCCAAGGACATGATGGCCAAGGAGCCGATGGCGGCATCCGCCGACGGCAATAACGCGAATGCCGCGACGCAGCCGAATCCGCCGAAGCCGCCGCCGCAACCGGCCAACGTCATCCAGAAGACGTTTCGCACTGAAGCGCTGGCGCGCATCCAGCGCGCGACCTTTGCCGATTGCGGATTCGTCGAGCGCCTGGTCGTGTTCTGGTCGAACCATTTCTGCATCTCCGCCAACAAGGGCGGGCTGGCGCGGATCTGGGCCGGCTCGTTCGAGCGCGAGGCGATCCGGCCGCATGTGGTCGGCCGCTTCGCCGACATGCTGAAGGCGGTCGAGCAGCATCCGGCAATGCTGTTCTTCCTCGACAACCAGCAATCCTTGGGTCCGGACTCGCGCGCCGGCATCAACCGGAACCGCGGCCTCAACGAAAACCTCGCCCGCGAGATCATGGAATTGCACACGCTCGGCGTCGGCGGCGGCTATACCCAGGACGACGTCACCTCGCTCGCGCGCGTCATCACGGGGTGGACCTTTGCCGGCCGGCAGGGCCAGCTCGGGCCATCCGGCACTTTCGCGTTCAATGCCAACGCGCATCAGCCCGGCCCGCAGCGCGTGATGGGCAAGGTCTACGAGCCGAATGGCGTGGCGCAGGGCGAGGCCGTGCTTGCCGACATCGCCCGCCATCCCTCGACAGCAAAATTCATCGCCACCAAATTCGCGCGCCACTTCGTGGCCGACGATCCGCCGCCGGCCCTGGTGGCGCGGCTGCAGGATGTCTTCACCAGGACGGACGGCGATCTGAAGGCGCTCGCGACCGCGCTTGTCGATTCCGGCGAGGCGTGGGACGCGCCGCTGACCAAGATGCGTTCGCCCTACGAATTCCTGATCGCCTCCGGCCGGCTGCTCGGGCGCAATCCCGAAGATCCCTCCCGCTATCTGGGCGGCCTCAATGTCCTCGGCCAGCCATTGTGGTCGCCGGCCGGGCCGAACGGTTTTCCCGATACCAGCGCGGCATGGGCCGCGCCCGAAGGCATGAAGCTGCGGCTTGATATCTCGGCGCAGATTGCCTCGCGGCTTGGCGATGGCATCGACCCGCGCGAGCTGCTCGAGCTCGTCGCCGCGGACGCTGCCTCGCCGGACACGCGTCGCACCGTCGAGCGCGCGGAATCGCGTCAGCAAGCGCTGGCGCTGCTGTTGATGTCGCCGGAATTCCAGAGGAGGTGACGATGCAATGTTGTGAAGGCCTGCGGTCGCAGGCCACCTCGCGCCGCTCTCTGCTGCTCGGCGGCGCCGCGTTCGCCGCCTGGGCCTACTTGCCGAAATTCGCACGCGCTGCGGATGGCCGCGATCCGCGGCTCGTCGTGGTGATCCTGCGCGGCGCGCTGGATGGCCTTGCGACAGTGGCGCCGATCGGCGATCCCGATTACGCCGGACTGCATGGGTCGATCGCGCTCCGGCCGGACGGACCGAATGCGGCCGTCATGCTCGACTCCTTCTTCGGCCTGCATCCGGCGATGCCGGAATTCGCGCGGATGTATCGCGCAAAGCAGGCCGCCGTGATCCACGCGGTCGCGACCTCCTATCGCGAGCGCTCGCATTTTGATGGCCAGGACGTGCTCGAAAGCGGCTTTGCCGGTCCGGGCAGGGTGCAATCGGGCTGGCTCAACCGCGCGCTCGAAGCGTTGCCGAAAGGCGAGCGGGTGACGCACGCGCTCGCGG
>NZ_PSRR01000367.1 GCF_004296405.1 Bradyrhizobium sp. Leo170
CCGCCCCGGGCGGCGGCATGCAGTATGCCTTGAGGGTCACTGCTTCCGAACCACGTCAGATATGTGAACTGTATGATCAGGTTGAGACCGTAGCCGACGATCCCCGTCCCAACTGCGGTCACGAGCCACCGGGATGATACCGGCTTGAACCCGAACGGGCGCAGGGCGCGTATGCGCAGGCCGAATGCTGCACAGAAAGCGCCGACCCCGACAAAACCTCCCGCGGTCGAGCCGACAACCCCCAGGAGGACAGGATCGCCTTGGGGAAGGAGTCCCAGTAGCAAGGCGAACGCAAAAAGAAGCGCCGCATATGCCACGAGTCCAATCAATGTCTCTAGCCAGCCAGGTCTTTTCCATCGATCATCTGTGACCATAATCGCCCTCAAGTATGACAAGGCGGTGCATAGGCATCTCGCTCTATCGGGTTAGATGCGCAGGACAACATTGCGCCAACATTGGCTCGGTCGCGGCTACTGAACCGCGATAAATTCCATCCGTACGATCGCCCCTTCGCTGGGCGCCGTGGCACTGGTGATGCGGCCGCGATGATGATCTACGACTTGCTTGACCAGGCTGAGACCCAGGCCGGCACCAGACGGGCGCGGCCGCAGCCGATGAAAGGGTTCAAGCACCCGCTCGTGTTCCTCCGCCGGAATACCAAGCGCTAGGTCGGCAGCGACGCTGCGCGCGAGGACCACGAGGTCGATCCGGTCGCTCGGCGCGCCATTGTCCAATCGATGAAGATCGAGCAACTGCTCGGAGAGGATTGCAAGACGTGACACGTCCGGCAAAAGCGACCGTATACCCTTATCGTTCCCAGCGTCGATCTTCATCTTCAAAATAGCGATCGGTGTTCGCAGCTCGTACGGGCTACCCACGCCTCATCGGAAGGTCGGCATCGGCCCGTCCGGCAGCGGAATGAACTCCACATTGTCGGCGTCGGGAAGCTTCATTCTTCCCGCCTTCCAATCCGAGGCCGCCTGCGCGAGGCGATCCTTCGAGGATGATACGAAATTCCAGTAGATATACCGTTCGCCGACGGGCTCTCCTCCCAAGACCATCACTGAAGACTGCTCCAGGGCGAGCACGCGGGAGGCGATGGAAGCCAGCACCAGCATCTTGCCTGCCTCGTAGCGCTTACCATCCAGCTCCACCGCTCCTGAAGCGATGTACAGGGCGCGCTCTCTGTGCCCGCCCGGTATCTCGGCGGTCGCGCCGCTCGCCATATTGAGATGAGCGTAAAACAGCGGCGAATGCGTCGTGGCACTCGCCGTCAGACCATAGGCGCTGCCGGCGATGAGTTGACCTACCACGCCTGCGTCGTTCCATTGGGGAAGGTCGCTTCCGGAATAGTTGGAGAAGGAAGGCGCGCTCTCTTCATGTTCGGTCGGTAGCGCGACCCAGGCCTGGACGCCGTGCAAATGATCACCTTGCAGCTCGCCCGCTCGAGCCGCTCGCTGTGGGTAATGCCTCGACCTGCGGTCATCCAGTTAACCTCTTGCGGACGGATCGCTTGCTCGTAGCCGAGGCTGTCGCGGTGCATCACTTCGCCCGCAAACAAATAGGTGACGGTCGAGAGTCCGATGTGCGGATGTGGGCGGACATCGAGGCTACGATCGAAACCGGGCGCGAGATCGAGCGGTCCCATATGATCGAAGAAGACGAAGGGACCGACCATTCGACGCTTGGCGATCGGAAGCACGCGGCCGACTTCGAAGCCCCCGCCGAGGTCGCGACGTCGCTGTTCTATGACCATTTCAATCATGTCATCTCTCCTGATCGGTTCGGGTTATCGACGACGTCGGAATATTCGGGATGGTGCGCGTAGTAGGCCCATGAAGGGGCGGCGCAGGACTACCTTGCGACCGCTCACGCGGATCGCATCGAAGACGCCGTGTGCTAGCCGCGAGCCAACTCCCCGCCCAGAGAACTGCTGTGGGACCTCGGTATGGGTGAGGACGAGCCGGCCACCTTCGATGCGATAGTATACCGCCGCGATTTCGCTGCTGTCATCGATCGGAAGTTCGAAACGATGTTCGGTTGGATTGTCCCTAACCGCACTCATGCTCCGGCCTGGCCTTCGATGAACGCCAGCAGATCGGCGTTGATGAGATCGGGATGCGTAGCGAACAGCCCATGTGACAGGCCTGGATAGGTCTTCAGCGTGCCGTTCGGCAGCAACTCGATCGCCTTGCGCGCCGACGCGTCGATCGGCACCACCTGATCATCCTCGCCATGCATCAGCAGGACCGGCAGGGAGACGGCCTGAAGGTCCTCGGTGAAGTCCGTCTCCGAGAAGGCGGTGATGCAATCGTAGTGGGCCTTGGCGCCGCCCATCATCCCCTGCCGCCACCAGTTGCGGATCAGCCCCTCGCTTACGTCGGCGCCCTCACGGTTGAAGCCGTAGAATGGCCCGGTAGGGATATCGAGGAAGAATTGCGCACGGTTGCGAGCGAGTGCTTCGCGAAATCCGTCGAATACCTCCATCGGCAGGCCGCCAGGATATCGCGGTGTCGCCAGCATGATCGGCGGCACCGCGCCGATCAGCACCGCCTTCGACACGCGGCCGGGCTCGCTGCGGGCGACATAGCGGATCACCTCCCCGCCACCGGTCGAGTGTCCCACATGGATCGCGTCTTTCAGATCGAGTTCCCGGACCAACGCCGCGACGTCGGCCGCGTAGGTGTCCATCTCGTTCCCCGTATCGGTCTGGTCGGAGCGACCGTGCCCGCGTCGGTCATGCGCAATGACGCGATAGCCCTTGCTTAGGAAGAACAGCATCTGAATGTCCCAATCGTCTGCGCTCAATGGCCAGCCGTGATGGAACATGATGGGCTGGGACACTCTCGGACCCCAGTCCTTGTAGAATATCCGGGTGCCATCCTGCGTTGTCAGTATCGCCATTTTCTCCGTTTTCCTTTTGTGATTGAGATGAAGATCAGCTCAGGCCGGCAAGCGTCAGGCGGAGTGCATCCCCCCCGGCGTCGGGCTTTCGTGGGTGGCTCGGAGCATCTGCTCGGCGTCGGCGCCGACTACCGCGCGGCTCGGCGCGGGATGCTGCTCGGCGATTTCGATTACCTGTGCAGCGGTAGCGGCCGAGTCGAAACTGGCCGCCTGCATACCGCTCAGCCCCTTCGCGAAGGTGCCTAACGTCTTGCCGTAGAGTTTGCGTTGACCCGGCGTCATCCCGTTTGCGATCCGCGCCAAGGCCGACGTCTTTGCTGAACCACCCGTCTTCATGTTGCCGGTGGTCACCACCACGACCTCAACGCCGAAGGGTTTCAGTTCGGCACGGTAGACAGCCGAAAACACCTCGATCGCCGCTTGCGACGCTGCCGACGGCCCGCTGAACGGCAACGGCAAGCTCGCCATCCATGTGTTGACCTGCACGATACGGCCGTGCGCCTTCCGTAAGGCCGGCAAGAATGCGTTGATCACCGAAAGAGCACCGAATACGTTGACTTCGAACTCGTGACGGATGGCGTCGAGCAGAAGAATCTCGATCGGACCTTGAGTGAGGATGTCGGCATTGTTGATCAGGAGGTTGAGCCCGGCGGCGCCAAGTGCGTCCGTCACACCGCAGGCCCAAGCCTCCACGCCCATCGCCTTTGTGACGTCGCAGACGGTCAGGCTGACACGCCCGCCGGAAGCGTCCCTGAGATCTTGGACCTCCGCGGCGGACATCGCTGTGCCGAAGACGATGTAGCCCTTGGCGGCGAGTCCGAGCGCGATGTCGCGGCCAAGGCCGGCGCCGGCGCTGGTGACGACGACGGAACGGCCGGATCGTGGAGAGGTGGATACCATCACGTGTTTCCTTCCAGAGACGGAACACTCCTCACGGATTTGCGCCAGCCGCCCGGACGATCGGCGCGACTTCAGTGCCTAGGAGCTCGATCGAGCGCTTCATCGCGGCGGTTTCGAGCGAAGCGGTGCTCATCTGGAACGTGATGCGCGAGACGCCGCCGAGCGCCTCGCTGGCATGGAGCATCTTGGCTGCGACCGTCTTCGGATCGCCAATCAGGAACGCGCCTTGCGGACCGGCCATTTGTTCGAACTGCCGGCGTGTCGGCGGCGACCAGCCGCGTTCACGACCGATCTTCGCCGTCAAATGCGCCCAGCCGGGGAAGAAGGCATCGCCGGCCGCCGCGTCGGTTTCGCCGACGAAGCCCATCGCATGGACACCTACCGCGAGCTTTTCGGGATCATGCCCGGCGCGCGCGCCAGCTTCGCGATAGAGATCGACGAGCGGACGGAAACGCTCGAAACTGCCGCCGATGATCGCAACCATCAGCGGAAGGCCAAGCGCGCCGGCGCGAGCGAAGGATTGCGGTGTACCGCCGACGCCGATCCATAGCGGCAGCCGCGGCTGATGGGGACGCGGGAAGACGCCTTGGCCGCTGAGCGCCGGACGGAAGCGGCCTTCCCAGGTGAGATTGGTCGTCTCGCCCAGCTTCAGGAACAGGTCGAGCTTCTCGGCGAAGAGGTCGTCATAGGCCCGTGTATCCAGCCCAAACAGCGGAAAGGCCTCGCCGAACGAACCTCGGCCGACGACGATCTCAGCACGGCCCTTGGCAATCAAGTCGAGGGTCGCGAACTCCTGGAACACGCGCACCGGGTCGGCCGCGCTCAAGACGGTCACGGCGCTCGTCAAGCGGATCTGACTGGTGCGGGCTGCCGCCGCGGCCAAGATGACCGCGGGAGCGGAATCCAGGAACTCTGCGCGATGGTGCTCGCCGATGCCGAAGACATCGAGCCCGGCCCGGTCGGCGACCTCGACCTCCGCGATGAGGTCTGCCATGCGATCGGTGCCGGATGGAAGCTTGCCCGTCGCCGGATCGGGAAGCATGGCCGCGAAGCTATCGATACCGATTTCCATGGGAAGCCTTTCGAGCAGTTAAGCTTGGCGAGATCCCTCGTCGGGATCGAACATCGAAGCGCCCCCGATCGTCGCGGTTGCCGGCACATCGTTCTGCAGAACGTCCCAATGCTCGACCAGTTTGCCGCCTTCGATCCGGAAGAGATCGACTACGACCTGCGGAACGTCTGCCCAACCTCGGATTCGACCGTGAATCGCGACGAAATTGCCTTCGGCGACCATCAGGCCAGGCTCGTAGTATATGTCGCGCGACAGATTAGCGACGAGCGCCTTCAAGGCGTCTCGGCCTTGTGGGATGCCGGGATTGTGCTGGATGTAGCTGGAGCATAGAGCCGCTCGGCAGACGCTGCGTCTCGACGCTGGAATAGAGATGTCATCGCATCGAGGACCAGCGCCTTGTTTCGCTGGGGCCGATTGTCGGCGACGCGGTCGGGCGGCCGGGTGACAACCAAAGGCCCTGTCATTCGCATGAATTGACCACTCGGCAATGTAGCGAATGAAAGGACTTGGCAGCGGTCGAAGTCCTGGATGTTGGTGACTGTGGCTCCATCCCTCTCCTGCCAACTGACGGCAAAGATGCTGTTGCCGATGGGCACGACCTGAATATCGACGGTTTCGGTCCGGGCCAAAGGCCCCTCTTTCGAACGTCAATTGCGTCGCGGACAGCAATGTCAGGCCGACTTTGAAATTCGGATAGGAGACATCCATTTGCAGTCCAACCGGGTAGTGTTCGGCCACCATTTTGAGCCTTCCTTGCGGGTCGATTGAAACACAACATTCGGCCGATCGCGGCCGCGACGTCCTCCGCGGATGAACAGTGACAGGCGGTTGGAAATGGATCAGTTTCGTTGCCCGATTCGAGCGAGGTCGCTGTAGGCTCCCTCACCGCTGAAAGCGGTTCGGTTCCCAGTTTTCCGGAAAGAGGGGATGACGAGACTAGCCCAGCGGACACCCTTCGCAATGCATCGTCCGGACGCCCGTCACCCCCTTCAATTCACTTCGCGGCGCTTGGTACCGGAGTATTGAGCAATTGCTGTTCCCACATATAAGCGATACCGCTGCCGGCGAAGTGCTGGATGAGAATCTCGGTCAGCTCCTCGACATGCTCGGTGCGCGCCCAATCGCGTTGCCATTCGCCAGCGAGCGCCATCACGGTCATCACGTTCGCGCCGGCCGCGATCATGCGCTGAATTGCAACTTCGTGAGACTCCTTCGAAATCCCGCCCGACGCGTCGGTGATCACGGTCACGTCCCAGCCTTCGCCGGCGGCCTGGATGACAGGCATTGCGACGCAGACCTCGGTCCACAGGCCCGCGATGATCAGCTGCTTGCGGCCGGTCGCCTTGACGACGTTCACCACATTCTCGTCCTGCCAAGTATTCACCCAGGTGCGGTCGATGACTTCCTGGCCCGGAAATACGTCGGTGATCTGCTTAAAGAGAAGTCCACCGCGCGCCGCGATCACGCTGGTGAGAATGGTCGGAACATTGAAGGCTTTTGCGAGCTTCGCCAGCGCGGTCGTGTTGTTGACCACAGCTTGCGGATCGTGGCTGTTCAAGTTCGTGAGCTGATAGGGCTGGTGATCGATCAGAACGAGTACCGAGTCCTCGGGACGAAGAAGCGACGCTAGGCCGTTGCGAAAGGTCATGAATATCCTCTGCTGCCGTTAGATGAGGCTGATTTGTGGGAGACATCCGCCGACTGCGACGACGTCTGCGTGGACAGTGCCATTCCCATTTGCGATACGGTAGCGCTCGTCCTCGCCACACTGTGTCGCAAAAGCAGGAACGCTAAAATTGGACATTGAAGAACTGCGAACATTCGTAGAGGTCGCTGACGCCGGCGGAGTATCGTCTGCTGCGCGTCGGCTCGGGGTCTCCAAGTCGATCGTTAGTCGGCAGCTCGCTCGGCTTGAAGCAGAGCTCGGCGTCCAGCTGCTTGCACGAACCACTCGCGGCGCCGTACTCACAGAGGCGGGTTCCACATTCCGAGATCACGCCGCCAGAGTCTGCGCCGAGATCGATGTTGCCAGGGAAACGATCCTACCCGCAGGTGATCTTCGCGGCCGCTTGCGGATTGCTGCACCACTTACCTTTGGCCCGACTCATCTTGCTCCGGTGCTCGCCGAAATGGCGCGACGTCACCCTCAGCTTGGCATCCACACATGCTACACTGATCGCTTCGTAGATCTCATCGCAGAGGGTTATGATTGTGCGATACGGCTTGGCCATCTTCCGGACTCTAACCTGATCGCAAGGCGCGTCGGACCGATCTATGGGAAGTTAGTTGCGAGTCCGGAGTATATCAAAGCGCACGGATCGCCTGAGACACCGGATGAACTCCTCACGCATCAGGCTCTCATGCAGGGCACTGAAACCTGGCAGTTCATGGATGGTGAACAAACCGTCACGGTTCGACCGCAGGGGCGCTTCAAAGCCGACAACGGCACAGCTCTGGTCACTGCCGCCATAGCAGGACTCGGCATCGCTTATCTCCCCGAGGGCCTGATCCATGAGCATCTGGCCTCCGGCACGCTTGTTCCGGTCATGACCCGGCACCCGATACGTCCGGCCGGTGTATTTGTCGTCCGACCACCAGGCCAGCATCCCGCTCGCAAGATAAGAATCCTCACCGAAATGCTGATCGAGTGTTTCGTAAAAGGTCCGGACGTTGTCGGCACTGCGCCTGGCGGAGTGGAGCGTCGAGCCGAGGTGGGTATGTGATACGCGCGACCTGGGTCCCTCGAGCCTTCGCGAATGGATAGATCAACACCCCCGACGCCATCTCCTGCGGAGCCACGACGACTTGCCGGGAGCCGTCCCTGAACTCGTCGACACTATGGCCAACGACGTTCTGGAATTGCACCTGCAACACGCGGGGTTGCGTCCACTCACCACGCGGCCCGAAGGTGATGCGGCTCATGACTGTCGAGAACACAGTGCGTCTCGTGAACTCAGAAAGTGCGGTGTCGTCCAGGCTTCTCGTGCCCTCAATAGCCTGGGCTATGACCTGCATCTGCGAGTAGGCCAACGGCGCCATATCATGGCCGAGTGGATCCACGCCTGATCCTGCGGCGCGACCTGTAGGTCTCCAACAGTGAACCCACGCCCTCAAAGGCTAGGGAGGGTGCCGGAACCCAATATTCATAGTTCACGATCCCGTTGAGCAGCGGCCCGAGCTTGCTCTTAACATTGGCATTCTGCGGGCCGATCATGCTTGCGCCGACCATTTTGGGTCGGAAGGGATGCCTTTCGAGGGCTTGAACGAGATCGATCGTATCCGGGAGGTAGGAGCACAGGAAGAGAAGATCGGATCCGCTTTGTGCCACGTCGTCGAGAAGCGCATCGCGTCTCGGCGCCATGAACACGTCTTGCAACGTGACTGATGGAATGCAGTCGTTGTGGTCGACCTTACACGCTCGAGGATCGATGCATCTTTCGCTCGTCTCCGTAGACGTCAGGGAATCAACAGAACGCGGCCGAGAATCTTGTTGTCCTCGGCATGGCGGTGAGCGGCGGCAGCCTCA
>NZ_PSRR01000368.1 GCF_004296405.1 Bradyrhizobium sp. Leo170
CTAGAACTTCGGTTCTGACTGAATCAGAACCGAAGTTCTAGATTCTTATTTTGACGCGTTTTCTTCACGCGAACCGGTATCCACTTCGCTCGAAAACGCTCTGATTAATACGTCGCGCGGCCGCCGGAGATGTCGAACACGGCTCCAGTGGAGAAGGCGCAATCCTCCGACGCCAGCCAGGCGACCAGCGCGGCGAGCTCTTCCACCAGCACGAAGCGGCCCTTCGGGATCTTCGACAGCACGAAGTCGATATGCTGCTGCGTCATCTGGTCGAAGATCGCGGTACGCGCCGCCGCCGGCGTCACCGCGTTGACGAGGATGTCGTGCTGCGCGAGTTCCTTGCCGAGCGATTTCGTCAGCGCGATCAGGCCGGCCTTGGACGACGAATAGTGCGCCGCGTTGGGATTGCCTTCCTTGCCGGCGATCGAGGCGATGTTGACGATGCGGCCGTAGCCCTGCTTGAGCATCGCCGGCACGATCGCCTTGCAGCAGATGAAGGGACCGTCGAGGTTGATGCGCAGCACCTTGCGCCATTCCTCGAGATCGGTCTCCCACACGGTCTTGTTGATGCCGGCGATGCCGGCATTGTTGACGAGGATGTCGATCTTGCCGAACGCTTTCAGCGTCTCGTCGCGCGTCTTCTCCACCGCGGCCAGATCGGCGACGTCGACCTTGAATGCGGCCACTTCCGGGCCAATCTCCTTCGCGGTCTTCTCGGCCAGGGCGATGTCATGATCCCAGATCGCGACTTTGGCGCCGGAGGCGACAAAGCGCTCGGTGATCGCGCGCCCAAACCCCTGCGCGCCGCCGGTGACAACGGCACTGCGGCCGGTGAGATCGTATTCGTTCATGGTGTGCCTTCCTTAAGATTAGAGTGTCCAGCCGCCGTCGATGGCATGCGCGACGCCGGTGGTGAACGCGCTCTCGTCGCTGGCGAGATAGATGGCGAGTGCGGCGATCTCTTCGGCGGTGCCGAGCCGGCCCATCGGCTGGCGGGCGATGAACATCTCGCGCCCTTGCGGGCCTGCGGCGGCGGCGCGCTGCAGCATCGAGGGCGTCTCGACCGTGCCGGGGCAGATGCAGTTGCAGCGGATGCCTTTGGAGATGAAGTCGGCCGCGACGGAGCGGGTGAGGGCTGCCACCGCAGCCTTCGTCGCGCCATAGACGTAACGGTTCGGTGCAGCCTTGAACACGCCAGCGGCGGAGGAGATGTTCACGATCGCGCCGCCGCCGGCGTCCAGCATGCCGGGCAGGAAGGCGCGGATCGTGCGGTGCATCGACTTCACATTGAGGTCGAAGGAGAAATCCCAGTCCTCGTCGGAGCAATCGAGCACCGTGCCGTGATGGACGAAGCCCGCGGCATTGAGCAGGATGTCGGTCTTGCCGACGCGCTTGGCCATCGCCATGACCGCAGCGGTGTCGCGCACGTCGAGCCGCGCCACCTCAGTGACGCCCTCCTGCTTGAGGAGCGCGAGCTTCTCCTCGTCGATATCGGTCGCGAACACGGTGGCGCCCTCGCGCGCAAAGGCGACCGCGCAAGCGCGGCCGATGCCTACGGCGGCCGCGGTGACGAATGCGCGCTTGCCCTTCAGGCGGTCTGACATGTTGTCTCCTTCGTCTGGCTCCGTCATTCCGGGGCACGCGAAGCGTGAGCCCGGAATCCATTTGTCCCCTTGCGTATGTGGCGCAATGGATTCCGGGTTCGTCGCTTCGCGACGCCCCGGAATGACAGCACGTCAATGATTATCCCGGGCCACCCCGACTTTGCCGGCGATGTCGTGATAGCGGGTGGCGAGTTCGAGGCAGGCGCCGGTGGCCTGCTGGCCGACGGTCGCGCGGTAGAGTTCCTGCCACGGCGTCTGGTTCGCCGGATAGCGGAAGCCGCCATTCGCCTTCAAATCGGCGTGACGCTTCTTCACTTCGTCATCCGAGATCAGGATGTTGGCCGTGCCTTTGTTCAGGTCGATGCGCACCCGGTCGCCGGTCTTCAGGATCGCCAGCCCGCCATCGGCGGCCGCTTCCGGCGAGGCGTTGAGGATCGAGGGCGAGCCCGAGGTGCCGGATTGGCGTCCGTCGCCGATGCAGGGCAGGGACAGGATGCCGCGTTTGATCAGCGCCGCCGGCGGCTGCATGTTCACGACTTCGGCACCGCCGGGATAGCCGATCGGACCGGCGCCGCGGATGAACAGCATGCAGTGCTCGTCGATCTCGAGCGCGGGATCGTCGATCCGCTCGTGGTAATCCTCCGGTCCCTCGAACACGATGGCGCGGCCCTCGAAGGCGTTCGGGTCCCTGGGATTAATGAGATAGCGGTCGCGGAACTCCTTGGAGATCACGCTGGTCTTCATGATCGCGGAATCGAACAGATTGCCGCGCAGCACCAGGAAGCCTGCGTCCTTCACCAGCGGCTTGTCATAAGTCCAGATCACGTCACCATCGGGCTGGGCCGCTTCCTTGCAGTTCTCGCCCATGCTGCGGCCGTTGACGGTCACCGCATCTTCATGGATGCGCTTGTGCGTCATCAATTCACGCACCACCGAAGGCACGCCGCCGGCGCGGTGATATTCCTCGCCGAGATAGAAGCCGGCCGGCTGCATGTTCACCAGCAGCGGCACGTCATGGCCATATTTCTGCCAGTCGTCGATCGACAATTCGACGCCAACATGGCGGGCAAGCGCATTGATATGGATCGGCGCGTTGGTCGAGCCGCCGATCGCCGAATTCACCACGATGCAGTTCTCGAACGCCTTGCGGGTGAGGATATCGGAGGGCTTCAGGTCCTCCCAGACCATCTCGACGATGCGCTTTCCGGTCTCATAGGAGATCTGGCCGCGCTCGCGATAGGGGGCGGGGATCGCCGCGCAGCCCGGCAGCGACATGCCGAGCGCTTCGGCCAGCGAGTTCATGGTCGAGGCGGTGCCCATCGTGTTGCAATGGCCGACGGACGGCGCCGAGGAGGCGACGATGTTCATGAACTCCTCGTAGTCGATCTCGCCCGCGGCGAGTTGCTCACGCGCCTTCCAGACCACTGTGCCGGAACCGGAGCGCACGCCATTGTGCCAGCCGTTCAGCATCGGCCCGCCCGACAGCACGATCGCAGGCAGGTTGACGGTCGCCGCCGCCATCAGGCAGGCGGGCGTGGTCTTGTCGCAGCCGGTGGTCAGCACCACGCCATCGAGCGGATAGCCGAACAGCACTTCGACGAGGCCGAGATAGGCGAGGTTGCGGTCGAGCGCGGCGGTCGGCCGCTTTCCCGTCTCCTGGATCGGATGGGTCGGAAACTCCATCGCGATGCCGCCGGCTTCACGAATGCCCTCACGCACCCGGTGCGCGAGTTCAAGATGATGGCGATTACAGGGCGAGAGATCGTTGCCGGTCTGCGCAATGCCGATGATTGGTTTGCCGGACTGCAGTTCCTGCCGCGTCAGCCCATAATTAAGGTAGCGCTCGAGATAGAGCGCGGTCATGCCGGGGTTGTGCGGGTTGTTGAACCATTCGCTGGAGCGGAGCTTGCGCTTGGTGACTGGTGTAACAGGCTTGTTCATTGTTTCTCCCCGAGCGCAACGGCTCATGCTGCACCGCACTCAGCCTCGTTTCATTGACGCGACTTTATGCACGTCGATCGACTGTTCGCAATTGATTGAGCACGCGATATTCAACTTTGATCCAACGACATCGCGAAAAAATTCTGCTAAGAGGCAACCCAACTTGAAGAGCGGGCGGGGCCTTTATGGTCCTAACCGCCGCTAGAATCGGAGGGAATTGAATGGCGTCGGTGCAGATTAGCGACGTGCGCAAGTCGTTCGGTGGGTTTGAAGTCCTGCACGGCGTGACTGTTCCGATCGAGGACGGCGCGTTCGTGGTGTTGGTCGGCCCCTCCGGCTGCGGCAAGTCGACGTTGCTGCGCATGTTGGCGGGGCTGGAGAACATCACCTCCGGGACGATCTCGATCGGCAATCGCGTGGTGAACAACGTGCAGCCGAAAGAGCGCGACATCGCGATGGTGTTCCAGAACTACGCGCTCTACCCGCATATGACCGTTGCCCAAAATATGGGCTTCTCATTGAAATTGAGGAACGCGAACCAGCAGGACATTGCCGCCCGGGTCAAGAAGGCTGCCGAAATCCTCGCGTTATCGCCGCTCCTGGAGCGCTTTCCCCGTCAATTGTCGGGCGGTCAACGCCAGCGCGTCGCAATGGGGCGCGCCATCGTCCGCGATCCCCAGGTGTTCCTGTTCGACGAGCCGCTGTCCAACCTCGACGCCAAGCTTCGGGTTGCGATGCGCACCGAGATCAAGGAACTGCATCAGCGGCTGAAGACCACGACCGTCTACGTCACCCACGATCAGATCGAGGCCATGACCATGGCCGACAAGATCGTGGTGATGCATGACGGCATCGTCGAGCAGATGGGATCGCCGCTCGAGCTCTATGACAAGCCCGACAACCAGTTCGTCGCAGGTTTCATCGGCTCGCCGGCAATGAATTTCCTGAACGGGCACCTGAAATCCAACGGGCAGATTTACGTCGAGACCGAGAATGGCGCCAGATTGCCGGTGGCGACGGCGCCTACCGCCTCCGATGGGCTTCCGGTCGTCTACGGCATCCGGCCCGAACATCTCGAACTCGCCAGCGACGGCATCGAGGCCGAGGTCGTCGTCGTCGAGCCAACCGGCTCGGAAACGCAGATCGTGTCGCGCATCGGCACGCAGGACATCATTGCGGTGTTCCGCGAGCGACATGACGTCAAGCCTGGCGAGCGCATCCATTTGCGGCCGCGCGCGTCGGCCGCTCATCTGTTCGACAAGGACACCGGCCACCGCCTCTAGGCGGCCGGATTAACAAGCCCAAACAACACCATAAAATTAAGTAAGTAAGGGAGAAGACTTGAAATGAATAAGTTTACCACCGATCGCCGCTCGCTGCTCAAGGGCGGCGCGGGCCTTTTGGCTGCCGCAGCGACGATGTCGGGCGACGAGCTCTTGGGCTATGCGAAGGCCTGGGCGCAGACTTCGCCGTGGAAGCCGGAGCCGGGGGCGAAGATCAATCTGTTGCGCTGGAAGCGCTTCGTCGAAGCCGAAGACGTCGCCTTCATGAAGATCGTCGACGCCTTCCAGAAGGCCAACAACGTCACCATCAACGTCTCCAACGAATCCTACGACGACATCCAGCCCAAGGCGTCGGTTGCCGCCAACACCGGGCAGGGCCTCGACATGGTCTGGGGACTCTATTCACTGCCGTTCCTGTTCCCGAGCAAATGCGTTGATGTCACCGATGTCGCCGACTATCTCGGCCAGAAGTGTGGCGGCTGGACCGACTCCGGCAAGGCCTATGGCATGCTCAACGGCAAATGGATCGGCATTCCCGTTGCCGCCACCGGCGGCCTCGTCAACTACCGCGTTGCCGCGGCCGAGAAGGCTGGCCATAAGGAATTCCCGAAGGATCTCGCCGGCTTCGCCGACCTCGTGAAGGGCATGAACAAGAACGGCACGCCTGCCGGCATGGCGCTGGGCCATGCTTCCGGTGACGCCAACGGCTGGCTGCACTGGGCGCTGTGGGCCCATGGCGGCAAGATGATCGACAAGAACAACAAGGTCGTCATCAACTCACCGGAGACCGCGAAGTCGCTCGAATACGTCAAGGGCCTCTACGAGAACTTCGTGCCGGGCACGGCGTCGTGGAACGACAGCTCCAACAACAAGGCGTTCCTCGCTGGCCAGCTTCACCTCACCACAAACGGCATCTCGATCTATGTGACGGCGAAGAAGGAGAATCCGCAGATCGCGGAGGATATGAATCACGCGCATCTGCCGCCCGGCATCGACGGCAAGACGCGCGAGCTGCATCTCGGCTTCCCGATCCTGATCTTCACCTTCTCGAAGTACCCGCAGACCTGCAAGGCGTTCACCGCCTTCATGCTGGAGCCGGACCAGTTCAATCCCTGGATCGAAGCGGCGCAGGGTTATCTGTCCCACTTCCTCCTCGGCTACGACAAGAATCCGGTCTGGACCGCCGATCCCAAGACGACGCCTTACCGCAGCGTCGCGCAGAGCGCGTCGACGCCGGCCGGCGAGGCGCAGATGAGCGAGAACGCGGCGGCGGCGATCGCCGACTTCGTGCTCGTCGACATGTACGCGAACTACTGCACCGGACGCGAGGATACGAAGACCGCGATGGCTTCGGCCGAACGCGCGGCCAAGCGCATCTTCCGCTAAGCGAACGGCCGGCGCAGACCATCGCGCCGGCCCAGGTTTGAAGGTGATCGGGGCAACGCTCGGCCGTGGGGGCACGGGGCCGGGCGTTGCCTTCGATTAGGAGTTGGAGACGGAATGAGTACTGTCCAGACATCGATGCCGGTACGGGCCGCCGCAGCCGGCGAGCCGTCACTTTGGTCGAGGCTGCGCACGAGCCGCAACTGGGCGGCGCTTTGGTTCATGCTGCCGGCCGCGGCCTTCCTGATCCTGTTCCTGGCCTATCCGCTTGGCCTTGGTATCTGGATGAGCTTCACGGACGAACGCATCGGCCGTGAGGGCGTCTTCATCGGCCTCGAGAACTATCAATGGCTGTGGGACGACGCGATCTTCTGGCTGTCGGTCTTCAACACGATCCTCTACACGCTGGTCGCCAGCATCATCAAATTCGCGATCGGCCTTTATCTCGCGCTCCTGCTCAACCGGCACATGCCGTTCAAGGCAATGATCCGCTCGATCGTGCTGATTCCCTTCATCGTGCCGACGGTGCTGTCGGCGATCGCATTCTGGTGGATCTACGACGCCCAGTTCTCGATCATCTCGTGGTCGCTGATCAAACTCGGCCTGATCGAGCACAACATCAACTTCCTCGGCGACAGCAACTGGGCCCGCGGCAGCGTCATCTTCGCCAATGTCTGGCGCGGCGTTCCCTTCGTGGCGATCACGCTGCTGGCCGGCCTGCAAACGGTCTCGCCCTCGCTCTACGAGGCGGCGACGCTCGACGGCGCCACCAACTGGCAGCGCTTCCGCTACATCACCTATCCGCTGCTGACGCCGATCATCGCCGTGGTGATGACGTTCTCGGTGCTGTTCACCTTCACCGACTTCCAGCTGATTTGGGCCCTGACCCGCGGCGGGCCGGTCAATGCGACGCATCTGATGGCGACGCTGAGCTATCAGCGCGGCATAATCTCCGGACGATTGGGCGAGGGCGCGGCGATTGCGACCGCTATGATCCCGTTCCTGCTGGCCGCCATCGCGATTTCCTGGTTCGGCATGCAGCGCCGCAAGTGGCAGCAAGGATCGAACAATGACTGATTCAGCCCTGCATTCGAAAGCACCGGCGCCGGCCGCGACCGACGACTCCGAGGGCATGAGCTATCTGGAGTCGCTGCCGCGCCGCCTGATCACGCTCTATCTGCCGCTGTTCATCATCCTCGTGGTGCTCCTGTTCCCGTTCTACTGGATGGTGCTGACGTCGATCAAACCCGACGAGCAGTTGATCGACATGGAGAAGTTCAACCCGTTCTGGGTTGTCCATCCGACCTTCAAGCACATCAGCAAGCTCCTGTTCGAGACGCAGTATCCGAGGTGGCTCTGGAACACGATGTATGTGGCCGTTGGAGCCACCTTCCTGTCGATCGCGGCCAGCGTGCTGGCGGCCTATGCGATCACGCGGCTGCGGTTCAAGGGCGCCGACACCGTCGGCATCCTGATCTTCTTCGCCTATCTGGTGCCGCCGTCGATCCTGTTCATCCCGCTGGCCTCGGTGATCCAGGCCTACGGCCTGTTCGACTCGCCGCTGTCGCTGATCCTGGTCTATCCGACCTTGCTCATTCCGTTCTCGACCTGGCTGTTGATGGGGTACTTCAAGACCATCCCCTATGAGCTCGAAGAGTGCGCGCTGATCGACGGCGCCTCGCGCTGGCAGATCCTGGTCAAGATCATCGTGCCCTTGGCAATCCCCGGCCTGATCTCGGCCTTCATCTTCTCGTTCACGCTGTGCTGGAACGAGTTCATCTATGCGCTCACCTTCCTGCAATCGACGCCGAACAAGACGGTGCCGGTCGCGATCGTCAATGAGTTCGTCGACGGCGACATTTACAAATGGGGATCGCTGATGGCCGGTGCGCTGGTCGGCTCGCTGCCGCTCGTGATCCTTTACGCCTTCTTCGTCGAGCATTATGTGTCGGCCATGACGGGAGCCGTGAAGGAATAGCGCGAGAGGCCCGTTTCCGGAGTATGGTGATTTCAGATCGGAGCGACGGTGGCAGTTCTCCCTCTCCCCGTTCTTACGGCTATTA
>NZ_PSRR01000369.1 GCF_004296405.1 Bradyrhizobium sp. Leo170
CCGGCGATCGCGGCCGGCGCCGCCTTTGCACAAGCGCGCGACAGGGACGCGACCGTGCTGGCGCTCGCCGCCGATCACGTGGTTGAAGACACCGAGGCCTTCGTCGCCGCCTGTCGCGAGGGGCTGATTGCCGCGAAAGCAGGCCGCATCGTCACCTTTGGCGTCAATCCCGAGCGCCCGGCCACCGAATACGGCTATATCAGCCCCGGCGATGGCATTTCGGGGCAGGTGCGCGCGGTCGCAAAATTCGTCGAGAAGCCGGATGCGGCAACCGCGGCCGACTACATCACGTCGGGCTATCTCTGGAACAGCGGCAACTTCATGTTCCGCGCCGACGTCCTGCTCGACGAGTACCGCAATTTCGATGCCGCGAGCGTGGAGGCGGTGACCGAGGCGGTGACGAAGACCGAGCGCGATCTCGGCTTCGTCAAGCTCGATGCGGATGCGTTCGGATCGGCGAAAGCGATCTCGATCGATTATGCGGTGATGGAAAAGACCGCGCGCGCGGCGGTGGTGCCGGTGTCCTGTGGCTGGTCGGATGTCGGCTCCTGGCACGCGGTGTGGGAATTGTCTGATAAAGACGGGCAAGGCAATGCCGCGCGCGGCGCTGCGGTCTTCGAGGACTCCCGCAACAGCAACGTCTGGACCGACCGCGCGCTGGTCGCGCTCGAGGGCGTCGACGACCTCGTGGTGGTCGCGACGCAGGACGCCATCCTGGTGTCGCGGCAGAAGGACGCCAACGGCCTGAAGCGCCTGGTGGCGAAACTGAAGACGGTGGCGCCCGAGGTCACAGAGAACCACATCAAGGTGCATCGGCCCTGGGGCTCGTACCAGTCGGTCGACAATGGCGAACGCCACCAGGTCAAGCGCATCATCGTCAAGCCGGGCGAGCGGCTGTCGCTGCAGAAGCACCATCACCGTTCCGAGCACTGGATCGTGGTCCGTGGCGCCGCGCGCGTCACCGTCAACGAAACGGTGAAGATCGTGCACGAGAACGAGTCGATCTACATCCCGATCGGCGCGGTCCACCGGCTGGAGAACCCCGGCAAGATCCTGCTGGAATTGATCGAAGTGCAGACCGGCAGCTATCTCGGCGAGGACGACATCATCCGTATCGAGGACGATTATCAGCGCACCTGATGGTTGCGCCGTGCATCGATTTCGTCCCAGATGGACGGCGAGACCGTGTAATCTTTTGAATCAAAACGTGTCCGGATTTGCGCGTTGGCATTCGCCACATTTGTGACGGCATGCTATAGCGTGTGCGTGACGATGCTTCGGGGAAAGAAAGCACGTCAGGACAAGGGGATAGGGCTGCGGCCTGATTCGGTGAATCAGGCTGGTCCGGGGAAGAACGCGCAACCGATGGGCGCCACCAAAAGTCTGTTGGGGTAACCACATGAGTTCCAAAGGGTCGGGGTTGGCCGCAAAAGCCGGGATCAGGCGTGCCTTGCGCGTCGGGGTGATCGGTGCGGGGGTCATGGGCAGCAACCATGCACGCGTGCTGGCGGGATTGCCCGAGGTCACGCTGGTTGGGATCGTCGATCCCCTGGCTGAACATCGCGCACGCGCCGTTGCGCTGGTCGGCTGCCGGGCGTTTGCGACGCTCGATGAACTGCTCGCCGAAGGCGTCGATGCCGTGACGATCGCGGCGCCGACCCATCTGCATCACGAGATCGCGCTCACCTGTATCGCGCAGAACGTCCATATCCTGGTCGAGAAGCCCGTCGCCTCCACGGTCGAGGAGGGCAACGACATCGTCACCGCCGCGCGGCAGGCCGGCGTGACGCTGATGGTCGGCCACGTCGAACGCTTCAACCCGGCGGTGGCCGCGATCAAGCAGGCGATATCGGGCGAAGACATCCTCTCGATCGGCATCACCCGCGTCGGTCCGTTTCCTCCGCGCATGTCCAATGTCGGCGTCGTCATCGATCTGGCCGTGCACGACATCGATCTGATCCGCTGGTTCACCGAGTCTGAAATCGTCGACGTGCAGCCGCAACTCTCCAGCGCCGTGGCCGAGCGCGAGGACATCGCGCTGTTGCAATTCCGTACCGCCTCGGGCGTGCTCGCCCATATCAACACCAACTGGCTGACGCCGTTCAAGGCGCGCAGCGTCACGGTCGCAACGCGCGGCAAATATGTGATGGGCGATCTCCTGACCCGGCAGGTCACCGAGTGCTTCGGCTTCAAGCCCGACGGCAGCTATTCGATGCGGCATTTGCCGGTTGGCCACGACGAACCGTTGCGCGCCGAATTGATTGCGTTCCTCGACGCGGTGAGGAGCGGCAAGGAGCCGGCGGTATCCGGCAACGAGGGCGTCGCGAGCCTCGAGATCGCGATCAAATGTCTGGAAGCGCCGGCCACGCCCGCCGCGACCATCGCTCGCAAGGCCCCGCGCCGCGTCGCCGGCTGACAGTCTTACTCACGCGTCCCGCAAGGTCCCATGAACCAGCATATGCGCCCAGAACCCATTCCCTTCATCGACCTTGCCGCGCAGCGCCGCCGGCTTGGCACCTCCGTCGATGAGGCGGTCTCCCGCGTGCTCTCCCATTGCCAGTTCATCGGCGGGCCGGAAGTGTCGGCGCTGGAGGCCGAACTCGCAAAGTTCTCGGGCGCAAAACATGTGGTGGCCTGCGCCAGCGGCACCGACGCGCTCCTGATGGTGCTGATGGCCAAGAAGGTCGGCCCGGGCGATGCGGTGCTGTGCCCGTCCTTCACGTTCTGCGCGACCGGCGAATCGGTGGCGCTGACTGGTGCTACGCCGGTTTTCGTCGACGTCGATGAGGCGACGTTCAACATGGATGCCGCCTCGCTGAAGCGAGGCATTGCGACCGCGAAGGCGCGAGGCCTCAAGCCCGTCGGCGTCATTCCGGTCGACCTGTTCGGGCAGAGCGCCGATCATGATGCGATCGCCGCGGTCGCCAAGGCCGAGGGCCTGTTCGTGCTCGATGACGCGGCCCAGGGATTTGGCGCCAGCTACAAGGGGCGGCGGATCGGCACCTTTGGCCTAGCGACGACGACCAGCTTCTTCCCGGCAAAGCCCCTCGGCTGCTTCGGCGATGGCGGCGCGATCTTCACAGACGATGAGGAGCTTGCGCAAACGCTGCGCAGCATCCGCGTGCACGGCCAGGGCTCCGATAAATACGACAATGTGCGCCTCGGCCTGACCGGGCGGCTCGACACCATGCAGGCGGCCGTGCTGCTCGAGAAGCTCAAGATCTTCGAGGACGAGATCGCAGCGCGCAATGAGGTCGCGGAGCGCTATGCGCGCGGGCTCGGCAATGTCGTGACCGTGCCGCGTCTTGCCGCCGGCTGCAGCTCGATCTGGGCGTGCTACACCATCCGCCTGCCCGAGGGCACCGACCGTGACGGCTTTGCCGCGGCGCTGAAGGCGCAGGGCGTTCCGACCGCGATCTATTATACGAAATCGATGCATCAGCAGACCGCCTACCGCGACTTCCCGGTGGCGGAGGGCGGCCTGCCGGTCAGCGAACGGCTTTCGAACGACGTCGTCAGCCTGCCGATTCACGCCTATCTCGACGAGGCGACGCAGGGGCGAATCATCGAGGCTGTGCGCGGCGCGCTTTCGTCCTGATTTCGCCGTTTTGCGGCGCCGGTGCTTGGGCTAGAACCGGCGCATGCTTGGACGCATCTTCACGGTCGGCGGCTACACCCTGCTTTCGCGGCTGACGGGCCTCGCGCGCGACATCATGCTCGCCGCGATCCTCGGCGCGGGACCGATCGCCGACGCCTTCCTGGTGGCCTGGCGCCTGCCGAACAATTTTCGCGCGATCTTCGCCGAGGGCGCGTTCAACACCGCGTTCGTCCCGGCTTACGCCCATGTCCACGGCAAGGGCGGCGATACGTCCGCGCGCCTGTTCGCCGACCGCATCTTTACGCTTCTGTTCCTGTCGCAACTGATCCTGCTGGCGCTGGCCTGGGCCTTCATGCCGCAGGCGCTGCGCGTCCTGGCGCCCGGCTTCACCGATGACGCCGAGCAGCGACAGCTTGCGATCGAGCTGACGCGCATCACCTTTCCGTATCTGCTGCTGATCACGATGGTGACGCTCTATGGCGGCATGCTCAACGTGATGCAGCGCTTTGCCAGCGCCGCCGGGGCGTCTATCCTCCTCAATCTGTCGATGATGGCGACGCTGGCGCTGGCGGCCTTCTTCCCGAGTGCGGGTCACGCTGCAGCCTGGGGCGTGCTGATCTCCGGCTTCCTGCAATATTTCCTGCTCGCGGGCGATCTGGCGAGGCACGGCACGCTGCCGCGCTTTGCCATGCCGCGGCTGGATGAGGACGTCCGCGCCTTTTTCCGCGCGATCGGGCCGGCGACGCTGGGCTCGATGGGCACGCAGGTCGCCGTGTTCGCCGACACCATCATCGCGACGTTCCTCGCGGCCGGCGCGCTGTCGGCGCTCTATTACGCCGAGCGGCTTTATCAACTGCCGATCGGCGTGATCGGGATTGCCGTCGGCACCGTGCTGTTGCCGGAAATGTCGCGGCGGATCACCGCACAGGATGTTGCGGGGGCTGCGGGTGCGCAGCGCCGCGCGTTTGATTTCACCTTGCTTGCCACCGTGCCCTTTGTCGCGGCTTTCCTCACCGTGCCCGATATCATCGTGCGCGCGGCGTTTGCGCGCGGCGCCTTCACCAAAGCCGACGCGGCGGCGGCCGCCGCGACATTGGCGGCCTATTCGATCGGCCTGATCCCGTTCGTGATGATCCGCAGTGCGGTTGCGACGTTCTATGCACGCAAGGATACGGCAACGCCGGTGAAGGCGTCGCTGACCGGGTTGGGGGCCAATCTGCTGCTGAAGATCGGCCTGATGGCCCCGCTCGCCCAGATCGGGCTTGCGCTCGCCACCGCCGTAGGTGCCTGGATCAACCTGTTGCTGGTGCTCGGCTTTGCGGTGCGCGCCGGCTATCTTGAGCTCGATCGCCTGATGATGCTGACCTTTGCGAAATTCGCCGTCTCCGGCCTCGTGCTCGCGGGGGCGCTTTGGTGGACCGAGCGATTCGCGGCCGTCTATTTCGCGCAGATGCATGTGCTGCGCGATGAAACCATCCTTGCGCTCCTGATTGCAGTCGGCGCCTTCGTCTATGGCTTTTCCATCCTGGTGCTGTTCGGGCGCGGATGGCTCTTCGCCCTGCGGCGCGGATAGTTTTCAAGTCAAATCAGCTTTTTGTTGCGGTGCTTCCAAGCTCCGCAATTCGCGGTTTGCGCTTCTTTCCCAACCGCGCCAATATGGCGGGAAACACGCCAAGATGGCGTGGACAACAACGACAATTGGAGTGACGATGGCAGCCCCCATCAAATTCGGCGTCGGCCAGAGTGTACGCCGCAAGGAAGACGACGCGCTCATTCGCGGCATGGGCCGCTACACCGACGACGTCGCGCCGCAGCCGGCGTTGCATTCGCTGGTGCTGCGCTCGCCGCATGCGCATGCGAAGTTCACCATCGATGTCACCAAGGCGCGCGGCCTGCCGGGCGTCAGCCTGATCCTGACTGCGGCCGAGGTCGCCGATCTCGGCGATCTGCCGTGCCTGTTCAACCTGGAGACCGACCCGTTCACCGGTCCGCCCTATCCGATCCTGGCCAAGGACGAGGTGCGTCATGTCGGCGATGCCGTCGCCTTCGTCGTCGCCGAGACGATCGATCAGGCGCGCGATGCGATCGAGGCGATCGACGTGCAGTGGACGCCGCTGCCGGCCGTGATCGGCGTCGTCAATGCCGTGAAGCCGGGCGCACCGCAGGTCTGGCCCGACAAGCCGGGTAACGTGCTGTTCGACGTCTCGATCGGCGACAAGAAGGCGACTGAGGAAGCCTTTGCCAAGGCGCATGCGGTCGCGGAAATCTCGATCGTCAATCCGCGCATCGTCACCAACTTCATGGAGACGCGTGCGGCGGTCGCCGAGTATGACGCCAAGAAGGATCATCTGACGCTGACGATCGGCAGCCAGGGCAGCCATCGCCTGCGCGACATCCTCTGCCAGAACATCCTGAAGATCCCGGTCGAGAACATGCGGGTGATCTGCCCCGATGTCGGCGGCGGCTTCGGCACCAAGCTGTTTCCCTACCGCGAATATGCGCTGATCGCGGTCGCCGCGCGGCAGTTGAAGAAGACCGTCAAATGGACGGCTGACCGTGCCGACCACTTCATGGGCGACTCGCAGGGGCGCGACAACGTCACGACCGCGCGAATGGCGCTGGCCGAGGACGGCAAGTTCCTAGGCATGGACGTCGACCTGATGGGCGACATGGGCGGCTATCTCTCGACCTTCGGCCCGTATATTCCGCATGGCGGCGCCGGCATGCTGCCGGGCCTCTATGACATCCAGGCCTTCCATTGCCGCGTCCGCACCGTGTTCACCAACACCGTGCCGGTCGATGCCTATCGCGGCGCCGGACGGCCGGAGGCGGCTTACGTCGTCGAACGCCTGGTTGATGCGACCGCGCGAAAACTCGACATGACGCCGGATGCGATCCGCCGCAAGAACTTCATTCCGCCGAAGGCGCTGCCCTACAAGACCGCGACCGGGAAGGTCTATGACTCCGGCGACTTCGCCGCGCATATGAAGCGCGCGATGGAGATCGCGGAGTGGAAGGAATTTCCCAAGCGCGCCAAGGCGGCGAAGAAGAACGGTCTGGTGCGCGGCATCGGGCTTGCAACCTATGTCGAGATCTGCGGCACAATGGGCGAGGAGACCGCGAATGTCGCGCTCGACCCCAATGGTGACGTCTCGATCCTGATCGGCACGCAATCGAGCGGGCAGGGCCACCAGACCGCCTATGCGCAGCTCGTTGCCGAACAGTTCGGCCTGCCGCCCGAGCGCGTCCACATCCTGCAGGGCGACACCGACAAGATCGCAACGGGTCTTGGCACCGGCGGCTCGGCTTCGATCCCGTCGGGCGGCGTCAGCGTGCAGCGCGCCACCGCCGCGCTCGGCGACAGACTGAAGGAGATCGCGGCGCAGGCGTTGGAAGCAAGCGCCGGCGACCTCGAGATATCAGACGGTGTGATCCGCATCGCCGGCACCGACCGCTCGATCAGCTTTGCCGATCTCGCCAAGCGTCCCGGCGTCGATCCGTCGAAGCTGAACGCCAGCGCGACCTTCGCCAGTGCCGACGGCACCTATCCGAACGGAACGCATCTGGCCGAAGTCGAGATCGATCCGGCGACCGGCATCATCAAGATCGTGAACTACGTCATCGTCGATGACTTCGGCGTGACACTGAACCCGCTGCTGCTCGCGGGTCAGGTTCACGGCGGCGCGATGCAGGGTATCGGGCAGGCGCTGATGGAGCAGGCGGTCTATAGCGCAACCGACGGCCAACTCGTCACCGGCACCTTCATGGACTATGCGGTGCCGCGCGCCTCCGACGGTCCGTCCTTCGTGTTCGAGACCCACAACGTGCCCTGTGCGACCAATCCGCTTGGCGTCAAGGGCGCGGGCGAAGCCGGCGCGATCGGCTCGTGTCCGGCAATCGTCAACGCGATCGTCGAAGGCCTGTGGCGCGAATACAAGATCGACCACATCGATATGCCCGCCACCCCCGAGCGGGTCTGGATCGCGATCCGCGAGGCGCAGCGACGCCATAATCTCTGATGACGATCTCGTAGCGCGGGAATAAATCCCCGCGCACGGGTTCTACTGGAGAAGCGGCGGTAGGGGCACGTCCGGCAAAAGCTTCACGAAAAGGAGAATTCGCCGATGAAGCGGATGGTTATGGTGGTGTGCGGCGTGCTGCTCGGTGCAAGCGCTGTCATGGCTCAGCAGGAGATCGCCGTTCAGCAGGATAACCTGATGCGGTCGCAGGCGAAGAGCATGTACACCGTGATCGGGAAAATGGTGAAGGGCGATATCCCGTACGACCAGAAGGCGGTCGATACGGCGCTCTCCGATCTCGAAACGAACGTCGCGAAGATCGCGACCGTCTTTGCCACCAACCCAAAGGAAGACGTGAAGGATGCCCACTACACGTCGTCGCCCAAGATCTGGCAGAACAAGGCCGATTTTGATTCCAAGATCCCGCCGGTCACGAAGGCGATCGCCGACTTCAAGGGCAAGGTCAAGAATCTCGATCAGTTGAAGGTGGCCTACACCGCCATCAACGATCGCTGCGGCGGGTGTCACGACACCTATCGTGTCAAATTGAAGTGACGGGAGGTTTCACCTCTCCCGCTTGCGGGAGAGGTCGGCGCGTAAGCGCCGGGTGAGGGCTCTCTCCACACGAAGAGTCTTTATCGCGGAGATACCT
>NZ_PSRR01000370.1 GCF_004296405.1 Bradyrhizobium sp. Leo170
CCGGCCGCTTGAGGGACGGCGCCGCGAATTCGGCGGCCGGCATCCGAAACCCTTCACATAAGCAGTCGTGCCCCATCGCTAGTTAACTGATCAGCGCGGTGCTGTCGTGCTGCGGCAGAAGTGGTCACGCGGATGGCGGGAACGGCGTTCGCGCCCGCTTGAGAGCGCAAACGCCTATTCAGATGCCGGCTAGAAACGCGGTGCTAGTCTTAGGGACTGTAGGTCCCTGCGTCGTCGCCGCCAACCAAGCCGCCTCTGTTGTTCGGGCTGCCGTAGTACTGACCATAGCCGCCATAGTAGCGCGGAATCAGCGTTGGTCGTCCGGTGACGTAACTGCGGTTGGCGTAGCCGCCGTAATAGCCAACAGGGTAGCCGCCAGCGGCATAACTGCCGCCGTAGTAGCGCGGAAACAGCGTTGGCCGTCCGGTGACGTAGCTGCGGTTGGCGTAGCCGCCGTAATAGCCGCCAGGGTAGCCATAACTGCCGTAATAGTTGCCGGGGTAGCCGCCATAGTAGCCCCAACCAGTGCCTGCATATGGGCCACCACCATAGTACCCATAAGGTGAGGTGGCCGCTACCGCGGCCGTCCCAATCGCGCCGGCCGCCAGGCCAGCACCGACCACACCGGCACCGTAGCCGTACGCAGCCCGCCGGTAATGGCGACGCGCAACGCCGGCACCGCTTAGGGGGGTCAATGGGCGACCGATCCGCGCCTGCGCGCCCTCAACTGACAGCGAGACGCCGCGCTGTTCAGACCAGCTGAACGAGAGCAACGTAGCGCACGCGAAGGCCGAGGTCGCAATCGCAAATGTCCTCAAGCTCATCTGCTTCATGGACGTTCTCCACTAAGCCTGCCCCTTCGTAAAATGCGTGGGCATTGCGCTAGATCAAGGGCCTTCAGCGGATATGCCCGCTTTAGATGAGGTAGAAACGCTGACGCATTGAAGACACTCTTGCCGGTCAGCGCGCTACTACCGGGCACGCCAGCGTCCTCCGCTTCCAGTGTCAGCTGGGTCAAAAGTCAGACTTGCGTTACATGTCGGCTTTCAGGCCGGATCGAACGTTCGGCGAGCAGGGGTTCACGACCGCCGGTGCTACGACGTGCTGGGGACACGTTACTGGGTTAAATCGACTCGTTTCTGCTCATAGGCACAGCTATCGTCACGGCGCCATCGTCTCCTTCACGGCCGCGACGAGCTGCGTCAGCGTGAACGGCTTCGGCAGGAAGGCGAATTGCTGGTTTTCCGGCAGGCTCTTCTCGAACGCATCCTCGGCATAGCCCGAGACAAAGATGATCTTCAGATCCGGATTGCGGCTGCGCATCTCCTTCAAGAGCGTCGGGCCGTCCATCTCGGGCATCACCACGTCGGAGACGACGAGGTCGATCTCGCCATTCTTCTCGTCGAGCGCTTCCATCGCCTCAATGCCATTGGACGCCTCGATCACGCTGTAGCCCCGCGAGCGCAGGCCGCGGGCGTTCAGTGAACGCAGGCCATCCTCGTCCTCGACCAAAAGGATCGTACCCTGCCCGGTCAGGTCGGGTTTTGGCTTCGGCGGCTCGGCTGCGGTCTCCTTGGCCGCGCCATTGGTCGGCTGCGGCTCCGGTGCGACCTCCTGCTCGGGCCGGTGGCGCGGCAGGAAGATGCGGAAGGTGGTGCCCTCGCCGGGCGAGGAATCGACATATACGAAGCCGCCGGTCTGCTTGACGATGCCGTAGACCGTCGACAGGCCGAGCCCCGTGCCTTTGCCAACCTCCTTGGTCGAGAAGAACGGCTCGAAGATCTTGTCGATGATCTCAAGCGGAATGCCGGTGCCGGTATCGGTGATGTCGATCCGCACATAGTCCGCCGCCGGCAGGCCCTTGTAGGCGAGCTGGCCCGCTTCCTCTGCCGCGACATTCTGGGTCTTGATGATCAGCTTGCCGCCATCAGGCATCGCGTCGCGCGCGTTGACGGCGAGGTTGACGACCACCTGCTCGAACTGGGAGACATCGACCTTCACCGGCCAGAGGTCGCGCCCGTGCACGAGGTCGAGCTTCACCTTCTCGCCGATCAGCCGGCGCAGCAGCATGGTCAGGTCGCTCAATGCGTCGCCGAGATCCAGCACCTGCGGCCGCAGCGTCTGGCGCCGCGAGAAGGCGAGCAGTTGCCGCACCAGCGTCGCCGCGCGGGTCGCGTTCTGCTTGATCTGCATGATGTCCTGGAACGACGGATCGGTCGGCTTGTGCGCGTTCAGCAGGAAATCGTTCGCCATCATGATGGCTGAGAGCACGTTGTTGAAATCGTGCGCGATGCCGCCGGCCAATTGGCCGACCATGTCCATCTTCTGCGACTGATTGATCTGGTTTTCCAGCGTGCGCCGCTCGGTGGTCTCGAGCATGTAGACGATTGCGGCTTCCGCGTCGCGGTCGTCCTCGTCGACTGCAGTAATAAAGAACTGGCCCCAGCGTTCCTTGGCGCCGTCGAGCATGACGTCGACGGGTGCGATGTCGCCCCTGCCCTCGGCCGCCTGGTTGATCGCCGCGATCACCAGGCTGCGGTCGCGCGGATGGACTGCGCGGAAGATCGACTTGGCGGCGGAGCCTTCCGCATTCAGGCTTTGCGCCAGCTTGGCGTAGCGCGCATTGGCCCGCACGACATTGCCGCTGCGATCGACGGTCGCGATCGCCATCGGCGTGTGGTCGAAGAAGCGCATGAAGCGGACTTCGGCGGCGCGTTCGGGATCGTGATGCTCGTCGCGGGCGCGGCTGATGACGAGCGTGCGCGAGGCCCCGGGCGTGCCGTCGGCGCCGAAGGCGAGCTTGTGATAGAGCCGCACCGGCATCGGCTTGCCGCTCCGCATCCTGAGATCGATGTCGAAGACTTCGGTCTTCACCTCACTCGGCGCCGGCACGATCGAGGTCAGCAGCGCTGCGCCGTCGCCGGACACGATGTCGGTGAGCTTCAAGCCGCCCGAGCCGATCTCGGCGAGGTCGTAGTCGAGCCAGTTCGCGAGCGTCGCGTTGACATAGGCGATCTCGCCGGACGGAGTGACCGAGAAGAAACCGCAAGGCGCGTGATCGAGATATTCGATCGCGTGCTGCAATTCCTTGAAGACGTCCTCCTGGCGCTCGCGGTCGCGGGTGATGTCGGCGATCGACCACACCGCATATTTCTGTTCGCGCTTGCTCTGGCCGAGCGGGCGCACCCGCATCCTGAGCCACCGTCCACGCAGGCCGTCATGGCCGGCGATGCGGACCTCCTCCTGCTGCCGCTTGCCTTCGCGCGCGGCCTTGAGCAGGCGGAACACGGCCTCGGAGACATCCGGATTGCCGATGAAGACGCGCTCGACCGGCCGAACCTCCTGCGGGCTCGCCGCGCCCGTCAGCGCGAGATAGGCGGCGTTGGAATAGACCACGTGCCCGTGCGAATCCGTGACCGCCAGCCCGTCATAGGCGTGGTTGGCGATCCGGCCCATCACGGGATCGTCGGTGGAACGGTCCGAGAAACGGACGATTCCGGCGGCAAAGGCGAACAGGCTGAACAGCCCGACCATGGCCAAGAGCGCCAGCACACCGACGATATAGGGCTGCGCCTGGGCGCGGCCGATCGTCATCAGCGCGATCGCCACCGCGACGAGGCCGGCCGCCACCAGCAGCACCAGGACGATGCTGCCGCTCCGCCGCGCCGGTTCGTGGGCCACGAACGGCTCGGCAGCTTGGTTGTGATCGGTCTCGGCGGTCATTGAAGGAAACTGCCCGTCGGCGGTGAAGGCGTGCAGATTCGCCCGCCCTCCTGAGTGCCTCAATCGGAGCTTGGAGCGCAAGTCCATCAGGCCGCTATTTCCCAGGTTAAGCCCATCTCAGGCCGCTTTCGTTCCATTCCCGGAGCCCCATCCCGCGTCAGCTTCGCTGTCCCGACAGCCCGCGCCGCTTCAGGCCCATGACGTAGCCGATGATTTCGGCGACCGCGTGATAGTGTTCGACCGGAATTTCCTCGTCGATATCGACGGTTGCATAGAGCGCGCGGGCCAGCGGCACGTTCTCGACGATCGGGATGTCGTGATCCTTGGCGATCTCCCTGATCTTGAAGGCGATGATGTCGACGCCCTTGGCAACGCAGACGGGCGCCTGCATGTTGCGGTCGTAGGCGAGCGCCACCGAATAGTGGGTCGGGTTGGTGATGATCACGCTGGCCTTGGGAACCGAGGCCATCATCCGCTTCTTCATGCGCTGCTGCCGCAACTGGCGGATGCGCCCCTTGATGTGCGGATCGCCTTCCGACTGCTTGAACTCCTCCTTCATCTCCTGCACTGACATCTTCTGCCGCTCGTACCATTGCCGGTACTGGAAGAAGTAGTCGGCGATGGCGACCGCGGCGAGCATCGCCACCACCGCGCCCATCAGGTGCACGGTCAGGCTGGTGGTCGCGGGCAGGATCGAGGCGACGTCGATCCTAAGCAGCGATTCCAGCCGGTGCCACTCCGGCCACAGCACCGCGGTCATGACCGCGCCGAGCGCGACGACCTTGAAGATGCCCTTGAGGAAATTCGCCGCCGCCTGCTTGCCGAAAATGCGCTTGAAGCCGGCGCCGGGCGAGATCTTGCTGAATTTCGGCGTCAGCGACTCCGCCGACCACACCAGGCGGTGCTGGATCATATTGCCGGCAATCGCCGCCAGCATCAGCATCAGGAGCGGCACGCCGATTGCCGCGATGACAGCGATGCCCAGCGTCTGCATCAGCGACAATAGCCCCGGGCCGTCGGTCCTGATCATCCAGGAATTGGCGATCAAGTTGCGCAGCGGCGTCAGGATGCCTGCTGCCGTCGAGGTCGAGAAGGTCGACAGCACCAGCGTGCCGCCGGCGATCACGAACCAGGTGTTGACCTCCTGGCTCTTGGCGACATCGCCCTTCGCATGTGCGTCATCGAGACGTTTTTGCGTAGGGTCTTCTGTTTTGTCGTCGCTATCCTCGGCCATGGCGGCTCCCTATTTCAGCGGCGTCAGTTGGTGCATGACGCCGATGAAGTATTCGAGATAGGTCCCCATCATCGCCGCGAGCACCACGGCGAAGATCAGGAACCCGGCGAGGATCGAGAGCGGCACGCCGACGAAATAGACCTGCATCTGCGGCATCAGCCGCGCCAGCACGCCGAGCCCGATATTGAAGACGAGACCGAATACGAGAAACGGCGCCGACAGTTGCAGGCCGATCTTGAAGGCCTCGGCGAAGGCGCGCGTCGCCAGCGCCGCCACGTCGCCGGTCGGCATCAAGGCGCCCGGCGAGAAGATCTTGTAGCTCTCGTTCAGCGCCGCGAGCACCAGATGGTGGGTGTCGGTCGCAAACAACAGCGTCATGCCGAGGATGGTGAGGAAGTTGCCGATGAGCTGGCCCTGCTGTCCCTGCGTCGGATCGATCGCGGTGACGAAGCCGAGGCCGAGTTGCTGGGCGATCACCGAGCCCGCGACGGCAAGCGCCGACAGCGTCACGCGCGCGGTCGCCCCGAGCACGATGCCGATGACGATCTCGTGCACCATCAGCACCATCAGCGACGTCACCGACGTGACGTCGACATGGTAGTCCGCACGGTGCAGCGGCAGGATGATCAAAGTCAGCAGCAGTGCGATCCCAAGCTTGATCCGCGCCGGGATATTGCTCTCGCCGAATCCCGGCAGCAACATCACCATCGCACCCATGCGGGCAAACACCAGCACGAAGGTCGCGGCGAGCGCCGGCAGCAGGGATATGTCGATGCGCATGACTCACGCACAGTGCGATGTATTTGACATTCGCATCGGCATTTTCCGCGATTCCTCCATGCGAATGTCAAATACATCGCACTGCAAAAAAATGATCTTGCTAATGTCCCTTCGGCCCTGACATTCGCAACCCCGCCTGCCGCGACTGAGTGCGAATGTCAGGGCCGGGACATTAGTGCATCAACCGCCGATGATTCGCGACGATATCCGCATCATGTGGGCGTGCATCGAATCCGCCATGAACGGCAGCGCGAGTAGCAGCGTCACAAAGATCGCGATGATCTTCGGCACATAGATCAGCGTCTGCTCCTGGATCTGTGTCAACGCCTGGAACAGCGACACGATCACGCCGACCACAAGGCCGACGATCATCAGGGGTGACGACACCACCACGATGGTCCAGATCGCATCGCGCGCCACGTCGAGGGTTTCAGCACCGGTCATTTGGTTTCTCGCTTTGCAGTTACTTGCGTTGGATGCGAATGGCGAGTGGCGAATAGCGAATGGATCACACCTCTTCCCCTATTCGCTATTCGCCACTCCCTATTCGCCCCAATCAAATCGGCATCTTCATGATGTCTTCATACGACTGGATCACCCGGTCCCGCACCGACACCAGGGTCGAGACCGCGACGTCGGTCTCCGCGACCGCGGTCACCACGTCCATCACATTGGCCCGGCCCGCGGTCATCGCCACGGTCTGGGCGTCGGACTTGCGGCCGGCATCCATGACGCTGCCGATGGCTTCCTTCACCAGCGCGCCGAACGAGGGGCCTGCGGTCTCGCCGCCCTTCTCGGCGCCGCCCCGCTCCATCATGCGGGCGAGGCTGGCATAGGCGTTGGCGGCAACTGTCGGTGTGGCCATGTTGGATCGCTTCCTGTTTCTTTAGGACTTGAGGATATCGAGTGTGCGCTGGATCATCCGCCGCGTGGCGCTGATGATGTTGAGGTTCGCCTCATAGGAGCGCTGGGCGTCGCGCATGTCGGTCATTTCGACCAGCGGATTGACGTTGGGATATTTCACGTTGCCGGCCACATCCGCCGCCGGATTGCTCGGCTCGTATTTGACGCGGAACGCCGACTGGTCGGGCCGGACCCGGCCGAGCGTCACCACCTTGGCGTCCAGCGTGCGGTCGAGCGCGGAAGAGAAGGTCGGCACCTTGCGGCGATAGGGATCGCCGCCCGCGGTCTGCGCCGTCGAATCGGCGTTGGCGATGTTTTCCGAGATCACCCGCATCCGCCCGGCCTGCGCACGCAGGCCGGAGGTGGCAATCGTCATCGAGCGGGCGAAATCGCTTCCATCGTCGGCCATGATCCTTCCTCCCTAGAAAACCGTCAGCGCCTGCCGATGGCGGTTTTGATCAGCCCGAGGCTGCGGCTGTAGAGCGAGGTCACCGCCGCATAGTCCATCTGGTTGGCGGAGACCTTCAGCATCTGCTCTTCCAGGTTGACGGCGTTGCCGGCCGGCCTGGTCATGAAGGCGTTCTTGCCGCCGTCATGGTCGAAATTCTCCGGCGCGCCGGAGGCCGCGATGTGGCCGGATGTGGTCCGCATCATCGGCAGCGTGCCCATCGACCCGCCGACGGTCGCACCATTGCGGTCGAAGGTCGGCTCGACCAGGTCGCGCGGCTTGAAGTTCGGCGTGTCGGAATTGGAAACGTTCTCGGCGAGCACCCGCTGGCGCTCCTGGTGCCACTGCATCTTGGTGCGCAGCGCCGACAGGATCGGTAGATCGTTGACGGACATCGCCGCGCCCCCGTTAACCTCTGGGGCCATCCCCGAGGTAGGCAGAATTTGCCCGGTGTATGGTTAACGGCTGGTTAAATTGTTCCAGGATGTCGTGGGCAGCACGGGTGGCAACCTGCGAATCATCGGAAAGTGCACATTTTTGCCACGATGGCTGCGTTAACCAGGGCGCGTGGGCGGGCTCAGAAGTCGTTTTGGAACAATCGATTCTTGGTCTATTAGTAAACATGGGCGGCGTGCCGTGGGGAATTAAGAAATAAGGCTGATCTCGGGCGTGATTCGCTGATCGGATCGCTTCAGCCCGCATCCGTCTAAGCCAGCATGAAAGCAGGGCCAGATGGCCGGGGACAGTAATATGCAGATCCTGTGGTTCCTCTTTGCGTTCATCGCCGTATTGGCGCTGATCGGTCTGGCAGCGTGGCTGGTGCGACGCTTTGCCGGTAACCGCCTCGGCGCCAACACCAATCGCGGGCGGATGCCGCGGCTGGCGGTGATCGATGCGGCCGCGGTGGATGGGCGACGACGCCTCGTGCTGGTCCGGCGCGACAATGTCGAGCATCTGCTGATGATCGGCGGCCCCACCGACATCGTCGTCGAACCCAACATCGTCCGCGCGATGGCAGCCCGCGATCAGGCGCCACCACGTCCGGTGGTCGCGAGCGCCGAGCCGCCACCGCGGGTTGCGCCACTTCCCGATACCGCCTGGGCGGAGGCCGAAAGCGCCCGCACCGATATTTTCGACACTCCGGAGCC
>NZ_PSRR01000371.1 GCF_004296405.1 Bradyrhizobium sp. Leo170
GGCGGCTCAAGATCTCCCCCGACGGCGCCAAGCGCGAAAGCGGTCGCTACCTGTTGGTCGGCCGGCGCGGCGCGGCGCGACCCGACCCGGTGCAGGCCGCGTGGCTCTATGCGCAGATGGTGCGATGGGGGCAGGCGGCCATGAAGCCGGACGCCCTCAAGACGGCCATGGACGTGTTCCGGCCGGATCTCTACGACGCGGCTGTGGGACGTCGGCCGGCGCCCGCCGATGTGCCGCTGCCGATCGGCGCTTTCGCCGGGCCGGCCTTCGATCCCAACGATATTCGGGGGCATCTGGCCGCGTTCAAGATCGGTTACTGGAAGCCGTAAGATTCGTGCTGCGATCGTGGGCAGTTGCCACAGGTCGGCTAAATTTTGAGCGCGCTGCTCGAAAATTCGCAACGCGGCTAGCCTCCGGGCTCCCGGGCGGTTCGGCTAATACACTGAAATAGCGTGATATTGTCTTCGGCGGCGTCTGGCACGCAACTTGAATGTTGCAGTGCGGCCAGCCTGTCGCAGATGCCTGCTGGCTCACGTCCAAGATGGATTTCCGCAGCAACGAAGCTGATCGGACCGTTCCCAGGAATCAAGCAAGGCAGTGCCAGGCTGGTTCCGAGCGGTCGCTTTCCACCGTTGACGCCACTCGCCGTGGCCGCAGGAGCTTCGTCGCAGACCATGAAAATCGAGCCGCTCTCAGTCGACTTCTCCGACGAGCAGAAACGCTACCTCGAAGGCTTTGCCACCGGCCTGCAGATCAGCCGGGTCGGCCGCGGGCTTGGCGGCGGCGCCGCCAAAGCCAATGCCGAGCCGACCGGCCCGGATGCCGCGCATATCAAGGCGCAGGACAAGGTCATCGCGTCAGGCAAGAAGCTCGTCGACCAGGAGAAATTCAAACGCGACGAGCATCCCTTCGATGCCTATCCGCGCCTGAAGCAACAGGCGCTCGACGACGCGCCGCCGTCGCCTGCCGATAATTTCCGCTGGCGCTATTTCGGCCTGTTCTACGTCGCACCGGCGCAGGATTCCTACATGTGCCGCCTGCGCATTCCAAACGGCATCCTGAAGCACTGGCAGTTTGCGGGGCTGGCCGATCTCGCCGAAGAACTCTGCGGCCCGTACTCCCACGTCACCACGCGCGCGAACTTGCAGGTGCGCGAAATCCCGCCGAAGAATGCGGTGAAACTGATCGAGGGCATCCAGGACCTCGGCCTGTGCTCGCGCGGCTCCGGCGCGGACAATATCCGCAACGTCACGGGCACACCGACCGCAGGGATTGATCCGCAGGAAATCCTGGATACGCGCGCTTACGCCCGCGAGTGGCACCACCACATCCTCAACGACCGCTCACTCTACGGCCTGCCGCGCAAGTTCAATGTCGCCTTCGATGGCGGCGGCCGGATCGCAGTGCTGGAGGAGACCAACGATATTGCCTTCACGGCGGTGGAGGTGAAGGACGGGTTTGGAGCGGAGCCCGGCGTCTGGTTTCGGCTCGGCCTCGGCGGCATCACCGGGCACAAGGATTTTGCAAAATACTCCGACATCATCGTCAAGCCGGAGGAGGCGACGAAGGTGGCGGACGCCATCGTCCGCGTCTTCATCGATCTCGGCGACCGCACCAACCGCAACAAGGCGCGGCTGAAATATGTTCTGGACGGGATCGGTCACGACCAGTTCCTGAAGCTGGTCGAGGAGCGGCTGAAGCAACCCTTCACCCGCGTGCCGACTGAGGCGCTGGCGCCGCGGCCTTTGACGGACCGCATGGCGCATATCGGTGTGCACAAGCAGAAGCAGGAGGGATTGAACTGGATCGGCGTGTCGCTGCCGCTCGGCAAGGTCTCCTGCGAGCAGATGCGTGGATTGGCCAAGATCGCGCGCGATCTCGGCGACGGCGAGATCCGCCTGACCGTCTGGCAAAACCTGCTGATATCAGGCGTGCGCGACGAGAATATTGAACTCGCGATCGCCGCGATCAAGACGATCGGGCTCGCGGTCGAGGCCTCGCACATCCGCGCCGGGCTGATTGCCTGCACCGGCAATGCCGGCTGCCGCTTTGCCGCCTCGAATACCAAGCGCCACGCCGCTGAGATCGGCGACTGGTGCGAGCCGCGCGTTGCCATGGACAAGCCGGTCAACATCCATGTCACCGGCTGCCATCATTCCTGCGCGCAGCACTATATCAGCGACATCGGCCTGATCGCGGCGAAAGTGGATGTCGGCGAGGATGCTGATCCGGTCGAGGGCTATCATCTCTTCACCGGCGGCGGCTTCGGCCCCGATGCCGATGTCGGGCAGGAGGTCTATCACGACCTCAAGGCGGACGACGCGCCGAAGACAGTCGAGAAGCTGCTGAAGGCCTATCTCGCGCATCGTTCATCTGCCGACGAACCCTTCCTTTCCTTCGCGCGCCGCCATGATGGCGAGACGCTGCGCAAGCTCGCCGAGGCATCCGCATGAACCAGATCACGCCTCCACCGAAACTCGACATCATCCCCACCAGCGCGCCGTTCTCCGAAGCGCAGCGCTCCTGGCTCAACGGCTTCTTTGCCGGGCTGCTGTCGCCCGACGCTGCGACGCCATTGCCAGCGGAGTATGACGCGGCTGTTGTGCAGGGGGCGACCGGCGATGGCGATGACGGCGAAGCCCCGTGGCATGACCAGACCATGCCGATCGCCGACCGCATGAAGCTCGCCGAGGGCCGGCCGCTGCGGCGGCGCATGATGGCGGCGATGGCGCAGCAGGACTGCGGGCAGTGCGGCTATAACTGCCACGACTATTCCGAGGCCATCGCGGGCAAGAGCGAAGCGCGGCTCAACCTCTGCGTCCCCGGCGGCAAGGACACCGCGCGGATGCTGAAGTCGCTGTATGAAGAGCTCGACAAGGCGCCATCAGCACCGTCTGCACCAGCGGCCGTGACTGCGAACGCGACGCCTGCCGGCGAGCCCGGACGCTCGCGCGACAATCCGGTGCCGGCGAAATTTGTCTCGCGCCGTCTCCTCAACAAGCCCGGCTCCGAAAAGGAGACATGGCATATCGAGTTCGATCTCTCCGGCTGCGGGATCGACTATGTCGTAGGCGATTCCTTCGGCATTTTTGCCAAGAACGATCTCGGCCTGGTCGACCAGATTATCGCGCTGCTCGGCGCCTCGCATGTGACTGAAGTCCGTGGCAAGACGCTGCGTGAGGTACTGCTCAACGACGTCTCGCTGTCGCCGGCGCCGGACTCGCTGTTCGAACTGATCACCTATCTGACCGGCGGCGCGCAGCGCGAGAAGGCGCGGGCGCTGGCGCAAGGCGAGGATCCCGACGGCGACGCCGCCACGCTCGACGTGATGGCGGTGCTGCAGAAATTCCCGAAGGTACGGCCGCATCCGGAAGCTTTTGTCGAGGCGCTGGAGCCGCTGCAGCCGCGGCTCTATTCGATCTCCTCGTCGCACAACGCGACGCCCGGAAAATTGTCGCTGACGGTCGACTGCGTGCGTTACATCATCAACAAGCGCAAGCGGCTCGGGCTTGCCTCGACGTTCCTGGCCGAACGCATCAATCCTGGTGACGAGCTGAAGGTCTACGTTCAGAAGGCGCACGGATTCGCGCTGCCGCAGGATCCGAAGACGCCGATCATCATGATCGGTCCAGGCACCGGCATCGCGCCGTTCCGGGCCTTCCTGCTCGACCGCCGCGCCACCGGCGCGCAGGGGAAGAACTGGCTGTTCTTCGGCCATCAGCGCAGCGACTGCGATTTCTTCTATGCTGATGAACTCAATGCGATGAAGACGGCGGGCCTGCTCACGCGGCTGTCGCTCGCCTGGTCGCGCGACGGCGAGAAGAAGTTCTATGTGCAGGACCGCATGCGCGAGGTCGGCCGCGAACTGTGGACCTGGCTCGCGGAAGGCGGGCATGTCTATGTCTGCGGCGACGCCAAGCGCATGGCCAAGGATGTCGAGCGCGCGCTGGTCGATATCGTCGCCCAGTTCGGCGCCCGCTCGGTGGATGAGGCGGTCGCCTTCGTCGCCGACCTCAAGAAGAAGAGCAGGTTCCAGCTCGACGTCTATTGATCACGAAATCCGGCGCAAATTCGAACGAATAATATTCTTCACGTGAAGCTGGCCGGAGAAGTATTCCCCTCGAAGGAACCGGCCGGCAGCGCCGGTATCACTATTTTGGGGGCCGTCTTGCGTCGGAGCGCGAACGATATTCCATATGCGGCGGATGTCGCACTGGAGATCGACGATGCGCGAACTATCGGCGGAAGCCCGCCTGCATCTTTACGCGCGCAGCCTGTCGCGGAAATCGGGAACAGGATTCCATACGATTGCGCTCTACAGCGCATTCGCCGTCATCGCGGCGATCGTATTCGGCACGCTCTCCGTCCATCCGTTCTAAGAACATTGCTTGGCTCGATCGTCTCCGGCCGTCATTGCGAGGAGCGATAGCGACGAAGCAATCCATGCCTCCGCAAGTGGTGAGATGGATTGCTTCGCTTGCGCTCGCAATGACGGGGAGAGCGGGCTGGCCCTTCAGCGGACTATCAATGCGCCGTCTTGAACGGCGCGACTGCGATCCCGGCATCCTTCAAGGCCTGCCGTACGCCGCGCGCGATTTCGACCGCGCCGGGCGTGTCGCCGTGGATGCAGACCGTATCGGTCCGCATCTTGATCACCTTGCCTGACACCGAGACCACCGCGCCGTCCTGCACCATCCGCACCACGCGATCGGCGATCGCCTTGGGATCGTGCAGCACCGCGCCCGGTTTCTTGCGCGAGACCAAATTGCCGTCGTCCTCATAGGCGCGGTCGGCGAACACTTCATGCGCCAGGCGGAGATTGGCCTCCTCGCCGGCGCGCACCAGTTTCGAGTTGGCAAGCACGACGAAGATCAGGCTCGGATCGACTGCCTTGATCGCGCTCGCGATCGCTCTCGCCGTCATGTCGTCCTCGCACGCGACGTTGGAGAGCGCGCCATGCGCCTTCACGTGGGTGACCTTGTGGCCGGCCGCGGTCGCGATCGCCTGCAGCGCGCCGATCTGGTAGGCGACGAGGTTCTCGATCTCGGATGATTTCAGGCCGGGAACCGGGCGGCGACCGAAGCCATGGAGGTCGCGGTAGCCGGGATGCGCGCCGATGCTCACCCCGCGCGCCTTTGCCAGGTCCACGGTGCGGCGCATGATGTCGGCATCGCCGGCATGGTAGCCGCAGGCGATGTTGACGGAGGTCGCAAGCTCGATCATCGCGGCGTCATTGCCCATCTCCCATGGGCCGAAGCTTTCGCCGAGATCGCAGTTGAGGTCGATGGTAGCAGTCATGGTGCTTGTCCCGCTTTGCGTGGGTGGCTTTTGGCTAGCTAGTCGCTGATTCCGCGACCTGCCATGTCGCGGCGTCGACGGCGTTGACGGCGTGGCCTGCGACATTGGCCGCGCTCAGGGCTTCGAGGTTGAGATCAAGGCTTTCGAGCGGGCGCAGCCGGTCGGGCAGGGTACGGAGCAGTTCGGCGAATTTTCGCGCCTCGGCTTGCGCCTCAGCCATCGTGACCGCCTTGAACCGGAACGAGTGTCCAGCCGAAATCTGGGCAAAGCGGCCGAAATCAGCAGAGATGACGGTCGCGATCTTGGGATAGCCGCCGCTGGTCCCACGGTCCGGCATCAGCACGATCGGCTGGCCGTTGCCGGGCACCTGGATGCTGCCGTTCACGGTGCCATCGGAGACGATGTTGTGGCCGTGCAGATGCTTGATCACCGGGCCCTCGAGCCGGTAGCCCATGCGGTCGCTGGTCGCGGAAATCGTCCATTCGCTGTCGAGGAACAGGTTTTTGTTGTCCTCGGAGAATTCGTCGTCCTGCGGACCGAACAGGATGCCGATCGGCGCCTCCGGCTGTTCGGGCAACTCGATCCGCCGCTCGGCCGCGCCGCTGGCGCGCTGCACCTGCAGTTCATCGCCGTTCTGGAGCGGACGCGGATAGGGGCTACCGAGGCCTGCGCGCGCGTTCACGGCGAGGCTGCCGAACATCGGCTCCCCCGCAATGCCACCCTCGATCGCGAGGTAGCTGAACGCGCCGCCCTTGGCAAAGCCGAGTGTCAGTGTCTCGCCGTCGGCCAAGGTCGCCGAGGTATCGAACGCCACGGTTCGCCCCGCGATATCAGCGCTGCGGGAGGCGCCCGAGAGCGCAATGTGTACCGCGCCGCAGCGCGCGGTGAAGCTCGCACCGAACGGACCGATCTCCACTGCAGCGGCGAACGGCTCATTGCCGACCAGCGTATTCGCGGCCGCCAGGGCCAGACGATCCATCGCACCGCTCGGCGTCAGCCCATAGCGCTGCGAGCCGGGACGGCCGCCATCCTGCACGGAACTTGCCGGACCGATCGAGGAGACGATGAGCTTGCTCATGTGGCGACCAATTCGGCGACAAACTCGCCGGCTTCCGCGGCACGGTCCTGCTCGGCGAAGGTCCTGGCGTCGACCGGCGTGAAGCTGACGGTGTCGCCCGGCTCGAGCAGGAAGATCGGATCGCGGTGAAGCTGATAGGTGCGGACCGCGGTGCGGCCGAGCAGGTGCCAGCCGCTGGGTCCGGCGATGCATTGGATCCCGGTCTGCACGCCGCCGATCGAAATCGTGCCGGCCGGCGTCAGCACCCGTGGATTCTGGCGACGCGGCATGTGCAGGAACTTGTCCAGGCCGCTGAGATAGGACCAGCCGGGGGTGAAGCCGATCATGGCGACGCGGTAGTCGCCGGCGACATGGCGCCTGACGATTTCGTCGGGCGTGGTGTTGAGGGCCTTGGCGACGTCATCAAGGTCGATGCCATGTTCGCCGCCATATGCCACGGGGATGCGCCAGCGCCGGATTCTTGCGGCAGCCGGATCGGGGCGCTGCGCCAGCGTGAGCAGTTGTTCCCCGAGCGCTTCGAAGCCGATCTGCAGGGGATCATAGTGCACAAGCAGCGAACGATAGGTCGGAACGGTCTCGGTCACGCCGGCGATCGGCGCCACGGCAAGGGTGCGGTCGAGCGCCAGCACCCGCCGATTGGCGGCGTCATCGATATCGCGGCTGAATTCCACCGTGATGGCGCTGTCGCCACTCGGCAGAAGACGGGGTGGGGCTTCGCGGGCGGCCATGGCATCATTGCTCATCGAGCATCAAGCTAGCGTGTTTTGCTGCGCAGTGGAATTCGGCCTGTGAAAAATCACCAAGCAACTTCAATAAATTAAACCGCAGGCTGGCGATAAGATAGCGTAATCGGTGATTTGCATTCTCGCCCTTGACGCGAGTGCCGCGGCTCGCAAGATGCGCGCGCCAATTCATTCCCACCGGAGCCGATCTTTCAAGATGTCCCTCACTGCAGAAGCGATCGCGACGCTGTCGCACGTGTCCACCGCCACCATCACCACGGTCCTGCTCAAGAAGGGGCTGCGTAACGTCTGGATGCGCGGGACCAAGCCGCTCAAGCCGGGCCAGAAACGGCTGGTCGGATCGGCCTTCACGCTGCGCTTCGTGCCGGCGCGCGAGGACTTGGCGACGCCGGAATCCTGGTCGTCGCCGATCTCGACCCGCACTGCGATCGAGGCCATGCCGGAAGGCTGCATCGCCGTGGTCGATTCCATGGGCGTCAGTGACGCCGGAATCTTCGGCGACATTCTCTGTGCGCGAATGGTGAAGCGTGGCGTGACCGCGCTGATCACCGACGGCGTGGTGCGCGACCTCGGAGGCGTGCTCGGCACGGGACTGCCGGTGTGGTGCAACGGTTTTGCCGCGCCGCCGTCGGTCGCGGGCCTGACTTTCGTCGGCTGGGGCGAGCCGATCGGCTGCGGCGGCGTGGCCGTGTTCCCGAACGATGTGGTGGTCGCCGACCAGGACGGCGCGGTGCTGATCCCGCAGGCCTTCATCGACCAGGTGCTGGCCGAAGGGCCGGAGCAGGAACGGATGGAAGCCTGGATCGTCAATGAGGTGAACAATGGCGTGCCACTGCCGGGCCTCTATCCGATGAATGCCGAAACCAAGGCGCGCTACGCCGCAAGCAAGAAGTAACATCAAAAGAGCGAGGTAAGCGCATGGAAATCCATATCGCTGGCACGCGGCCGACCCGTCGCGGGCCGGCCGAATATTTCACCGGCACGGTGCTGCAGGATCCCGTCATCATGGCGCCCGCGCCGGCGCGGCTAAACTGTTCGCGTGTCTCCTTCGAGCCGGGTG
>NZ_PSRR01000372.1 GCF_004296405.1 Bradyrhizobium sp. Leo170
CGCAATGCGCCGCGAGAATGCGGACCCACATCGTCTCACCAAACTCCATCGTCATGCCCCGCGAAGGCGGGGCATCCAGTAACCCGCGGCGTCTGAGCGTAAGCACTACCGCCTGTGGAATACTGGATCGTCCGGTCAAGCTGGACGATGACAGCGGAGCGCTGTTTGACATTCGAATCAGAGCCTCTCCGCCGTCATTGCGAGGAGCGCAAGCGACGAAGCAATCCACGTCTCCGCGAGCGGCGAGATGGATTGCTTCGCTTCGCTCGCAATGACGGTCTCCGTCCCGTAGCCTGTCCACCAAGCACGGAACAACACCTTCCCGTTAATTCCCCGTCACGTTGAACCTCGCCGGCGCTTGCGTGACCAACTACTCGGCATGCTGCGGACGACGGGGCTGACAGGACATCATGAAAATCGCGTTGCTGGCGATCTTAGGTCTGGCATTCGGGGCGCTGGGCGGCGCTGCGCTCGGCATCAGTGCCGGGCTTGCCTGGATCGGAATCTTCAAAACCTCGAATTTTGAAGGCGATAGCGGCGCGCTGGTGTTCTTCACCTTCATGCCGATGGGCGCTGTAATCGGCGGCATTGGCGGCGCGCTGCTGTTCACCGTGCTCGCGATCCGCGACGCCGAGGTCGCAATCGAGCACGAGCCTGTAGCCCGTCGCGACCGCTGATGGGCCACGGACGGCGGATTCAGGCAAAATCTCGCAAAAAAGTCTGCATTTGTGCAATGCAAAAATAACAATTGCGTTCTGGCACGGCCGCTCTATTTGAGACGGTGAAATTTGAAGTGCAGCAATCTGGCGCGGCGTCGGTGCGAACGCCCATTTGCCGTTGCTGTTTTGCAATCCAGATTCGGGAAGACGATAAATGACAGAGCATAGTCTCTGGCGTTTTTCGCGCGCGTTTCACCGCGCGATCAACGAACGCCAATTCGCGGATATTGCCGCCCTGCTCGACGAGGACGTCGAATGGGCGATCTATGGACCGATCGACCTGTTTTCTTTCTTCGGTGCACGTCACGGCAAGCCCGCCGCGCTTGAGGTGATCAGGCAGATCGCCGAGAACTTCCGCGTCCGCCGCTTCGAACGCGAGTCCATCATGCTCGGCGCCGATTCCGCGGCATCGATGATGCGCTATTCGCTGACCGCGCAGGATTCGAATAAGCCGATCGCGGTGCGGATCGCGCATTTCGCGCAATTCCGTGGCGGCCTGCTGACCCGCTTGCGCGTCCTGGTCGACAGCTTCGACCTGGTCGAGCAGACCGTCGGCTATCCGATCCACCTGCCGCGAATCGCAACGGTGCAATAGAGCGCTTTCGAGCGAAGTGGGCACCGGTTCGCATAGCAATCAAGTTTACGCAGATTGCGTAGACTTATCTGCGCAGAAAACGCGTCAGAACAAGAATCTTAGCGCTCGCTCACATCGTCACTGTGCCAGTTTCGTCGTACCCGGGCGTTTCCTGGGTATCCAAATGCCTTCCTTCGCCAGCCCCGGGAAGGCGTGGGTGGCCGGGACATCAGCCTGAACACATTTCACGCTTTTGTGCCCGGCCATGACGATCCGATTCGTGCTAGATGCTGTGGTGCCGACCAATAACGTCGCCGTCACAAATTTGCGCTACGCTGTACGTATTAATTTGCCTGGAATGCGGGCTGCGGGAATGACTTCCAAACAACGATCTGGCTGGGCGTGGTTGCCGGTATTGGCTGTGGGCGTCGGCCTCGCGATGGTGGTGCCGGCAGCGGCGCAGACCTCCCAGCAAATCTCGCAACAAATCTCTCCCTGGAGCGGTATCGACAATGAGACGCCACCCGCCGAGGAGGCCGCGCCCGAGCTCGAGGCAAGTGATGCCGACGTGATGAAGGACGTCGACGTGGACAAGCTCGACTGGAGCCTGCTCAGCGCCGATGTCTCATCTTCCGATACGGTGCTGACTCCGAAGAAGGCGGCTGCGCCGACCAAGGCGAATGGCAGTGATGCCGCATGGTCGTCGAACAACAACGCGAACGGCACGTCCGCGGTCTCGGTCAAGCAATCGATCTCGCCGTTCTGGGACACGCGGATCGGCGCCGACATGACCGTCGCGCGCCAGGGCACGCTGACCAATTCCGAGTTGCTGTCGGAACGGCTCGCCAATGGCGGCAGCCTGCCGCAATCCTCCGGCACCGCCTGGGCCGCGATCACCGCGCCGGGCGTTGCCTCGATCTGGGACAAGACCTCGGTCGAGGCCCGCATCGATCCTGGCAGCGACCAAACCCGGTTCGGGACCTCGATCAGCAAGTCGGTGCCGCTCGCCGACCAGTATTCGCTGACGCTGCAGAACGGCTACAACCTGATCCAGCAGGGCATGGTGCCGGTGCCCGGCATCGTCAGCCATCCCTCGCGGAGCTATGAGGCCGATCAATCGGCCAGGCTGAGCATCAATAACAGCGGAACCAGCTTCATCGCCGGCCAGACGCTGACGACCGGCGACGACAAATGGCTGCACCGGATCGGCGCCGAGCAGAAGCTGTTCGACGGCGTCACCATCTCCGGCTCGATCGGGGAAAGCGCGCAAGGGCCGGCCAACAAGAGCCTGACGGCCGGGTTCAAGCGCAGCTGGTGAGGCCGGCGGCGGTCGTAATCCCTTAAGGAATGATCGAACCATTGCCGCAACTTGGCCTAGATGCGGCCAAAATCGGGCGCCCATAGTTGCCGTTCACATCGTGCGGTGGGGGACTTCCGCGCTCGCGTCATTGCGTAACAGAGGAATAGCCGATGAACGCTACCAATCGTTCCGAGCAAGTTGAACAAGAAGCAGAGACGGAAATCGACAACAACCTCGCCGCCGTCTCGGACGTCGAGGCTGGCATCCGCGACTTCGTGCGCAACGATATCGCCTATCTGCGCCGGTCGCCGCAGGCAAGCACGGAACCACTCGAGCCGAACACCGAGGCCACCGTGAACAATGTCAACTCGCTGATCCAGCGCGTCGCCGGCACGTCGCTCGCAGAGATCGAGAAGTTGATCTCCGAACTCGAAAGCCTGCGCGACCTCCTGCACGCCGAAGGCCAGCGCGTCCAGCGCGAGATCTCGGGCTATGCCCAGCTCAGCCAGGCCGCGATGAAGTCGACCCGCATGATCGCCGACAACGTCACGCAGTGGAAACGCGCCGCCGACGGGCTGCGCAACAGCTAGTCTCGGCGATTGCCAAGAGTTCATGACCGCCGCATCGCCCGTGCGGAGGATGCGGCGGTTTCTATTTGACTAAAATGATTTGAAAGATAAAAGCGCAGCACGCGACCGAGCATGATGGGGAAAAGATCATGCTCAAACTCGGAGCGTGAAGATTTCTTGACTTGCGCGTGATCGTTTCGATGCGGATCACGCCGTTACGGATGCCGCTTTGGCACGCCGTTTCTTGGGGAAAACAGCACTGATGCAAAGCGTTCGGCCCGACAACACCGATCCCATCCCGCTGTGGCAATCGCCGCACAGTGTCGGCACCATCATGCTCCGCTTCGTCGGATTGCTGATCGCGGCGACCGTGGTGATGGTGTTGATCTGGAGCCGCTGACGCCTCGCTACGGCGTGATGGCTAGGCTGCTATGGTTAGCAGAAGCTGAAGATCAGCGCCGGACGATCGCGCTGCCCTCGAGCGTGAAGGCGCCGTCGGCATAGCCCTTCACCACCATGCCGGTGGTCAGCATCACCGCAACCGTGACGGTCGCGAAAATTGCGCCCAGAACTTTCAGTCCGACACGATCTGCCATAGTCGTCCCCACGGTGCTTACCCTGGGTCTGATATGGCCGGCAGAAAGTTCAAAATGGGTTAGCAAATAGATCGTATCCGGAATTCGTCGAATACGGTTAAAGAGCCCGACGGTTCCCGTAACCACCCAAGCCGCGTTTCAGCCCGCCTTCCGGCGCGGAACGAAGGCGGTGGCGAGGAACGAGAACACGAGCTCGCCGTGCTGGTTGGTGCCGGTGTTGCGGCCCTGCAGGATGCCCCATTCGGGACGCTTCTCGGAGGTGCGCTTGGTCTCGACCACATTGGCATAGCTGATGGTGTCGCCGGCCAGCACCGGTTTGAGCCAGCGCAGCTCGCGAAAGCCGGGTGAAGGTCCCCACACCGCGACCTCTTCCCCGCGCGCCGCCGTCTCCTGCGCCAGGCGCTTGCCGTCGGCAACCAGGAGCTTCATGCAGACGGAGGCGACGTGCCAGCCCGATGCTGCCAAGCCGCCGAACAGCGACTTTCGTCCTTCCTCCTCGTCGAGATGAAAGCGCTGCGGATCGAACTGAGCCGCGAAGCGCTTGATGTCCTCGGCGGTGAAGGTGAACGAGCCGAGCTCGCGCCGCGCGCCGATATCGATATCCTCAAAGAAGCGCATCGATGCTACCCCGCCACCGCTTCCGCTCGCCGGCCGACGATGATCGGCGACTCCATCTCGCACAACACCACGCCGGCCGCGTTGCGCACCGTGCATTTGAAGGTCACGATGCCGGTCGAAGGCCGGCTGCGCGAAACCCGCGCCTCGACCACATCGACATCCAGCGTCAAATCGTCGCCGGGGCGCAGCGGCGACAGCCAGCGCATCTCATTGACGCCGGGCGAGCCGAACGACGCCGTGCGGCAGATAAAGCCGTCAGCCAGCATCCGCATCGTGAGCGAGCCGAGATGCCAGCCCGAGCCGGACAGTCCCTTCAGCATCGATCGTTTCGCCGCCTCTTCGTCGAGATGCATCGGCTGTGGATCGAACTCGGCGGCAAAAGCCAGGATCTCCTCGCGGGTGACGTGGCGCGGGCCGAAGGTGCCGAAATGGCCTATCTTGAAGTCTTCGAACGTGAGTGTGGTCATGCTGGGGATTTCAGGAGACAGGGGCCTGATTGTGGCCGTTATTTGCGGCAATCTCAACCCGCCCGCCCGCATGGCTTGCTTTTAAGGGGGGATCACCATAGCGGGGGAGCACCGTCCTTGCGTACCGCTCCCCGACTTGCCCGGACACAGGTTCGGAGCTAGCCCTGCTTCGGCGCGACTCAAGATCGATTGGCCGGGAGAATCCACCGATGTTCGATTTTCAAGACCTGTTTCAGTGGGACCGCTTCATCACCCCCACGATCATCAAGACGTTCTACTGGCTGGTCATCGGCGTGATCGTGCTGTTCGGCATTTACGGAATCCTCTGGAGCCTGGCCGCAATGGCGATCAGCCCATTCGGCGGCTTCATCCTGCTGCTCGCCTCGCTCACCAGCATCGTGGTCGGCGTCGTGCTCTCGCGCATCGCCGCCGAATTCATCCTGATCGTGTTCCGCATCAACGAGCATCTCGGCGCGATCCGCGACCAGGGCGGAATGCGGTAGGAATTTCCACCGTCATTGCGAGCCACCGGGTCGGCGCAAAGCGCCGCCCGATGACAGGCTCCGCGAAGCAATCCATATCGCCGCTTGCGGAGAGGTGGATTGCTTCGTCGCTGCGCTCCTCGCAATGACAGCGAAAGGTGGTGATTACGTATTAAACCTGAAATGCATCACGTCGCCGTCGGCGACGACGTAGTCCTTGCCTTCCAGACGCAGCTTGCCGGCATCGCGGGCGCCGGCTTCGCCGCCGAGCGCGACGTAGTCGTCATAGGCGATGGTCTCGGCGCGGATGAAGCCCTTCTCGAAATCGGTATGGATCACGCCGGCCGCCTGTGGTGCCTTGGTGCCGCGGTCGATGGTCCAGGCGCGCGCCTCCTTTGGACCCACCGTGAAATAGGTGATGAGATGGAGCAGCTCGTAGCCGGCGCGGATCAGGCGATCCAGGCCGGCTTCCTCGAGCCCGAGCGTGTCCAGGAACTCGGCGCGCTCCTCGCGTGACAGCGTCGCGATCTCGGATTCGATCTTGGCGGAGATCACGACGGCGACCGCGCCCTCTTTCTTCGCCTGCCCGAACACCTGTTTCGAGAAGCTGTTGCCGTCCTTCGCCGAGCTCTCCTCGACATTGCAGACATAGAGCACCGGCTTGGAACTCAGAAGCCCGAGCATGCGGAAGGAGCGCTCCTCTTCCGGCTTGCGCTCGAGCGCACGCGCGGGCCGCCCCTCACGCAACAGCACCAGCGCGCGGTTGACGAGATCGAGCTGTTCCTTGGCGTCCTTGTCGTTGCCCTTGGCCTTCTTGGTGAGATTGTCGACGCGCTTCTCGAGGCTGTCGAGATCGGCGAGCATCAATTCGGTTTCGATGGTCTCGATGTCAGCCAGCGGCGCGATCTTGCCCTCGACATGCGTGATGTCGGAATCCTCGAAGCAGCGCACCACATGCGCGATCGCATCGACCTCACGGATGTTGGCGAGGAACTGGTTGCCGAGCCCTTCGCCCTTGGAGGCGCCGCGGACCAGGCCGGCGATATCGACGAAGGTCAGCCGGGTCGGAATGATCTGCGCCGACTTTGCCACAGCCGCGAGCTTGTCGAGCCGCGGATCGGGGACGGCGACCTCGCCGACGTTCGGCTCGATAGTGCAGAACGGATAGTTGGCCGCTTGCGCTGCGGCCGTCTCCGTCAGCGCATTGAACAGCGTCGACTTGCCGACATTGGGCAACCCGACGATCCCGCATTTGAATCCCATCGTACTTTCCGATCTCCCGCGCGAATGTGCAGCGGCTGAATTGACTGAGGTCGCCCTCGATGACGAGCGTTACTTTCCGCCCTCTTCCTTGCTGTCGAAAAAGCCCTTCGCCTGCAGCGTCAGATGCACCTTGTTCTGGAACGACGAATCCTGTCCCGCCGCCAGCAGGCCGGCATTGTCGGCGACTGCCTCGCAGAGCGCCTCGACCCACGGCCGGTCGCTCTTGGCGAAATCCGACAGCACGTGACTGTGCACGAGTTCCTTGATCCCGGGATGACCGATCCCGAGCCGGACCCGGCGATAGTCGTTGCCGATATGCGCGGAGATCGAGCGCAAGCCATTATGCCCGGCGATGCCGCCGCCGACCTTGACCCGCACCTTTGCCGCCGGCAGCTCGAGCTCGTCCTGGAACACGGTGATGTCGCCGGCCGGAAGCTTGAAGAAATTCTGCGCTTCCTGCACCGCGCGCCCGGACTCGTTCATGTAGGTGGTCGGCTTCAGCAGCACCACCTTCTCACGGCCGAGCAGGCCTTCGGATGTCTCGCCCTGAAAGCGGCGGCGCCATGGTGCGAAACCATGACGCCGCGCAATCTCATCGACGGCCATGAATCCGATGTTGTGCCGGTTATCAGCGTATTTCGCGCCGGGATTACCGAGGCCAACAAAGAGTCGCATGACGCGGCATCCCGCGCTGGCGCGCTATCACTTCTTCTTGTCGCCACCGGCCGGTGCCTTGGCACCCGCCGCTGGAGCCGCAGCACCCGCTGCCGGAGCAGCCGCACCTGCAGCCGGAGCGGCAGCGCCTGCCGCCGGGGCCGCACCTGCCGCCGCCTTCTGCTCCTCGGCGTAGCCGGACGGCGGCACGATGGTCACCAGCGTGGCGTCCTCGCGCGACAGCGCCTTCACGCCCTTCGGCAGCTTGATGTCGGACAGATGCAGCGAGTAGCTGATTTCCAGTGCGCCGACATCGGCGTCGATGTACTGCGGAATGTTCTCGACCGAGCATTCGAGGTCGATCGTGTGGGTGACGATGTTGACGGTTCCGCCGCGCTTCACGCCGGGCGCCGTTTCCGCGTTGATGACATGCAGCGGCACGCTGACGCGGATGGTCGCGCCTTCGCCGAGCCGCATGAAGTCGACATGAAGCGGGAAGTCCTTCACCGGGTCGAGGTGATAGTCGCGCGGAATCACGCGGTGCTTCTTGCCGTCGAGATCGATGTCGAACAGCGTCGTCAGGAACCGGCCTGCGAGGATGCGCTGGCGCAGCTCGCGGTCGTCGACCGAGATGGTCAGCGGGGGCTTGTTGTCACCATAGATCACTCCGGGAACTTTCCCGGCGCGACGCTCAGCCCGGGCGGCCCCCTTGCCGCTCTTCGGACGTGCGGTCGCCTTCAATTCCTTGACGGTCGCCATCAGTCTAAGTCCTTGTTTTGCAAAAAGTTAAAGGCCGCATCGCGGCCCCGTTTCGCGCACCGCAGCAAGCCTCCAGGGGTGCGGGGGCTGCGGACGTGGCGGACTTTTAGCCCCAAAGGGCCGAAATGACAAGGAAAATGGGCGGCCTCGAAGGGCGGCCCGTAGCCCGGGTGG
>NZ_PSRR01000373.1 GCF_004296405.1 Bradyrhizobium sp. Leo170
TCACCAACCACTTGCGCAAATGTCCCGGGTTGCGCTCCGCTCCACCCGGGCTACAGACTTTCTGTAAGACGCGCGAGCCAGCCGTTTCTGTCGCCGCGCTTCACGCAGGAGGGCTGCCGGAGTAAACACTGATGGTGTGGAGGTATGCTTGTGGTCGAGGGTAGGGGGAACAGCCCTGTCGTGAACCTTGGATCGGCGGAGCAAACCCATGCAGAGCGAGGATCGACACGCCCATTGGCAAGACGTCTATAGCAAAAAGACCGAGAACGAAGTTAGCTGGTTTCAGGAGAGCCCAGCTCCATCAATTGAATTGATCATGCAGGTCGGAGCGACGCGCGCCTCCCCTATCATAGACATCGGCGGCGGTGCTTCACGTTTGGTCGATAACCTCATCGAGAACGGCTTCGAGGATGTTACCGTGCTCGATATATCCGAAGCTTCGCTGCGGGTTGCCAGAACCCGTCTTGGGAACCGTGCTGCAAAGGTCGATTGGATCGTCGATGACGTAACGAGGTGGGAGCCGACAAGGACCTACGACATCTGGCATGATCGTGCCACGTTCCACTTCCTGACCGAGGAGAACGACCGCACTGCCTATGCGAAACGCTTGAAGCAGGCGTTGAAGGTCGGAGGTCACGCGATCATCGCCACCTTCGCGCTGGACGGACCGGAACGCTGCAGCGGATTGCCTGTCGTGCGCTACGACCCGGAGGGCCTCGGCCGGATCCTGGGCCCTGCGTTCGAGCTCACCGATCGGCGGCAGCATCGGCATGGAACGCCATGGGGCACGGAGCAGTCGTTCCAGTTCAGCATGTTTCGCAGGGCCGACATCCCCTGAACTGCCCCGCCCAGGAAACCGGCGATGAAGCGTTTGGCGGCATCTGGACTTTGGCTTACCCGCTCTGTACGGACGATCTCCTCCCGAAGAGGTCGCGACGTCGAGAGAAACGACTAGATGCCCCGAATACCTAGACCAGTCCAATCGATGAAGCTCCTGCTCGCCTGGATGATGCCGCAAGGCACGTCGTTCCAGACCTATGCGACGGGGTCGAAACTGCGCTTCATCGTCCAGTGCCGCGACGTCATCGGCCGTCATATCGCGAAATATGGCCGGTTTGAACCGCAATTGACCGACTGGATTAGCGGGTACCTGCAAAATCAACCGAAGGGCATCGTCGTCGACGTCGGCGCCAATCTCGGCTGGCATGCGGTGCATGCCGCTCAGCATGCCTCCGTCACCACCGTGGTGGCGTTTGAACCGGATGCGACCAATGCCTGGCTGCTCGATCGCAATCTCACGATCAACGATATCGACAAGGTTGTCGTCTACCCTTGCGCGGTTGGCGCCACCGTCGGGCATGCGCATTTGCACCGTTACAAAAGGTCCAACAATGGGCGCCACTCGCTGATCAAGAACTATGGCCTGGGCTCACGCGTGGTCCCGTTGACCGACGTCGATTCCGCGCTCGGAGCCCTTGGGCTGGCGCAGGACAGAATTTTGTTGATGAAGATTGATGTGGAAGGCTTTGAGCCCGCGGTTCTGGCGGGTGCGGTGAAGGCGCTCGAGCGCGCCGATGTCGTCATCACGGAATACTCTCCTCAATTGAGCCGCGACGGCGATCTGTCGGTCGAGGGGATGATCGATCGGCTGCTCGGAGCCCGATTTGTCCCCCATCAGCTCGTAGGCAAGTCGTCCAAGGCTGCCCGGGTTGAGCTCAAGGATCTGCGTCGCATCGAAGACCAGACCGATATCCTCTGGATCAAGCCAACAACGAATGGTGGCGCGGTGGCCGCATCCGCGCAGGCCGAGCCATCTGCGGGATGACGCATGCCGAGCCTGTCCCTGATCGTGATCACCAAGAACGAAGAGCACTGCATTGCGCGGTGCCTGCGTTCGGTTGATGCGGACGAGATCATCGTGGTCGACAGCGGCAGCACGGATCGAACGGTGGAGATCGCCCGCGAGAGCGGCGCACGTGTCGTGGTGACATCGGATTGGCCGGGATACGGGCCGCAGAAGAGCCGCGCGCTCGCGCTCGCGCGAGGCGACTGGGTCCTGTCGCTTGATGCCGACGAATGGATCGAGCCGGAATTTGGCGACCAGATCAGGAGCGCCGTCAACGCGGCGGACGCACCTGCCGCCTACCAGACGCTCCGGCGATCGCGTTTCTGCGGCAAGGCGCTGAGATTCGGAGGTTGGTCTTCCGACTATGTCGTTCGCCTGTTCCAGCGCGGACAGGCCCGATTTTCCGACGACCTGGTCCACGAGGGGCTGATCGTCGACGGCCCCATCAAGCGGATCGATGTCACCATCGAGCATGATTCAATCGAATCCTGGTCCGACGCCCAGGACAAGATCGACCGCTATTCCCGAGCCGCAGCCGAGCAGATGAACGCCCGCGGCCGCCGCGCAGGCCCGTTCGCTGCGCCTTTGCATGGCTTGGCCGCCTTCCTGAAGGTCTACGTTCTGCGCCTGGGCTTCCTGGACGGAGCAGCCGGCTGGGGCGTGGCACAGTACAATCGGCAATATTCCGCCGCGAAGTGGCGGCGTCTTGCGGAATATTCGGCGCAAGCCAAGCGTGGCCGTTGATTGGCAGCCATCATGCTCTGGTTGCCCGTACCAACCGTACCTCGTCTCCTCGCCGCCTTCAGGTCAGCGATTGCGTCTTCCATGATCGTTGTCGGCACGAAACTCGGCGGAAACGAACGCGGCGGAAACTCCTTGAACGTGACCATGAACTGAGAAACATCGTCCATCGCGCCGTAGATCGCACCGACGTGATTGAGGTTCCAGTCCCAGTAGGTGTTGGAGGTGATGTCCGCCCGCTCGAACGGATCCTGGAACAGATTGTAGATCTTCTGCAGGCGCAATTTCGTGAAAGGCTCGGCCCAGACCTGCATCTGTCCCGGAGCACGTTGCTCGGCATAGACATATTTGTAGTCGCCCTTTCGAAGGGCAACGAGCAGACCATCGTCGTCGGCGTAGAAGAACTTGTCGCGGGCGCTCTTGACCCCGTTGTTGTTTGCCGCGGTCCCGCTCACGTTGCGGAGGAATTGCGACTGGTCGTAGCCGTCGAGATGCACCTTGTAGTCGATACCGTTGGCGGTGTAGCCGGCTCGCAGCTTGTTGACGATATCGGGTTCTCCGGCGATCGAGCACAGTGTCGGTATCCAGTCGTTGTGGCTCATGAGCTCATTGGTGACCGTTCCGGGCTTGATCACGCCGGGCCAGCGAACCAGGCAGGGCACGCGGAACGCACCTTCCCAATTGGTGTTCTTTTCCGAACGGAACCAGGTCATGGCGCCATCCGGCCAGGTGTTCATGTGAGGTCCGTTGTCGCTGGTGTAGACAACGATGGTGTTGTTCGCGATGCCCATGTCGTCGAGCGCGCCGAGCAGCGCCCCGATCGTGTCGTCATGCTCGATCATGCCGTCGACATACTCGCTGTCGCCGTGCGTGTAGCGCCCGCGATGGCTGTCGCGCACATGCGTTCGCAGATGCATGCGTGTGGAATTGAACCAGCAGAAGAAGGGCCGCCCCGCTGATTGCTGGCGCTTCATGAAATCGATCGCCGCCGCCGAGGTCTCGTCGCCGATGGTCTCCATTCGCTTCTTGGTGAGCGCGCCGGTGTCCTCGATCGTCTGCCTGCCGATCCTTCCGAAGCGCGGATCGACGGTCGGATCGTCGCGGTCAGTTGCCCTGCACCTCAACACGCCGCGGGGTCCGAATTTGGCGCGGTAGGCAGGATCCTTCGGATAGTCGGGCAGCTCGGGCTCTTCCTCGGCGTTGAGGTGGTAGAGATTGCCGAAGAACTCGTCGAAGCCATTCACGGTCGGCAAGGTTTCGTTGCGATCGCCGACGTGATTCTTGCCAAATTGCCCGGTCGCGTAACCGAGATGCTTGAGCAGGCCGCCTGCTGAAGGATCAAGCTGGCTCATTCCCATCGGAGCCCCGGGATATCCAACCTTCGTCAGTCCGGTCCGGATTCCATGCTGCCCGGTCAGGAAGGCCGCTCGACCTGCGGTGCAGGACTGCTCGCCATAGTAATGAAGGAATCTGATCCCCTCGCGGGCGATCCGGTCGATATTGGGCGTTTCATAGCCCATGAGACCGCCGGAATAGGCGCTGATATTCGCTATGCCGATATCGTCACCGAAGATAACGAGAATGTTTGGCTTGCGGTCGCCGGGCAGTGGCGATGCGGCGGGAGCCGGCGCCGCGGACTTTTGGTCCTGGCCAAGCGCCTCGGAGGTCAGCGTCGCGGCGACCAGCGCCGTCCCGCTCAAGAGCAAGTTGCGGCGATCGAGAAACGACTGTTTCTTCTCCGAGCTCATCGTTCACTCCCATTTCTGACTACGCACCTGAAACCGACATGGCTCGTCGACGTGTCGACCGGTTCGGCATGCCGGGCGGCGGGCCGATACCGGCGGCAATAGTTCGGCGCGCACAGATGCGAGCCGCCCTTCAAGACTTTGCGGGGGATGCGGATGTTCGGTTGACCTGGATCAAAGCTCACGTGCTCCGGGCCGCCGCGCGGATTCTGCGGAACGCAGCAAGGCTTCGCGCTATCCGCTTCATGACGGGCCGACCACCAGTCGGCAGTCCATTCCCAGACATTGCCGATCATGTCGTAGACGCCGTAGCCGTTCGGCGGAAATGCCGTGACGGGCGAGGTGCGCTGGAAGCCGTCCTCGCAGATGTTCTGGACCGGGAAGTCGCCTTGCCATGTGTTGGCCATGTGCCGGCCGTCAGGCGTCAGCGTGTTGCCCCAGGCGAACTCCTCACCATCCAGACCGCCGCGCGCGGCAAGCTCCCATTCGGATTCGGTGGGAAGCTGCTTGCCTATCCATTTCGCGTAGGCGAGCACGTCCGCGTACGAAACGTGCACCACTGGATGGTCGTCCAGGTCCTTGATGTTGCTTCCAGGTCCGTACGGTCGCCGCCAGTTGGCGCCCTTCATGAACGTCCACCACTGGCTCCAGTCGCGCAGATCGTGTACGCGACGCGGCGGCGAGAACACCAGCGAGCCGGCATAGATCATCTTCGGCAGGGCGCCGGGATAGTCTTTTGGGTTCGGCGGAATCTCCGCCGTGGTGACATAGCCGGTCGCGTTGACGAATGTCTTGAATGCGCCGTTGGTCACCGGCGTGCGGTCGATCCAGAAGCCGTCCACGCTCACCCGATGGCTGGGCGCCTCTTCGGGGTAGTGATTGTCGGAACCCATTCGGAAAGTGGCGCCGGGAATCCAAATCGTGTCGCTGGCAGCGAGATCGGTCGGCCGCCCCGTGCGCTCGATACCCGACTCCGACATTCCCACTTCCCGACACAGATCAGCGACTGCCGCCGGCACGTCCCGGAAATTCAGTCCGCGCCGTCAAGGATGTATCGGTAATCTACCACAGGTGGCACGCGAGAAAAATGTCACCGCTGCTGACCTACCGCGGTGGCACAAAACACATGCTCGGCGCTGGATTGCGTACCGGTGTTGTGTGCCGCCTTCAGGCAGTTTAGTTCTGGCGCAGTAGAGCCGATTGTGATGGGGCCGCCGGGTGCGCAGGACATTCTGGGCTTACGCTATCATCTTGTGCTGCTTCGGCTCGCCCGTCGAGGCCGCCGGCATCCAGCTTCTCGACTCCGATCCCGCCCTTTCAGGCGCCATCTGGTATCCATGCGCGACCGCACCGCAGAAGGTGCCGCTCGGCACGCTTGCCGTGCCTTTTTCCGATCCGCTTGAAGGCGTGAAGGATTGCCCCATCGCGGGGACGAAGCTGCCGCTGGTCATCGTCTCGCACGGCCGTGGCGGCTGGTTCGGGCTTCACCGTGATGTCGCGGAAGCGCTGGCTGATGCCGGCTTTGTCGTCACAGCCATCAATCATCCAGGCGACAACGCCAACGACTCGTCGAAGCGAGATACGCTGGCCCTCGGGCAGACACGCCCGGAGGATATGGTTCGCCTGCTCGACTTCATGCTGAACGATTGGAAAGACAAGGCATCCATCGATCCCACCAGAATAGGCTTCTTCGGCTTTTCTTTCGGAGGCTATACCGGCCTGGCCCTGGCGGGCGCCAAGCCGGATTTCGGCAGGCTCGCACATTTTTGCACGGATAAGACAGGCCCTTGCGCGCAACTCCACAACGGCGAGACCCCGCCCAACCCGCCACATGATGCGCGCATCCGGGCTGCGGTGATTGCCGATGCACCGAGCGCAGTTTTCACGCAGGACAATTTGGCCGCGATCAAGATCCCCCTCCAGTTCTGGCGCTCGGAACGAGGAGGCGGCGGCGTGGATCCGTCGGGCACCGAGCGCGTCGTCGGCAGCCTGCCAGGCAAGCCCGAGATTCACGTGGTGCCGGCCGGCCATTACGCCTTCCTCCCACCGTGCTCACCTGAACTCGCGGCGAACCTGCCGCGCTTCTGCACCGACCCCGAAGGCTTCGACCGCTCAGCCTTTCATCGCGAATTCGATGCGAGCATTGTGCGGTTCTTTCGCGAGCATCTCGTTGGCGGTACCGAGGCTCGTTGAGTTGATCAGCAAGGACCGTAGCCCGGGTGAAGCGCCAGCCTAACCCGGGCCCGCCCGCGAACACGCGCGCAGATTCCCGGGTTTGGCCTTCCGCTTCACCCGGGCTACGGGCTCAACCGCTCCAGATCAGCGATTTCGGTCACTCGGAAGACCCGATGGCCGTCCGGACGCCCTCATCGCCTTCATGGCGGCAACGGCACAGGCGCCATCAAGGAAGCCCAGCAGGGCGGGATCGCGCTCGCCAAGGAACGAGCTGGGGATACCAAGTACCGAGGACGGAAGCCGAGCTTCTCAAGGGAGCAGTTCTCCGCCGTATGCGACATGCTGGGCCAATCAGCAGGCATCGGTGAAATTGCAAAGGCCACTGGTCTCAGCCGACAGACGGTCTATCGCATCCAAGGACGATCGAGCATCGGCGGAAGCTGCACTAGCGAGTTGGGCAGCGTGAGGGGACGCTCAAGACATCTTCACCCGTGCGGACCTATCAGTGTTTTTGCTGTTATCGGGCCGCAGTGCCCAAAGCAAAAAGGGTCAGACGGTTGCTCGTCTAGTCCTTCGCATTCTCCGCTAGCGAGGCAGGGGCCCAAGTAGGCCCGGTCGTTGGCCAGAAGCTAGACAACTCTCACAATTGGCGCAGGGCTAGGAACGGCTGACACCCTGTCCCTCGTTGAACTTCATTCAGACCACAATACTAACTTTTGGATTAGCGGTAGCGTCAAAGCTCAAGGGAGCATCAAAATCCAAACAAGGAAACCCGTGCTGGTCTTTTGTTATGAGGGATCGCGAGAAGTATGCTTCCGTATCAATCTTTGTATCCAGAAGCTCGAGAGCTATCGAAACCAAGCCGTCGCCAGTCTCGTTCTTGGTCTTGACGCAAACGGTTAGATTTCCATCCGGCAGAGGAATTACATTCCATCCATTCGGATCGCCCGGCCATCTGCCATCTTTGCCAGTGGGAATACTTCTGGTTGTCCCAACCGCTAGTTCGACAGTTGCTGCGAACCCGGGCACAATCTCCGCAGACTTGCCAGATAATAGAACGCATGTACCGATGATGAAGTCGTCCATCTCTGTTTGTGGGATACCTTCCTTTTGGAATATCTGCTTGATTTCTAACTTCACGGCATCCAAATCGAAGACATTTTTCCCGACGATGGTTCGGCAGAATAACGTCGCTAGTCGGTACAGTTCATTCGGGTTTTTGCAGTTTATCCGCATCGGGTAAGCCGACTTGTCATCGAACCACGATTCGATTGCGTTTTTAGCTTGCTTCTTTGTCATGTCTGCATGCTTCAGAAGCTCTGCCTCATTCGCCTCTTTAGCTTTTGTCAGAAAATAGTGCTTAAGCCACCAACCGCATTTTCCTTTCGGTTCTAACGGCCTCTTTTTGTCACTCTGGTAAGTTTGAAAGAATGCGACTTGCGCGAACACATAAGCCGTCGTGTCCAAGGTCGCGCCTCTGTCACGCCTTGAATGAGCGATGAAATCACCAATCTCGCGCGTGAACGGACCAATTCCAGCTTCTCTGTACTTCATGTAAAGCGCAAGAATGTCAGCATCCGTGTATGTGCCATTCCTGATCCTTGCGCCTGACCCCACCATTGCCCCCTCTACGCCGCATCGTTATCCCCCTCGGTAAAGACCTCTAG
>NZ_PSRR01000374.1 GCF_004296405.1 Bradyrhizobium sp. Leo170
GTTTGCGCTCCGTGCCGATGCGCCGATCGGCTGTGCGCGGCCGGGCGCCAAGGCGACGTGTCTGACCGGCCGCGGGTCCAAATCGGCGAAGGAGCAGCCGGCGAAGGAGGCCGAGCCTGCGAAGGACCAGCCGGCGGGGGCGCGCGGATGAGCCGCCGAGACAACCAGCGCGGCATGGTGCTGCTCACGGTGCTCTGGGCGATCGCGCTGTGCTCGGCGCTGGCAATGGCGACGTCGACCACGTTTCGCAGCCTCGTGGGGATCGTCGGCATCGACCGCGAGCGTGTGCAGGCCGATGCGCTGCTGACGGCAGGACTTGAGGCCGCGGCCGGCATGGTGGCCGCCATGCGCGATGCGCCACTGGTCGCGCGTGGCACCACCATTACGCTGTCGACCGGACAGGTGCGCGTCAGCGTCAGCGACGAGGGCGGCCGCATCGACATCGGAAAGGCGCCTGTCGAGTTGCTGGCGTCGCTGTTGCGCTATGTCGGGGTGGAGGATGACGACGCCAACGTTTTGGCCAACAGGATCGTCGATCTGCGTGGTTCGGATCGGCAGGAGCGGCGGCCCAACGAGGCGGCGAAACAGCCGGCGTCGGCCGCCGCCAAGCCCGATCAGGAGATGGCCGAGTCCGATGAGGCGGAGGCCGGGTCCGATCAGCAGGCCGCATCGGCCTCTCCTGCACCGTTCACCGATGTGCGGCAGCTTGCGAGCATTCCCGGAATGAGGGCGGACTGGATGGCGGCGATAGTGCCGCTGATCACCGTGTATGGGAGCGATGGCGTGAACCCACTCACCGCACCGGTCGCGGTGCTCCAGACGCTGCCGTTCGTCGACGCGGCGCGGCTTGACACCTTCCTCGAGATGCGGCGCGCCGCTGGTCGATCCCGAGCGCCTCGCCTTCCTGCTCGGGCCGACGCAGAAGTATCTGAAGGTTCAGCGGCGACAGGTCGTCGCGGTGGATCTCGTCGCTGGAACTGTGGGCGGATACACGGCCAAGGCCAAGGTCTTCATCGTGCTGCTGCCCGACGACAAGCAGCCGTATCGGGTTCTCGCCTGGAACCCGTTGTCGCCGGGGGCGGCAACGGACACTGTCATGCTGATGGGGGCACGCTGATGCGTATCGACATTATTATGGGGCGCTGGATCGACATCCTGGCCCGCCTGTGGCTCGGCTGGCAGGAGCGCCGCCGTGCCCGCAACTGGCTGAAGGTCGCCCAAGACGGCAACAAACAGGACGGCGACAAATGGATCGTTTCTGATGCGAAGAGGACGGGAAGAACAACGTCAGTCATCGTCCCCGCCGGTGCTCCGCTGCCCGACGACATCGCCCGCGCCGCGCAAAACCGCTTCGTGATCCTGGAACTCGCCGCCGATGAATTCGTCGCGCGCCGGATGAGCGTTCCCGCCCAGGCCCGCGACCTGCTGCCCGGCATCGTCCGCAACCAGATCGAACGCCTGTGCCCCTGGCGCGCGAACCAGGCCGCCTATGGTTTCGATGTCGGACCGAGCGAGGATGCGGCGAGCCTCGACGTGCGTGTTCTCATCACCTCGCGCGCGGTGCTCGACGAGGCTTGCCAGCGTCTGGGTGCGCTGGGGTTGCGGGTCGATCGCGTGGTGGCGAGCGAGCGTCTTGCCGACGCGGCTATCCCCGTCGTGCTGTGGTCGCGGCTCGCCGATGCGACCGACAAGAGCCTCGCACGTATCAGCCAGACCATTGGTGGCTTGATCGCGGCCACCGTCTGCATCACCCTCATCGTGAACGTCTGGGGCTTCATGACTGCAGCGTCCGCGGACAGCGAAAGCGAAGATGTCGGGACGCGCATCGCGGCGCTGCAGCGCCAGATCAAGGGCGCTCTCCCCCGGCAATCGATCTCTTCGCTCGCGCCTCCCGAGCGCGCGTGGGCCTTGAAGGAAACGTCGCCCGTGGCTGTGATCGTTGTCGAGGCGCTTTCCCGTGCGCTGCCGGATAATTCTCATCTCACTGAGCTCAATCTCGACGGTGCGACGCTGCGCATCGTGGGCTTCGCCGACGACGCGCCGTCGCTGATTGCTCCGCTTGAGCAGTCAGGACATCTGAAGGATGTGCATTTCTTTGCTCCCACAACACGCGGCGCCGACGGCACGCGCTTCATGTTTCACATCGAGGCGCGCGTCGAGGCGCACGCCAGGATCGACGGAGGCTAGGCCGTGCTGAAGCCGAATCTGAAGCTCGATGTCAGCCGCGAGCAGGTCTTCGCAGTTGGCGGCTTTTGCGCGTTGCTGATCGTCTGTGCGGTTGCGGTCGCAGCAGCATTGCAGACGCGTAGCGAGGCGTTGCAGGCGCTTGCCGACCAACGCGATCAGCTTGCGAGCCTGCAGGCGCGTTCACGGTCGGTCGCCAATCGAAGCCGGTCGACTCAGCCCTCGGCAGCTCCCGCGCTCGCATTCCTGGATGCGCCCACCAGCGGGCTCGCCACCGCGCAGTTTCAGGCCTATCTGTCGCAGCTTGTGACGGATCAGCACGCCGTTTTGGTCTCGTCCGGGGTTCCGCCGGCGGATCGCGATGACAAAGGCGATATCATTCGGGTGCAGATTACCTTGAATGCCACGCTTCCCAAGCTGCAATCCCTGCTTTATCGCCTTGAAAGCGGCGCTCCCTATGTTTTCGTCGATGCCCTGCTGGTGCAGCCGAGCGGTTCCGGCGAGCGCGCAACTGCCGACCCCGTCTTGAAGGTCAATCTGAACGTGCATGCCTTCTGGCGCCGGAAAACTGCTTGAACGATGATGCGATCGGCGGCCGCAAGAGAGAGGCGGATGGACGAGCTATTCCGCGGCAGCTCTCATCTCGCCGCGGAAATAGGCAATCGTCTTCTCGAGCCCGCTTCGAAGCTCGATCCGCGGTGTCCAGTCGAGCACGGTGCGGGCAAGCGAAATATCCGGTTGACGCTGGCGAGGGTCATCGGAGGGCAGCGGCATGAACACCAATCTGCTCCGTGATCCCGTGAGCGCAATCACCTCTTCGGCGAGCTCACGAATTGTGAACTCACGCGGATTGCCGATGTTGATCGGGCCCCTGAAATCATCCGGCGTGTTCATGGTCCGGATCATCGCCTCGATGAGGTCGTCCACATAGCAGAAGCTGCGGGACTGGTTGCCGTCTCCGTAGATGGTGATGTCGTCGCCCTTGAGCGCCTGAACGATGAAGTTCGACACCACGCGGCCGTCGCTTGGATGCATGCGGGGACCATAGGTGTTGAAGATTCGTACGACCTTGATCCGCAGGCCATGCTGGCGCCAGTAATCGAAGAACAAGGTCTCGGCGCAGCGCTTGCCCTCATCATAGCAGGAACGCAGTCCGATAGGATTAACGCGGCCCCAATAAGCCTCAGGCTGCGGATGAACTTCGGGGTCGCCGTAGACCTCGGATGTCGACGCCTGGAGGATTTTCGCTTTCACTCGCTTGGCGAGCCCCAGCATGTTGATCGCGCCGTGGACACTGGTCTTGGTCGTCTGCACCGGATCGAACTGGTAGTGGATCGGGGAGGCAGGGCAGGCCAGATTGTAAATCGTATCCACCTCGACATAGAGCGGGAAAGTCACATCGTGGCGCATCATCTCGAAGTGCGGGTTGCCGATGAGATGCGCGATATTGGCCCTGCCGCCGGTGAAATAGTTGTCAACGCAAAGCACATCGTGGCCTTGCTCGACGAGCCGCTCGCACAAATGCGAACCAAGAAATCCGGCGCCGCCGGTCACCAACACCTTTGCCACGTTACTCTCTCTTCATGTCCGAAGCCGATGTTGATTGCCAGCTCCACGGCCGTCGCGTTGCCGGAACGTAGCCGGCGACATGGGAGCAATCGCCGCTCTGCGAGCCGAACACAGTCCACTGCGTCACCTTCCAGACCTCGCTGCGGCGCAGTGATGCCCCCGCGATGACGCAGCTATTCCAGGGCGCAACCACGAATTGGATGTCGTAACAGCCCGGCCTGACGCTGGAGACCGTGAAAAATCTGGAAGGCGGCAGCGCTTCGGTAAACTGGTCTGGCCCCCAATGCCGCGCCCCACATGGCGATATATAGAGGTGCTGCAATGGAATGTTCGAAGCATTGACGATGGTGAATTCGGCGGCAGACGCGGCAGAAGAGAGTAGCGCCGCGATCGCAGTCACAACGAGCTGTCGATAAGGCATGTGATGTATGTGGGGTGACGCACTGCGGCCATTCATTGCAGTTCTGCCGTGTGAGCGGATGCTGAAGCATAGCGTCGGTACCATTGCAGATTTGTGGCGTTTCGCGTTGTAATTGTCTCGCGCGCTGGATGCTCAAGCGAATAAATACGTGCGATGAGTGTTCGCAAGATGATGATGGTGAAGGCGTAGGGGTGATTGAAGCGAGGTACCGACGAGCCGCTCGCGGACGGAGACGCAAGCGCTCGCTGGGCTAACGAGATCAAGGTCATCGATGTGGGAAACGTTGGCCGCCGCCCGGCCGATAGGGCCTGTTAGACGGCTGTCATATCTTCGGATATAAAAGCGCTCGCGCATCGCCTACGCCGCGCTGAGCAGCGACTGGTCGGAAGGCTTAGAAATAGGACACTGACCAGACCCTGGGGCAAAGCGAAGTGGGGCCATGACGGCAATTCGATCATATGTCGCGTATGCTTGTGCTGTGACCGATGGGAAGACGGTCGAACGTTCTCGGGGGCAACGACATCTCACCTGGATTTGCGCCCTTCTGGTAATCACCGGCGTATGCGCAGCCATTGCCGAAGAACGTCGGGCTGCCACTGTGTCGGAGCCGATCGGGTTTCATATTCCCGCACAACCGCTTGCCATTGCACTGCAGGCTTACGGCGAGCGAACCGGTGTTCAAGTGCTCTATGAGAGCAATTCGGCGACTGGGCGAAAATCTGCGGCGGTTGAGGGCAACTTTACGGCCGAGCAGGCGCTGAACCTGCTGTTGGCCGGAACGGACCTGAAAGTCCAGTATACCCGTCCGGACGCGATCACCCTTGCTCTACCATCCGCGACAACTGGCGGGCCTCCCGCCAGCCCGCTCGGTTCTGCGGATTTGTCATTGGGGATGTTGAGGGTACGGGCCTCGAATGACGGCGACGATGTTGGCCGGCTTCACGATTATAGTGAAAGTCTGCAGATCGACATTCAAAAGGCCTTGCAAAAGAATGTCAGGACGCGAGGCGGCAGCTATCGGGCTGTCCTTGATCTCTGGATCGATCGGTCCCGCACGGTTCAGCGCACCGAACTGTTCAGATCGACGGGCGATGTCGAGCGGGACGCCGCCGTGGCGACGGTATTGCGTGGTCTCACCATCAGCCGGTCGGCGCCGGCAAACACGCCTCGGCCGGTGCGTATCGTGATTGTAGTGAAGCCGTTGCAATGAATGTCGATGGCCCCTGCGGATAGGACGGCGTACCTGCGATGGGCTCGGCAATCTCGTTTTTGATGCAACGTGGAGCGCTGGTGTTTGAACCGTCCTGATCTGTGAAGCCGGATGCCATTTGTGATACGGAAGCCGCACCCCCGCTTGTACCCTGGCGAGGATTCAACCTTTGTCATAAATGTGTTATCCGCTGCCGCTACGAGGATCCCACCGGGAGTAGTCCGGTCTGGATATCGAGCTGGCGTCTGGGGGGCCGCGAGGCGTGGCTGGTGTCAATCGAGTACGGCTGCGGGGGCAGCTCGTCGAGAACTACGACGAACTGGTCAAGAAGCTGACGCGCCGTCTGGGGTCTTCGGACTTCGCCTATGAGGCCCTGCACGAGGCGTTCCTGCGGCTGGAGCGGGTGACCGATGCTGTCCCTGTGCGCAGTCCGTCCGACTATATTTTCCGCACCGCCATCAACATCGCCAAGGATACCAAGAAAGCTCTGAACCATCGTGTCAGCGCATCGGAAGTTGAGGCGTTGCTCGATGTGTGCGACGACGAGCCGGATCCCGCCCGGGTTGTCGAAGCACGTTCCGATATTGATGCCTTCAAGCGTGCGCTGGCCGAATTGCCTGCCAGGCCCCGCCACGTGCTGCTCGGTATCGGCATCGAGGGGCGGTCTGCACACGACGTTGCAGTCAGTCTGGGCGTTAGCGTGCGAACGGTAGAAAGTGATTTGAAGCTGGCCTTGAGCCACTGTGCAAATTGTCTCGATTATACATTGATCCGTCGTCTCGGTGGCCCGCGCCCCCGTTCGTATTGAATTTGCTATCGAAAAATGACGCCGGCCGAAACCGCACTTGTCGATCATCGATGTTTGCTGCAGAACGGTGCCTTCAGGCCCCGTCTCATCCGGTCGCCGCGTCGAAAGCTGTGACCTGTTTTTTCAACTTTCGCGGGTTTTTTCTGCGGGATAGCGGAGTTTCGATCGTCTATCGAATAGAGAGAGTTGTCGCTTGGATCCGGTAAGTATATCCGGGAGAGGTTCGCGGGGGAATGCTGAGCCGATCAAGCACACGTTCAGGTCGAAACCGCAGGCAGCGCCACTGCATCATTCTCGACCGTGTCATGCCCAAGCATCTGATGCAGGTGTTCCCGATTGTTTCTCCTGATGATTTGCGTAAAGGTCCGTTGCAGTACCCGGATGCGGATGGAATCATCTATATAGTCTCTCATGCACGTCCAATACTATCGGCAGGTTTGGATTTGGGGAGTAGGGCAGTGAGCGAGTCATCGTGACCGTGCCGAATCGCCCACCCAAATCCAATCCGCTGCTGGACGAGGCCCTTGATTGGGTCGTTCGCCTGAAAACCGACGAGCCGACGCGGGCAGACGTGGACGCGTTGCAGCGTTGGCGTGACCAAAGCCAGGCACATGATGCGGCATTCAAGAAAGCAGTACAGCTTTTTCGCATGGCGAGCGTCGCCGCCCGGGAACTGGCCGATGAGCAGCAGGCCTCAGATGTCGTCGTAACGGCTTCGCAGCCGCCGCCCCGGCGGCTCACGCGCCGTATCATGTTGGGAGGGGCGATTGCGGCCGCTGCCGCCGGCTACATGATCGTTCGCCCACCGCTCGGTCTGTGGCCGTCGCTCGAAGAACTCTCGGCCGACTACAGGACCGGAAAAGGGGAACATCGCAAGGTAGCGGTCGCGCCCGACGTTTCACTGGAGCTGAACACCCAAACCAGCGTCGCGCTGCGCTCCACGTCTGACGAGACCAGGATCGAACTGATTTCTGGCGAGGCTTCGGTTGCGGCCAAGCTATCGCCATCCAAGCCGCTCGTGATGTTGGCAGGAAATGGACGCATCAGCGCCTCGCAGGCGGATTTCAATGCGCGCTGTCTCGATGGGGTTGTCTCGGTGACCTGCCTCGACGGCGTCGTGACCGTTGAACAGAACGACAGAACGGTTCAGCTCCACAAGGCCGAGCAGGTCACCTATTCCAGCGCAGGGCTGCAGCAATCCGTTCCGGTTGATGCCGTGCAGGTGACGGCCTGGCAGGCTGGGCTGCTGATCTTTCGCGACCGCCCACTGGCAAGCGTGGTGGACGAAGTGAACCGATACCGTCCCGGAAAGATCATCATCGCCAATGCGGAGCTGAAGCGCCGTCTCGTCAACGGCACGTTTCAGCTCGACAAGCTCGGGAATTTTGTCGACCAGGTCGAGCAGCTATTCGGGGCCCGGATCACCTCGCTTCCCGGCGGGGTGGTACTGCTGAGCTGAAGGCCCGATCGCATTCGGCCGCAAACGCTGATTTCCTAACAAATGGATAAGTTTCTTCTACGGCGTGCAGAAATTTTTGCACGTTAGCACTCGCCCAGTCGTCGTGTGAGTAGGCGTCGTTGTCGCGGTGGTCCCGCCGCGACGGCGGACGCCTGCGCGAAATTGGGCGAACGTCTGTGCGAAGTGGAAGTAATCTCAGAGATTTCAGACATCGGGTGCAATCCCGGGGTGGGTCGCGGTGGTCGGCCGTGGCGATGATCACTGTTGGCATTGTGGTCGGCATCGCTCCAGCAGGCGCCGCGCCGCAAAGCGCGCAGCAGCCCGCGAATGCGGACAATGCGCCCGCGCCGGCCGGG
>NZ_PSRR01000375.1 GCF_004296405.1 Bradyrhizobium sp. Leo170
TGCCTCCGCAAACACGGTGGCAGATGGACTCGCGGAGGTGCCCCTCACCCGAAATTCAAGCTGCGCTTGAATTTCGACCTCTCCCCGCGAAGAGCGGGGCGAGGTGAAACCAGGTTCACGCGCTTGCGCGTCTCAGGAAATCACCGCGCGCTTCGGTGAATTCCGCCTTGAGCCGCGCCACCAGTTCGGCGACCGGCGGCGTGTCGGTGATCTGGCCAATGCCCTGGCCCGAACCCCAGATGTCGCGCCACGCCTTGGCCTTCGTGTTGCCGCCGGAGCCGAAGTTCATCTTCGACTTGTCGGCGACAGGCAGATTGTTCGGATCGAGACCGGCGGCCACGATCGACGGTCCGAGGTAGTTGCCATGCACACCGGTGAACAGGTTCGAATAGACGATGTCGTGGGCGGCATGTTCGGTCAGCGCCTGCTTGTAGCGCGGATCGGCATTGGCCTCTTGGGTGGCGATGAAGCGGGTGCCCATGTAGGCGAGGTCGGCGCCGAGCGCGAGCGCGGAGGCGATGCTCCAGCCGTCGGAGATCGCGCCCGACAACAGGATGGTGCCCTTGAACCATTGCTTGACCTCGCGCACCAGCGCGAATGGCGACAGTGTTCCTGCATGTCCGCCGGCGCCGGCGCAGACCAGGATCAGGCCGTCGACGCCCTGCTCGGCGGCTTTCCGCGCATGCTTGACGTTGATGACGTCGTGAAACACCACGCCGCCATAGGAATGCGTGGCCTCGACGATTTCCTGTGGCGGCCGCAGCGAGGTGATGATGACGGGGACCTTGTGCTTCACGCAGGTTTCCATGTCCCGCATCAGCCGGTCGTTGGAGGCGTGGCAGATCTGGTTGACCGCGTAGGGCGCGACTTTCTTGTCCAGATTTTGCGCCTTGTATTCGCCGAGTTCGTCCTCGATCTGCGTCAGCCATTCGTCGAGCTTCTCGGCCGGCCTGGCGTTCAATGCCGGAAACGAGCCGACGATGCCGGCTTTGCACTGGGCGATCACGAGATCAGGCCCCGACACGATGAACAGCGGCGAGCCGACCACCGGCAATTCGAGACTGTTGGCGAGCGATGCTGGCAACGGCATGTCTGATCCTCCCGGCGCCTGCGGCACCTTATCTTGACGCCGTCAATATAGGGCTGGACGGCGCGACGACGGCGTTCAATATTGAACAGTCAATCTACCAGGGATGAACGGGCTATCGACGCGAGGCAGTCGGATGGATTGGGACCTGTGCAAGACCTTCGTCGCCGTGGCGGAGACCAGGAGTTTCGCCGCGGCCGGGCGCCGCCTGCGCGCCAGCCATCCGACCGTCGGCCGCAAGATCGCGGCGCTCGAGAAGCAACTCGGCACCCGCCTGTTCGCGCGTTCCAATGACGGATTGTCGCTGACCTCGCAGGGTCGCAAGTTTCGCGAGCATGCCGAAGCCATGGCGGCTGCGGCACTCCGCGCCGAGGCCGCGGCTTCCGCAACCGGCGAGCAGGCGAGAGGCGTCGTGAAGCTGTCGATCGGTGCGACGCTGGCCGCGCACTGGCTGATGCCGCGGCTCGGGCCGTTCCTGCGTGACCACGACCATATCCAGCTTGAGATCATCACCTATCCGTTTCCGGCAAGCGTGCGCCGCCGCGAGGCCGACGTGGTGCTGCGGCCGGTCGACGCTGGCGAGGAGAACCTGATCGGGCGCAGAATAGGCCGGCTCGGCACCGGGTTCTACGCCTCGCGCGACTATGCCGCGCGGCGCAAGCTGCCGGAGCGGCGCGACGAGTGGCGGGGGCACAGCATCATCGGGTTTGCCGACCAGGCGTCGAACGCGCATCTGGCGCGCTGGAGCGACTTCATCACGCGGCAGGGAACGGTCGTAATGCGCTGCTCGTCGCAAGGCGACATGCTGGCCGCTGCGCGCGCCGGCCTCGGCATCTCGGCGCTGTCGTGCTTCGTCGCTTCGAGCCACCCAGATCTGGTGCGGGTCGCACCGCAGAAGCTCGGCAGCGTCTCCGATCTCTGGCTGCTCGCGCATCCGGACCTGATCGAGCTGCCCGCCGTCCGCGCCGTCACCAGCTTCGTCACAGCCAGTGCCCGCGAAGACCGCATCAGGCTGCGCGGCTAGCGACACCTTTCGTAGCCCGGGTGGAGCGGAACGCGTAACCCGGGACACCTGCATCGGCGTCGACGAGCGGTCCCGGGTTACGCTGGCGCTTCACCCGGGCTACGAAGCTGCGATCACGCCTTCGCGTTTCTTCAGCACCCGGTAATAGGCCCACCACAGATGCGCGGCGGCGCCGCGCAGCGGGCGCCAGGGTTCGGCCAATGGGGCCATCTGTTTGGCGGTCGGCCGCTCCTTCAACCCCAATCCGATCTTCACCGCCTCCTGCACGGCGAGATCGCCCGCCGGCCAGGCGTCGCCATGGCCGAGGCAGAACAACAGATAGATGTCCGCGGTCCACGGTCCGATGCCGGGCAGTGCGGTCAGCGTGTTGTGGGCGATGTCGGCCTCTTCGTTCGCGAGCACGTCGAGGTTCAGCCGTTCGGCGGCGAGCTCGCGCGCGATGTGCTTCAGCGTTTTGATCTTCGCCGCCGACAGGCCGAGCCGGCCAAGCCGATCGGCACGCGCCTTGCCGATCGCATCATGATGAAAGGGATCGAACGCCTTGCTGACGCGGCCCCAGATCGCTGCGGCGCTCGCGGTCGAAAGCTGCTGGCCGCAGACGATCGCGGCAAGCCCGGCGAAGCCCGGCTCGCGCTGCCGCAGCGCCGGCATGCCGGTGACCTCCAGAACCGGCCTCAGCCGCTTGTCCTGCTTCACAAGAGTTTCGATTGCGTCTTCGAGGTCTGACTGAGTTTCGAAGTGGATGAGCATGGAGGAACAGTCTCGTCGCGTCATGCGCGGGCTTGACCCGCGCATCCATCTGCTATCGATAAGAGTCCTAGAGGATGGATTGCCGGGTCAAGCCCGGCAATGACGAATTCCAATACAATGTCGCCACCCGTTTTCCGATTCGCGCCGAGCCCGAACGGTTATCTCCATCTCGGCCACGCTTTTTCGGCGTTGTTGAATTTTGATCTCGCGCGCGAGGCCGGGGGACGATTCCTGCTGCGGATCGAGGATATCGATCCGACGCGCTGCCGGGTGGAGTTCGAGACTGCGATCTACGAGGACCTTGCGTGGCTTGGCATCGCCTGGGAGACGCCGGTGCGGCGTCAGTCGGAGCATCTCGATGCCTATCGCAAGGCGGTCGAGCAATTGACCGCGCAGGGCCTGCTCTATCCGAGCTTCGAGAGCCGCGCTGAAATCGCACGTCTGGTCGCCGAGCGCGAGGCGGCTGGACCATGGCCGCGCGATCCCGATGGTGCGCCGCTCTATCCGGGCGCCGCGCGATCGTTGCCGGCGTCGACCGGCTGCGGTTGATCGAGGCCGGGACGCCTTACGCGCTGCGGTTGAATATGGCGGCGGCTCGCGCGCGGGTCAAAGATCTGACCTGGACCGAACAGGGCGAGGGGCCGGCCGGCGAGCACGGAACCGTACCCGCCCGGCCGGAGGCGTGGGGTGACGTTATCCTGGCGCGCAAGGAGACGCCGACCAGTTATCACCTCTCGGTCGTGATCGACGACGCCCTGCAGGAGGTTACCGATGTGGTCCGGGGACAGGACCTGTTCTGGTCGACCAGCGTGCAGCGGCTGCTGCAGGCGCTGCTCGGGATCGGACCGCCAGCCTACCGGCACCACCGGCTGATCCACGATTCGGCCGGGCAGAAACTGTCGAAGTTGACCAAGGCGACGGCCTTGCGGGAACTGCGCGCCGACGGCGCGACGCCCGCTGATATCCGTCGTCTCGTTGGCTTGTCTTAGAGCCACCAGGGCCGTCGGCCAAAGGTCTCCGTGACACCGGCCGCCTCGGCATGCCATTCTGCCAGCCGGGGCAGGGTTCACGGGAATCATGGCGGCAAGATCGCGCGCTGGGCGCACCATTCGGCATCCCAAGAAGACGCCGTCGCGGAAGCGTGTCTTGAAGGCGGCAAAAGCACGCCGCGTGCGCGCGCCTGCGGAGGCAGGGCCCGGCGTGGTCGAAACCGCGCTGGCGGCGTTCGCGCATGAGGTCCGCACCCCGCTCACCGGCATTCTCGCGATCAGCAACCTGCTTGCGACCTCCGACCTCGACGAGCGCGAGCGACGCTGGGTCGATACGATCCAGGCCGGCGCCGAGCATCTGGCGAGCCTTGCGACCCTGTTCGTGGATGCGGCGCGAAGCCGTGGCCCCGGCCTCGAGATGCGGCAGGATTTCTTCGACCTGCACACGCTTGCCCGCAACGCCGGGAATTCACTCGCAGGGCGGGCGGCGGCCAAGGGCCTGCAGCCCTCGGTCGATATCTCCGAAAAGTTGCCCGCCTTCGCCGTCGGCGATTCCATTCGGCTGCGTGCGGCGCTGGAGAACCTGATCGACAACGCGGTCAAGTTCACCGAGCGGGGAACAGTCGCGCTCGAGGTCACGCCGATGCGCGCCGTGAAAGGCAAGGTCGGGGTCGCCTTTGCCGTCTCCGACAGCGGCATCGGGCTTTCGCTCGCCGAGATCAAGCGTCTGTTCCGTCCGTTCTCGCAGGCCAATGTCCGGGTCGCCTCGCGCTTCGGCGGCGCGGGCCTCGGCCTCTCCTCGGTCAAGCAGCTTGCGCGGGCCATGGGTGGTGACATCGTCGCCAGGCCGCGGCGGGGTGGCGGCACCACCTTTACGCTGACGATCGTGCTGGCGTCCGCCGGCGAACCGGCCGCATCCAAAGGCCATGCCGGGAGCGACGTCCCGGCGGGGTCGCCGCGCGCGCTGCGGCTGCTCAGCGTCGAGGACAATCCGTTCGGCCGCGTCGTGCTCAACACCATCCTCACCGAGCTCGGCCATCAGGCGGAGTTCATCGGCGAGGGCGAAGCGGCGCCGGAGCGGCTCGCGCAGGGCGCCTTCGACGCCGTGCTGATGGATATGGTGCTGCCCAGCATCGACGGGGTCGAGGCGATCAGGCGTATCCGCGCGCTTCAGCCGCCGCTCGGCCGCATTCCGATCATCGGGATTTCCGGCCGCAGCGAGGACGAGGCGGCCTCGCGCGCGGCCGGCGCCGACGCATTCCTGGTCAAGCCTGTGAGTCCGCGTGCTTTAGCGACTGCGCTGCTTGAAGCGATACGCCCTTCGGCAGACGCGACTTGATGATCGCCGCGTTCAACTCGCCGCCATAGACGAAGATCGCGGCGATGAAATACAGGAACACCAGCGCGATGATCACCGACGCGAGCCCCGCATACATCGTGACGTAATTGTTGGCGAAGCGCGCCAGGTACTGGCCGAACACGATGCCTGATATCAGCGAAGCGACCATGGTGAAGATGATGCCGGGCAGGATCTGCAGGAAGCTGCGGCGCCCCGCGGGCAGCCAGGCGTGCAGGATGAGCAGCGCGACGGTCAGCGCGGTGATCGTGATGCCGTAACGTGTGATGTTGAGGATGCGCTCGTTGCTCTCGACGAAGAACGGAATGAAGCGCCGCGCGGTCTCGAGTGTCAATGGACCGAGCACGATCAGGAACGCCATCGCGAGCGAGGTGACGGCGGCGATCAGGGTGTAGCCGATCGATTCGAGCCGGAGCCAGTACCAGCGCCGCCGCTCGACGACGGCATAGGCGCGGTTCAGTGCCACCCGCAGCGCTTCGACGCCGTTGGACGCGAAATAGACCGCGAGCGCCGCGCCGATGGTGAGGATGTCGCCGCGCGTGGTCGTCAGGACGTCGTGGACCTGGCTCGACAGCGTGTCTGCGACCTGTTTCGGCCAAGTCTGCAGCAGCAGGCTGGCGGCCTGGTCGGCCAGTTCCTTGGAGCCGAAAAAGCCGGCGAGGGAGGTCAGCACGATCAGGAACGGGAACAGCGCCATCAGGGTCGACAGCGCGATATGGCTCGCAATCGCCCAGCCGTCGTCGGCGAGGAACGTGTAGAACGCATCCATCACGACGCTGTAGACGTAGCGAACCTGCTTCACTTCCCACCCTGATCCGGCCAGCCCAAGCCGCACACCAGCTTCCGATATAATCGCGCCAAACGCCAGATCGTTGCATTTGCCCCATGTGGCGCTTCGGATATCGCGGTGTTATGTAGCGTGGATGGCATCCTTCTTAAGTACGTTCATTCTCCCGATCGCGGTCGGCGCCGTCGGGGTCGTCCTGTTGCTCGGTCTCGCCAACATGATGCGCGGCGGCTCGCCGAACACCTCGCAGAAATTGATGCGGCTGCGCGTCTTGCTGCAATTCGTCGCCATCGTGATCGCGATGCTCGCGGTCTGGGCGATGGGGCGCTAGGCTACTTCACCTCTCCCAAAGGAAGACGTGGTCACGAAAGCCGGAGCTGAAACATGGTTGTGCTCAACAAGATCTATACGCGCACCGGCGACGACGGCACGACGGCGCTCGGAAGCGGTGAGCGGCGGCCGAAATATGATCTGCGCGTCAGCGCCTACGGCACGGTGGACGAGACCAATGCCGCGATCGGCGTGGTGCGGCTTCATCTTGCGGATAACCCGGCGCTCGACCGCATGCTCGGCCTGATCCAGAACGATCTGTTCGATCTCGGCGCCGACCTCGCGGTGCCCCAGCGCGAGGGCAAGGCGGAGCGTTTGCGGATGCTGGCGAGCCAGGTCGAGCGGCTCGAGCGCGACATCGACACGCTGAATGCCGAGCTTGCGCCGTTAACCTCTTTCGTGCTCCCCGGCGGTACCCCGGCTGCGGCCTATCTGCACCTCGCCCGCACGATTTGCCGCCGGGCGGAACGGATGATGGTGGAACTTGCGGCCAGGCCGGACGAGCCGGTCAGCGAGGCTGGCATCCAGTATATGAACCGCCTGTCGGATTTCCTGTTTGTGGCCAGCCGCTTCCAGAACGACAAGGGCGCCGGCGACGTGTTGTGGGTGCCCGGGCAGAACCGCTAAAGCGTTTTCAAGCGGATGCAATCAGAACCGGATATGCTCTAGAATGGGTTTGAAATCCCCGGGGCCGATTTTTGGCTTTCGCGCGTTGACCGCCGATAGCGGGACCTTTAGGTTCCGCGCCCAAGCCAATCAACCCCCTAATTTCAAAGCGAAAGAGGATCGATGAAGGTTCTTGTGCCGGTAAAGCGGGTCGTCGACTACAACGTCAAGGTCCGCGTCAAGAGTGACGGATCGGGCGTGGAGCTCGCCAATGTCAAGATGTCGATGAACCCGTTCGACGAGATCGCGGTCGAGGAAGCGTTGCGGCTGAAGGAAGCCGGCAAGGCGACCGAGGTCGTGGTGGTGTCGATCGGCCCGGCGCAAGCTTCCGAGACCATCCGCACGGGACTGGCGATGGGCGCCGACCGCGGTATCTTGGTCAAGGCCGAGGGCACGGTGGAGCCGCTCGCAGTCGCCAAGCTCCTGAAGTCGGTGGTCGAGGCGGAGAAGCCCGGCCTCGTCATCCTCGGCAAGCAGGCGATCGACGACGATAGCAACCAGACCGGCCAGATGCTGGCCGCGCTGCTCGGCTGGTCGCAGGCGACGTTCGCCTCCAAGCTCGAGGTCGAAGGTTCTGACTTCAAGGTGACGCGCGAGGTCGACGGCGGCCTGCAGACCGTGAAGCTGAAGGGCCCGGCGATCGTCACCACCGACCTCCGCCTCAACGAGCCGCGCTACGCCTCGCTGCCCAACATCATGAAGGCGAAGAAGAAGCCGATCGACGACAAGAACGCCGCCGATTACGGCGTCGATCTCACGCCGCATCTCGAAATCCTCAAGACTTCGGAACCGGCAGGCCGCAAGGCGGGCGTCAAGGTCAAGGACGTCGCCGAACTGGTGTCGAAGCTCAAGACCGAAGCCGGGGTTCTCTAAATGACGACATTGCTGATTGCCGAACACGAACACGAGAAGCTGAAGGACGTCACCAACAAGGCGCTGACCGCCGCCAGCCAGTTGGGCGGCGACGTGCATGTGCTGGTCGCCGGCGGCGGGGCGGGCACCAAGG
>NZ_PSRR01000376.1 GCF_004296405.1 Bradyrhizobium sp. Leo170
GCCCGCAACGAGGTGCCGCCCGTCACTCCGCCAGGCGCGGAACCGTCGGAGGTTGGCCCGGCAGGTCCCAAGCGGCGCAACCTGATGTTCTCTTCCACGCGCAAGGAGCGCGAACGGGGCCCGGCGCGCGCAGGCGAGCCTTTGACCCCCGACATGCTCTCGCCGGAGCCGCGTTCGAATCCACTGGCGCCGGCCGCCGAATCGGGCGAGTCGCAGCAGGTGAACTTCGATGACACGTGGCCGAGGCCGGAGCGGCAACGGCCCTCCGACCTTCCGCCGCGCCGCGTGCCGCGCACGCCCTTGACCCCAGGCGAGAGCCCCAGCGCGCCGGTGGCCGACCGTCGTCCGCCGCAGCCGCAGGAGCAGCCGCCGGTGACGGTGCTGAAATCGGGCGTCGTCGACGGCATGGCCTATTCGCTCTATTCCGACGGCTCGATCGAGGCGCAGATGCCGGAAGGCATGATGCGCTTCGCCTCCATCGACGAGCTGCGGGCGCATCTCGAGCAGCGTTCGTCATAGACCGGGAAATACTTGCAATCGCGTGTCTTGAAAAATAAAGCCGCGTAGTTCTTGCTAGATTCCTGGTAGTCCGCGCATATTAGCAAGTAATGCGGGGCTCCGCTGATGTATTGGCGTAGCCCGATATTGTCCGCGGTCCCGCCCCGTTGCCAACGTCCAAGCCTCAAGAGAAGGTTGCGCGATGACCGATGCCACCGGCAAAAGCCCTGTCGAACTGACCGCCAACATCGTATCGGCCTATCTCAGCAACAATCCGACCCAGGCCTCGGATATCCCCAACCTGATCAGCCAGGTGCATGCCGCGCTGATGCGGGTCGCCAGCGGACGGACCGAGGCGCCGCTCGAGCCGGCCAAGCCCGCGGTGTCCGTGAAGAAATCGGTTACGTCAGAATATTTGGTCTGCCTGGAAGACGGCAAGCGATTCAAGTCGCTGAAGCGCCACCTGCGCACGCAGTACAACATGACGCCGGAACAATACCGGGAGAAATGGGGGCTGCCGGCCGACTATCCGATGGTCGCGCCGAACTATGCGGTAGCGCGCTCACAGCTCGCCAAGAAGATGGGCCTCGGCCAGCAGCAGCGGAAGCGGAAGTAGCATAGCGTTTTCGAGCGAAGTGGATTCCGGTTCGCCTGAATAAAACGCGTCAAATACACGAGCTAGGAAGCGGCGGTTGCGAGCGTCTCGCGGGCATCCGAGCGGATACGCTCGATCATCGAGCGAAATCCGTTGGAGCGCTGTGGCGTCAGGTGCTCGCGGAACCCGAACTCATCGAAAATCGCGGCGGCATCCGTCGCCAGGATTTCCTTGGGCGAGCGGTCCGAATAAAGCGTCAGCAGGATCGCGATCAGCCCGCGCACGATATGCGCGTCGCTGTCGCCGAGATAATGCAGCCGCGGATCGTCGTTGCCGGCGCGGTCGATCTTCCTGGAGAGCCAGACCTGGCTCGCGCAGCCCTGCACCTTGTTGGCTGCGGAATGCTCTTCCTCCGGCATCGGTGCAAGGGTGCGGCCGAGCTCGATAACGTACCGGTACCGGTCGTCCCACTCGTCGAGCAGCGAGAAATTCTCCCTGATTTCGTCGATCGTCATCATCACCCGCGTCCCATCACTGCAATCGTTATATAGGGTCGCGGGCGGCCGAATGCGATGAAAATGCAGCCGGTTCCGGCTTATTTTGCGGTCACGGCGCGGGCGGCGGCCGCCATTCGATGGCCTGGTCGTCGGCCGTCAGGGTGTCGCGGGACGCGACCAGGGAGACCTCGGCATCCCCAGGCGAGCCGATCGAGCCGGTGTGGTCCGGCGACTTCTTGTCGATGATGATCTGATAGATTTTCCTTGCACCGTCGGTGGCACGCTGACCGATCACCGTCGCTGCCTGGCCGCCGACCTCGCAGGCCGCAGGCTGGCGCTTGCAGAACTGGCCCATGTCGCTGACAGCAGCGGTCGCCGCCTGCACGGCTTCGGCGGCGCCGATCTGCGGCAGCTTTTCCGATTCAGGTGTTTTGTCCCTTGGCAGCAGCACGAGCACGAGCCCGAGCCAGAATGCCATGCGCAGCAGGAAAAACATCTCGCGACCCCGTCATCTTCGTTTGCGGTTGATCCGCAATTCGCACGTGACTAGCAGCGGTCAATAAAACGCAAGTGTTTGCCTTGAAGTTAAATCGTCGAAAATTCGCGGAAAATGCGCGCCAAAATCCGCACGCGTCTCGATTCGGTGTAAATTTTCGATTGATGCCAGCGAGCTGCGGCAAGATGCGCGAGCCCCGCTCGTCCACCATTTCGAAACCATAAGATTATCGATCGCGGAAACCTCGCGTTCACCATCCGCGCCAAATGCGCCCGTTGCGATGTGCAAAAGCCGTGCGAAGGCACAGAGTCCGGCGGCCGGGCGCTGTGCCTTAGCGTTCGCTTAAGTTCACTCTGACACGGTGAGTCCAAGATGAAGGGGGCGTTCCGACTCGTCTTTGACGCAGGATCGGAAAGCGCGAAAGCCGTGAGTGTTTTGAGTATTATCCGCGATTGTCTCGATGCCCTGCTGCATCCGTCGGCGAGATATGATGCGTTGACGCGGGCGCGGCATCGCGCCTTCATGGCGCCGCGCCTGCTCGGCAGCCTGGCGGCGTTCGCTGCGTTTCCCGTCTATCTGGCGCTGCGCGGCGCGCCGACCGCGATCGAGGTTGCCGCTTTCGCTTGGCTGATCGCGCCGATCCTGTTGTCCTGGTTCCTGTCGCGCACTGGCCGCTATGAAGGCGCGCATGTGCTGTCGTCGCTGGCGCTTGCAGGCTTCGTCATGATTGTGGCGGCGGCCACCGGCGGGATCGCATCCTTTGCCGCGGTCTGGCTCATCGTGGTTCCGATCGAGGCGGCGCTGTCGGCCTCGCGCCGCGTGGTGGCGTTCGCTTTTGCGCTTGCGATGTCATGTGCGGCGGCCTTGATCGTGCTCGGCCATTTCCACCTGCTGCCGCCGTCAAATCTGAGCGCGCCATTGCAGGGCGCCTTGATCGGGTTCGGTGTCGTTTCAGCAACGCTCTATGCCGCGGGCCTTGCCTTCGGCGCCGAGTCGCTCGCGCGCACCAGCGTGGCGCTGTTCTATCGCGAGGAAGAGCGCTACCGCCTCCTGGCGCACAATATGAGCGACGTGCTGTCGCGCCACAGCCGCAACGGGGCGGTGCAATTCATCTCGCCGGCGGCGGAAGCGATGCTCGGCGTGCCGGCGCCGCGGCTGATGGGGCACGGCCTGTTCGATCGCGTCCATGTCGCCGATCGTCCGGCCTATCTCACTGCGCTGTCGGACGCAGCGCGGGGCGGCGAGGGACGCAGCGTCGAATTCCGCCTGCGGCGGGAGGCGCCGCGCGGTTTGATGCAGTCGGCGGATTTCATCTGGGTCGAGATGCGCTGCCGGCCGCTCGATCAGGTCGCTGGCGAGGGCGAAGTCGTCGCCGTGATTCGCGACGTCACCGATCGCAAGATGCAGCAGGAGGCGCTGGAGCAGGCGCGGAACGCTGCCGAGCAGGCGGACGCGTCGAAGACGCGGTTCCTCGCCACCATGAGCCACGAATTGCGCACGCCGCTGAATGCCATCATCGGCTTCTCCGACATGATCGCCCAGGAAGATGTGCTGATGCTCGATGCGGCGCGCCGCAAGGAGTATGCGCAGCTCATCCGTGATTCCGGCCAGCACCTGTTGTCGGTGGTGAACGGCATCCTCGATATGTCCAAGATGGAAACGGGCACTTTCGAAATCGCCCCCGAGCCGTTCGCGCCGCGCCCGGCGCTGCTCAACTGCTGCAACCTGCTGGCGCTGAAGGCGCGGGAGAACGGCGTCGACTTGATCACCCGCGCGCCGGAGGATCTGCCCATGATGAACGGCGATCCGCGCGCCTTCAAGCAGATCACGCTCAATCTCGTATCCAACGCCATCAAGTTCACCGAGCGCGGCGGCAGCGTCACGGTGTCGGCTGCGGTCGAGGGATCCCGGCTGATGCTTGATGTCACCGATACCGGTGTCGGCATCGATGCCGACGATCTCAAACAGATCGGCAATCCTTTCTTCCAGGCCGGCAAGACCTATCAGCGCCGTCATGAGGGCACCGGACTTGGACTGTCGATCGTGAAGGGTCTGGTCGGCTTGCACCAGGGCGAGATGAGTGTAGAGAGCAAGCTTGGCGAAGGCACCACTGTGACCGTGACGCTGCCGCTCTCGTTTGCGCCGCCGGCGGTGCAGGAGCCTTCCGGCAAGATCGCGACGCTGAAGCCCGCGTTGCGATCCGGATTACAGGAACAAGCCCAGCAGGTGAAGAAGAGTGCCTAGAAAAGTCGCCGATGATGAGGAGATGCCGCGCCGCCGCCGTCGCGGCGCGCAGGCGGTTGCGATCGAAGCCGAGGAAGAGCGCGGCGTCCTGATGCGCGTGCTGTTGCACAGTCCGAAGGACACGGTCGCCGGCGTGCTCGCGGCCGGCGCCGTCATTGCCATCATCACCAATGCACTGTTTCTGCAGGCCGGCCGCCATCCATCACCGATGTTCGGTTCGGTCGTGACGCTGCCGCCGCCGGCGCCTGCCGTCACCAGTCTGCTGCCGCGTCCGCGGCCGGTCGAGGCGGCTGCGCGTCCCGTTGAACCCCAGCCTGTGGAAGCGAAGCCCGCCGAGCCCGCGAAGCCCGCCGAACCCAGAGCGGAACCGAGGGCGTCCGATTCCAAGACTTCCGATTCCAGGACTTCCGATTCTAAAACTTCCGACCCGATGACCAATCTCGTCCTGAAGTCGACGTCGGCCCCGCCGGCTCCGGCAAATGTCATCCGGCCGCCCGCGCCGATCCCCTCGCGCGCGAGACCACCCAGAGTGCGGCATCGAAGCGCATCGCCGCGGTCCAGCGCGCGCTCACCGAATATGGCTACGGCCAGCTCAAGCCGACCGGCACCATCGGTTCCGATACCCAGGCCGCAATCGCCAAGTTCGAGCGCGACCGCAAGCTGCCGGTGACCGGCCAAATGTCGGATCGGGTCGTCCGCGAACTCTCGGCGATGATCGGACACCCGGTCGAGTAGGGCCTGCACGACGGACCGATGCCTCGCGAATCGCCCGGCTCGGCTACTGCGCTGAACCGGTCAGCAAGATTGTTCAGCGCTCGCGGAAAGCCCGCACGATCTGGTCGGACAGCGGCTTGACGAAATAAGACAGCACGCTGCGATCATAGGTCTTGGCAAAGATCTCGGCTGGCATTCCCGGCAGAAGTCTCGCTGCTCCCAGTCGCGCCAGCTCCTCGGGCGTGATTGCCACCCGCGCGGTGTAGAAACTCTGGCCGGTGCGCTGGTCCGATGTCACGTCGGCCGAGATGCGGCTGATCGTGCCCTGGATTTCCGGCGTGGTGCGCTGGTTGAAGGCGGAGAAGCGCAGGCTCGCCGCCTGTCCGACATGGAGCTGATCGATGTCAGCCGGCGAGATCTTGGCGTCCACGGTGAGAAGATCGGCCTCCGGAACGATCAGCATGACCGGCTCGGCCGGGCTGACCACGCCGCCGACCGTGTGGACACTGAGCTGGTGCACGATCCCATTCTGCGGGGCGCGGATGTCGACCCGCTTGAGCTGATCCTCCGCTGCGACCTTGCGTTCGATGAATTCTCCGATCTTGCCGTCGATCTCGCGCAACTCCTTGGCGACCTCGCTGCTCAGATCCTGATCGATCTGGATAATCTGCAATTCGATTTCGGTGACCTTGCCACGCACTTGCGCCGTCGCGGCAATCGACTGCGCAAGCTCGCCTTTGAGGCGCGCGGCTTCGCGCTCGAGAACCGTTAGCCGGCTCATCTGGATCAGGTTCTTCTCCCACAGCGTCCGCACGCCCGTGAGCTCACGCTGGATCAGCTCGATCTCCTCCGCCTTGGCCTCCTGCAGGGCGGCGTAGCCACGGATTTCATCTTCGAGCTGCGCGATGCGCTGGCGAAGCTGCGACTTCTGCCCCCTGCGCGCGGCGGCTCTGAGCTCGAACAATCTGCGTTCGCTGTCGAGCGCCGTGATGAATTCCGGCGAGGGGCGATCGAGCAGCTCGGGTGGGACCACGATGTGCTCAGCGCCATCGCGTTCACTGCTGAGGCGCGCCTTGCGGGCGCGCATCTCATCCAACCCTTTCGCGTAGATGGCAAGGCCCGCCCGCAGCGCAGTCTCATCGAGCCGCACCAGCGTGTCTCCGGCACGGACATGATCACCTTCGCGGACCAGCAATTCTCCGACGATGCCGCCGGTCAGATGCTGGACTTTCTTGACATTGGAATCGACGACGACCGATCCGGACGCCGTGACTGCGCCTGACAATTCCGTGGTGGCGGCCCAGCCGCCGATGCCGCCAGTCAGCACGAGCGCGACGACTATTCCGCCGATCAGGTGATGGCGCAAGCTGCGGTCTTCGCCTTGAAATGCGCTCTCGGTCATGTCGATGCCGCCGATTGAGGAACGACCTTGAATGGACCCGCTGGGGGTGACTCCCGTCGTGTCAGCATCGAGAACACTTCATCCTTGGGGCCAAAGGCTTGTTGCCTGCCATTGAGCATCGTCATCACGAAGTCGACGGCGGCGAGTGCGCTGGAGCGGTGCGCGACGATCACGACGATGCCGCCGCGAGCCCGAACCCCGAGGATCGCGCGGGTCAACGCCTCTTCGCCTTCGGCGTCCAGATTTGAGTTGGGCTCATCCAGCACCACGAGGAAGGGATCGGCATACAGCGCGCGGGCGAGTGCAACGCGCTGTCTTTGGCCGGCGGAGAGGCGCGCGCCCTGTTCGCCGATCTGGGTGTTGTATCCCTCCGGCAAGCCGACGATGAGCTGATGGATGCCGGCCGCGTTTGCCGCCGCGAGCACCGTTTCCATCGGCGGGCTTGGGACAAATCTCGCGATATTCTCGGCGATGGTGCCTTCGAACAGTTCGACGTCCTGCGGCAGGTATCCGATGTGATTTCCGAGCGCCTCGGGGGACCATTGCTCCAGCGCCGCGCCGTCCAATCGGACGACACCGCGCGACGGCCGCCATGCGCCGACAAGCGCGCTGACCAACGAGGATTTTCCCGATCCGCTGGCGCCGATGATCCCGAGCGCGCTGCCCGCTTTGAGGACGAAATTGATGTCGGCGGCCAGCACCCTTTCGGACTCCGGAGCGGTGACGGACAGTTTTTCCGCAAGCAGCGTGCGGCTCGGTGCGGGCAACGGCACCTGGGTCGCGGGCCCGGGGATGACTGCCAGCAGTTTCTCAAGACGCCGCCAGCTCTGGCGCGCCGCAACGAAACTCCTCCAGTTGGCGATCGCGAGGTCGACGGGCGCGAGCGCGCGGCCGGTCAGGATCGAGCTGGCAATGATGATCCCGCCGGATGCCTCCTGGTGAATGACGAGATAGGCGCCGACCGCAAGGACGGCTGATTGCAGCATCATGCGCAGCATTCGCCCGACGACGCCGAAACCGCCCGAGATGTCGCCGGCGATTTTCTGCTGCCGGCGATAGGCATCGCCGAGCTCGCGCCAGCGCGCGAGCAGACGCGCGGACATCCCCATCGCAACCAGGACTTCCGCGTTGCGTCGGCTCGCCTCGGCGAGCCGGTTGCGCGCGGCGGCATGGTTTGACGCTCTTTGCACCGAGCGACGGGACAGGCGATCGGTGAGCAGCGTCAGGATCACCAGCACGAGCGCGCCGCCGAGCACGGTGCCGCCGATCAGCGGGTGGAACGCAAAGCAGATCGCGAGATAGATCGGCAGCCATGGCAAATCGAACAGCGCCGGCAGGCCAGCCCCTGATAGCACCGACCGAATGGTGTCGAGGTCGCGGACCGGCTGCAGCCCATCGCCGCCGCCGCGGGTGCGGAGCGGCAGACGTATCACGAGATCATAGACGCGGTCGCTGACACGCCAGTCGATCTGGTTTCCGATCCGAAGCAGCATGCGTCCACGCGTCAGCTCCAGGATGCCCTGGAAGACGAACAGCATGGCCGCGATGATGC